>JAJXYJ010000009.1 GCA_021780615.1 bacterium | reverse complement strand
TCATTTTGCGGTGCGGAAGATCTTACATACCTATGGTACTTCTTTGTATTCCGTAACAGAGCCGATCGGCGACAAACCAGCTGAGAAGTTCATTGAAACGGTTCTTGCCGGAGCTGCCGAATATGATAACGCTATACGGAAACAGAGGTGCACCGATGGGATGCTTGCCCGCATCAATCAGGGCATTTATCCTTACCATCCTCCAATCGGTTATAAGTGCCAGCATTTCAAAAAGCGCGGAGAGAAAAAGACGGAACCCGATCCGCCTGATGAACATGCATTTCCTCTTATGCAAAGAGCTTTAAAAGAATATGCACGGGGAATTCATCAGCAAAAAGATATTGTACGAATGCTCCGAGAGTGGGGACTGAAGACTACTTCCGGTAAAAATCCTACTCCGCAATTGGTGGATAGGATGCTTAGAAAAAATCTAAAGTTTTACGCCGGTATCATCGTAAACCCATGGACGGGTGAAGAAAGGGAAGGACTGCACAAGCCCATGATTACAAAAGAAGAGATGTATCAAATTCAACTTGTACTCTCCGGTAAAGCAAAACGGGGTACAACAAAGAATGACAGGAATAATCCTGATTTTCCTCTCCGTCGGACAATAATTTGTGGATCATGCAACCGCCCACTTACCGGCAGTGCTCCACGTGGCAACGGCGGCAGATACTTTTATTATCATTGCCCGAACCGCACGTGTTCGATGTTTGGTAAGGGAATAGCCAAGAATATTCTTGAATCTGAGTTCTCTGAATATCTGAGACATATTATACCAAAAGAAAAGTGGCTCTCGATATTCAAAGAGACCATATTGGACTTATGGAAAGAACAGGGTAACCAGTCTGGAGTTGAAATAAAAAGGCATGAAGCCTATCTTTCATTACTTGAGGCAAAGCTAAAACGTATCTTTGAAATGTGTGAAGACGGTTCCTACACCAAAGAAGAGTTCCAGGCAAGAAAGACTGAGATCGAGAGTGAAATTGCCATGTCCCAAATAGCATTAAAAAGCCTTCAGATTGATGAATTTGATGTCGGGAAGGCATTTTCCTATGCAATTGATTTTATTGCCTCTCTAGCTCAGAAATGGCTCGTTCTGCCTATATCCCAACAAAGGAAGTTCCAAAAATTAGTGTTTCCGGAAGGAATTCCATATCGCAGAAATCAAGGATTTGGAACCGCTAAATTGGGTTATATTTTCGAGCTAATTCGGACTTTTGACGGTCAAAAATCCCTTAAGGTGGACCTACGGGGAGTCGAACCCCGACCCCCTCCATGCCATGGAGGTGTTCTACCGCTATACTATAGGCCCTTTTGACTAATGACTGTTTTATACTACAATAACGGCGTACCGTATTCAATATTATGCCCTTGTAGTTCAATGGATAGAACAAATCCGTCCTAAGGATAAAATGGGGGTTCGATTCCCTCCAGGGGCACCAAAACAATTTTTATTTTATAAAAACTGTAATGACTAAATTATTAATTTCTAATAACTAAATATTGCTCCAAAGCTTCTTAGACAATTAGATATTAGAAATTCTTCCTCTTTTCTTTCCAAATGGCTATTTCCTCACCTTTTTCGTATACTAAATAATATGACCACAGAAGAGCAACAAACGATTAATATCATCCGCACTGCGGTAGCAGCAGTAGTATCCATTGAAGTATCGGAAAGTATTGCACACCTGCAAAAAAAATCACCAAGTGAAATTTTTCCCGTTCTTGAACAAGACAGAGAAAAAGCGGAAGTACTGGCAAAAAAAATAACCGGAGGTACAATTGATTTTGGCGGCGGCACCGGGTTTATTGTTGATACGAGTGGCATTATTATCACCAATATCCATGTCGTCTATGAGGGATCGTTAGAATATACTATTACCACTCATGATAAAGTACACTGGCAAGCAATTCTCATTGGCACTGATAGTGTGCACGACATCGCCTATCTCAAAATAGCCGGCGCCCATCCCTTCCCCTCCTTGCCGCTTGGGGATTCATCGCAGATACAATTAGGACAGACTGTATATGCCATCGGTAATGTATTAGGACTTTTTGAAGATACTATTTCGCGCGGTATTGTTTCAGGACTTGGACGCGCCATCGCGGCACACAATGAAGATCGCCACGAACTCCTCCATGGACTCATTCAAACTGATGCGGCAATCAATCCCGGCAATTCAGGCGGACCACTTATTGATAGCGATGGTTATGTCATCGGCATTAATGCGGCAAATGTTGCACAAGCAGAAAATATTGGCTTTGCCATACCCATTAATACTATCAAAAATGATCTTGCTGACATTCTTTCTTTTGGCAAAATCAGGAGAGCTTTTTTGGGCGTACGACACATCATCATCACCCCTCATATCCAAAAAATATATAAACTTCCCGTGAGTGAAGGCATTCTTGTCACAAGCCCCGCGGCGCATATGAAGGCAATTATTCCCGGTAGTCCCGCGGAACAAGGAGGAATTCATGACCACGATATTATTGTTGCCATCAATAACACTCCACTCAATGAAACATTTACCCTTGAAGATTTTCTAGAAGATGCTCAGGGCAACCAACACATCTCATTAGAAATCATACGAAATAATAATCGCCTAACTCTTGAAACAATCCTCCAAGAAAAAACGTGAGTATAAGCTCACGTTTTTTGATAAATATTTTTCTTTATTCTTTTATTGATAATACTGTGCGTAGGGAGCGCTTTGTTGAGCAGGAGCACTTCGTGCTGAACTGGAAAGCGCATGCACAAAATAGAGTGAAAAAAGTATTGCAACAAGCAGTAATGCAAATCGTTTAAACCCGTCCATACATTATTATGCAGTAATAAAATTAATAATCCTACCCGGTACATACTTAATCATATGCACCTTAATCCCCTCAAGACGCTTCATGAGAGCGTCATTTTTTTTGACTTCATCTTCAACCTCCTGCTGTGTGGCTGTCGCTGAAACAATAATTGTTCCCCGCATTTTTCCACCAATTTGTACCGCGATAGTTACCACATCGTCTTTCATCTTTTCCGCATCATACGCGGGCCATGGGGCGACGCTGACCGATGTCGTATGTCCCATATGATGCCGCCACAACTCTTCGGTCATAAACGGCGCACATGGAGAAAGTAAGCGTATAAATACTTCACCTGTTTCACGAGGAACAGGACCATGTGCTTCTAATGTATTGAGTAAAATCATGAGCGCGGATACCGCCGTATTAAAACTCATCGTCTCAATATCTTGAGAAACTTTACGAATAGTTTTATGCACCATTCGTTCCGTATCAGCATCAAGAGGTGCCACGTTTGTTTCCTTAGTGCACGCAAGAACATATTTCCATGCCCGATTCAAAAACCGCTCAATGCCCAATATGCCGTTATTGCTCCACGGTGTTGAATCCTCAAACGGCCCCATAAACATTTCATACGTACGGAATGCGTCAGCGCCAAATTCATTCACCATAACATCGGGATTCACCACATTGCCACGCGACTTTGACATCTTTTCGCCTCCCTCGCCCAAAATAAGTCCATGCGATGTGCGCTTTGCATATGGCTCACTAGTTGGCACCACACCGATATCAAATAAAAACTTGTGCCAAAAACGAGAGTATAACAGGTGCAATGTCGTATGCTCCATGCCGCCGTTATACCAATCCACCGGTGTCCAATACGCCAGTTTTCCCTTGTCTGCAAACGCAGTATCGTTGTGCGGATCGGTATAACGAAGATAATACCACGACGATCCAGCCCACTGCGGCATCGTATCCGTTTCACGTCGCGCCGCCCCCCCACAACGCGGACAGGTCGTTTCCACCCACTGAGGTATAAGCGCTAATGGCGAATCCCCCGTATCACTGGTCTGATATTTTTCAACTTCAGGGAGCACCACTGGAAGCTGATCATCGGGAACCGGCACCCAGCCCGGATTCAACAGCTCTCCTTCGGAGAACGCTGACAGACGCTGACGTGACGCTGACTCACGCTGAATGTGTCCGCGTTGGTCTGCGTTTTTGTCCGCGTTGGTCTGCGATTGCGCTTCCTGAGCGCACTGGGGGCAAAAGACAAGCGGAATGGGTTCTCCCCAGTATCGTTGACGAGAAAACACCCAGTCGCGCAATTTGAACTGCACTTCCGGCATGCCGAATTTTTTTGTCATAGCCTTAGCCGCCTCATCAGACTCCATGCCGTCAAATGCACCAGAATTCATGAGCACACCTTTCCCCTGATAGCACGCTCCATCCACTCCCCCACTTATAACAGGAACAATTGGTACATCATATTTTTTCGCAAACGCAAAATCCCTCTCATCGTGCGCCGGCACCGCCATAATAGCCCCCGTGCCGTACGTCATAAGCACATAATCCGCAATCCATATGGGAATTTCTTTGCCGGTTGCCGGATTGGTCGCATACGCGCCCGAAAATACCCCTGTTTTTTCCTTCTGCAGCTCTGTACGCTCAAGTTCATTTTTCATCTTGGCCGCCTCCTGATACGCGCGCACTGCATCGCGGTGGTCAGCGGGCACAATTCCATCCAGAATCGGATGCTCGGGCGATACCACCAAAAATGTCGCCCCAAACAATGTATCCGGCCGTGTGGTAAACACCTCTATTTCTGATTCGAAATTCGAAATTCGAAATTTTATCTTTGCTCCTTCGGAGCGTCCAATCCACTCTTCTTGTTGTTTTTTGACCCGCTCCGGATAATCAACAGTCGCCAAATCATCCAACAAGCGCTGCGCATAAGCCGTAATCTTTAGCATCCACTGTTCACGTTCTCTTTGTATGACCGGCGTCCCGCACCGCTCACAACAACCATTTACCACTTCCTCATTGGCAAGTCCCACCTTGTCTTTGGGGCACCAATTGATGAACATTTTTTTCTTGTATGCCAACCCCTGTTTAAAAAGCTGTAAAAATATCCACTGCGTCCACTTGTAGTATGCAGGATCAGTTGTGTTCACTTCTCGGGACCAATCAAATGAAAAGCCAAGCTCTTTTAGTTGCCGCCTAAAATTGTTTATGTTTTTTTCGGTCGTTGCGCGCGGATGCGTACCCGTTTTTATGGCATAGTTTTCCGCAGGAAGCCCGAATGCATCCCAGCCAACAGGAAAGAGAACATTATACCCTTCCATGCGCCGCTTGCGAGCAATGATATCCAGGGCGGTATAGGAACGCGGATGCCCCACGTGCAACCCTTCCCCGGAAGGATAGGGAAATTCGACTAAACAATAAAATTTTTTTGCATCAGAAAAATCTTTGGCATTATATATACCCTCTTTTTCCCATGTCTCACTCCATACTTCCTGCGAAGTTTTAAAATCAAATGGTTCCATACAAAAAAATCATTACCATCATTTGCAGATATCAGAATACTTCAGAATACTATTGCTGTTTAATGTTAAACGATATGTTGAATGTTATCGTATTTTGGTCTGCCTGCGCAATACCCGAAACAGGAAGCTGAACATTTTGAATGTACGGTATTGTTTCAAGGCTGTTTTTAAAATCAAGTGCCGCCGCGTTGGTGGTAGCTCGCCCGCTTAACACCACACCGGATTGGAGTGATTGTATGTAGAGACGATCTATAATAACCGCTGAACCTGCCTTACTATAAATAGCGGATAACATTTGGCTCCAGGGAACCTGTCCTGCTTTTAACGTGAGCGCCCGAGTGACGTTCGCGTTAAAATCATTGGCCGCTTGCGTCAACATGCGCAAGCGCTCGATTCCCGAAGTTGACGTGACAACATTGTTGCTATCAGCAAGAACTGTTTTGGTATACGAAGAAAGAAATAGAAAAACACCCACGTATGAAATAAGAATAATGAAGAAAATTGCCGCCGCAACGTTTCTCCAAAGCCCAATAAACGATATTACTTCTTCATGCACAAAATGCTGACGCGTTCCTTCGGGGGTCAAACTAATTTGCGTGTCTTCAAGACGAGGAATAATACCCCGCAATGCCGCCCCCAAAGGTATAATCCATGCAGGTGGCAAGGTGATATTTCTAAACGTCGGCATAATCGCGGTGAGTGAAAAATCTTTCAATATGATGTCTCGCAACACCTGCTCCATACCAGGAGCAACAATATACACACCCCGAAGCGGCACCTTAAATCTGCTGATATAAAAATTATTAATTTGGTGCATTTCTCTCGTTACAAAATTTTTAAAATTTTCTGGGGAGATACCACCCGTCACCGCATCGCTTGCCTGCAAAGACTGCCACGATGAAAACCTATTAAAACGCAAGATGCCTTTGTGTATCACTGAGAAACTAATACCATCGCTATTTGCATACAATCCAAAATACGAAGCATCCGGCAAAAACCCGACTTCTTCCGTGGCCAGCGATCGGGTGAATGACGCCGCCTTTTGTTCCATGGCAACCACGGAAAAATGAGCCTCTTCTAAGGCGTGCGTGATTGTATCAACAATTTCTTTTGGGATAAATGATGCTACGATTTCTGACTCATTCAATTCAACCTCAGCTTCTTGAGTGATCCCCTGCGGCTCACTGGGAACATCAATCCACCCTGCATACGTTTTTGAAAATTCAATCGGAGAAATAGTCTGAAGATTGAGCGCCACCGCTTCTTCAAACCCTCCTCCTTTAAGGGCGGGAAGAGAGAAAATTTGTGTGTATACATTTTCATCGGATATTGAAACGATGACGGGCACTTGTTTTGCATTATGATACGGCACCTGCGATCGCAACTTTTTAAGCGCGTCAACGAAGGCTTTCTGATCTGTCACCTTTCCATTACGGAGAGCGCCTAACGGTAACGGTATTGATGCTTGAATAATGCGCTTGGTCTCGGGGTCGAGCGACATAAATCCCACCGACATATCATTAATTTCAAGTCCCCCGACCTGCGTACGGGGATTAAGAATGCGCAATATTTTTTTAAGTGGTTTTAAATTCATATGCCGACCATACGCACGTATTCTGTCTTTAGTATACTATAGCTTCCTTTCAAGCTCAATCAATTCACACTCACCTCCTGTAGTGACTCACTGATGATGGCGCCGGTAAATCCATCAACAACAATCGTCCCTATAATTTTTATTTGTTTGTCCAACGCCGTTCCAATAACATTAACCACATACTGGTTAAATCTGCTATCAAGGGCTGTTTTTGTTCCCGAAATATCTGCCTGATATCCTCCCACAGTAAGTGTGTAAGGATTGAGCACATAATCTTTATTGCGCTCTATCTTAAGCAGAACATCATTAAAGCCTGATCGGGCAGTGAGCGATGCATTGTATGACATTTTCACCCCCGCTCCCTGCTCGCCCACCAGATATGCCACCGCCAGCCCCACCAGGGCCGTTTCCATGACAATAGTGCCAATAATGAGCACCGTAGTAAGGGAGATGATACCCTGGCGGGAAAACGCCAGAATTTTGAATTTTGAATTTTGAATTTTGAATTGTCTCATAGAATCCTTCGAAATTCGGAACTCGAAATTCGAAATTTTTTCTTCTATCTGCTGTACCCAATAATCGCATCCGTGACTGTTGGTCCCGCTCCCCCACTGGGATTGAGATATATTTTATATTCCAGATAGCGATAGTTGTTGATGGTAGTGATGGGCATCGACACGCCATAGGATGATGGAGAAAAATATGTTGACCCTGTTCCATCGCTTCCCACAAACGTGAATGGGCCGGATGTCGCATTTGCATACGCCAATTGAAACTGCACATTGGTTCCCACCGGTTGTGTCCCTTCCCACATAACATTATTAATTGCCGATCCGCTGGCATTTTGTGTGTCATAAATAACTGATGTTAACCATCCACTGGCGGTCGTCGTCGTTAAACTGAGCTGTTGTGTAGGAGTGTATGTAATATTAGACGACGAAAGAAATGTGGACGTCGCCGCTGTGGCAATACCGCTGTCACCGGAGCCGCCACGCCAATCATTTTGATCAATCACAGAACTATTGGAACGGGTTAAGTATTTTGAAAATGTGACATTTCTATTGCCCTGCCAGGTGGCAACCGCAGTCACCTCTTCAGTCGAAGGATCGGCAGAAATACCGGTTTGTCCCACGCATGCCAAAGGCGAGCTGGTGGTAATATTTCCCGCCGCGCACTGATCGCGATTCACATCGGTAATATAAAAATATTTGGTGTATACCGAACTGTTATAGAGCGTCTGGATTTCGTCAAGAGAAAGAGCGCGGTTGTAGATACGGACGTCGTCAAGATCACCTTGAAATGGAGTTCCCCCTCCTGTTCCACGCCCTCCTATAATCAAGTTGTAAGAATTTGCAATATTATTTTGAGTTACTGTCCCAGATTGTACAACCATTGTTCCGTCAACATAAATTTTCGCAGTACTATTTGTCTGCGCTGTTGCTACAACATAATGCCATTTCCCATCATTATATTTTAATGGCGTCGAAACATCAAAATACCCTCCACTACATGAACCAGTTAAATTACACGAAGAAAATCGGACGCTTCCTCCACCCGATAGAAACACCTCATATCCACCTCCTGCCCCACTGTTCGTTTTTGAAATCATAAATGCATATGTAGCTGCGGAAGTACTATTCATCCAAAATGCTATTGAGTATTGACTCGTGGGATCAAGTGATCCATTTGAAGCATCGGGAACTGTTATGTATTGATTCGTCCCATTAAATTGTATACAACTTCCCACCTGACAGTTATTGGGCTGTAAACGTGTCGGGTTATTCATTAACGTACCGTTATTAAAATTCCCCGATGAATCATACGCAATCGTACCCGCGTCTTCATCCAACTTCCATTGTCCCACTAACCCCGAACGAATATCATTAAACAATGTACTTTCATCCCCCGCCACCGCAACTGATGAGGTCGCCTGTGGAATAAGATAGTAATGATACCCCTGGCCTTTTTGAAGAGTTGAAATGTTTTGCCAGTTATTGAATGCCGACGTTTCCACGCCATTAATCATGTCATAGGCAAACGATGAAGCCGCCTGTATGCCCCGCGTTTCAAAGTCATAGCGCAGAATCATGTTAATCCCCACGGTTGCCCCCAGGATAAAAATACCGCCCACCAGAAGCGCAATAAGAAGCTCAACCAAAAGCTGACCCTCGGGATTAGTAGAGAGATGAATAACGTCTTTTATATATTTTTTTATTTTCTGAAGAGACATTGTATAAAGTATAGCAAATTTTCAATGATCAATTTCCAATGATCAATAAATTTTTCAATTAATTAATTTTAAAATTCTAAAATTGATTGAAAATTGTAAATTGGAAATTGATCATTTTATTCTAGTATCTCTGATACATCTGCTGTATTTCAGTTGCCGATAGTGCACGATTGTAGATACGGACATCGTCCACTATGCCCCAATTTTGACCCCCGCCCCAATAATTACAGATTGATTTTACATCGCTCGTTGATTGTTTTACGGACTGTCCAACGTACGAACCATCTATATAAAATTGTTCTACACCAGCATTGCCAATGGTTGCTATAAAATGCCAACCATTAGAAAGCGATGTCATATAATATCCTGAACCATTGAAGCCTGTGCCATTTTTATTATCATACATTCCTAATTGACCACTGCTTCTCTGTACAATAATTTGATGGTCATAAGAACTACCCCTCGTCAAAGTATTCCAACTAGAACCCGTTGTAGATAACGGATATTGAAACCATGCCGTTATCGTCCAAATTGATCCAAGAGGTACGCTTCCTACATTAATATAATCACTTGTAGTATTTCCACAATTTACAGCACCACCAATTCGACCAGCCACCCACGATGGAGACCCTACAAAACTACCATTATTTCCCCCTCCCGATGCATCGTACGCCGTTGTCCCCAGCCCTTCATCCAACGGCCAATAGCCGACAAGACCTTGCTCATATACCTTATCAAGGCTTCCTAACGTACTCAATGATATCAGGTATCGATCAGTTCCTCCAGAACGCTTTAATACCACCGATTCTGCCTGACTGGGAACGCCCGTAAGCGGTGCAAAGGTGATTGTCTTGGAAAACCCTGCTGCGGGATTAGCAAAAAGTGTTGAGCCAGTCAACGTTTCTCGCGTGACCACCGACGAGGTCGCATATGAGGATCCGGAAAATATTTCATAATATCCATCATTGACATCGCTAGTAAATTTGATACCCCATCCGGTACCCCCCGCTCCCAATAGGGCCTTGTTTTCGCCGTTACGAATCGCCTCAAGCACATTCTGTGCATCAAGATCAAAGGTGTTTTTATTTTTGTAATTTGCGAGGTTTAAAAATCCGACACCAATAACCACTGCCAAAATAGCAATAGTTATAAGTATTTCAATGAGGGTGAAAGCATCTTCAGCTTGAAGAAAATATTTTTTTGTCTTCTTGGCAACAAAACACAGCATATAAAATAATGACGGTCAGTATTAAGTAGTATGTAGTAAGAAATAAGGAGTAGGTATTAAGGAGTATGGAAGAAAATTCCAATGACCGAAACGGATTTGTTTTAAATTTTGGTAATTGAAATTTATTTTGGATTTGGAATGTGTTATTTGGGATTTTAATATCTTCTATAATACATACTACTCGCCCCTTACTACTTTCCAAATTAGAACGTTGCCGTCAACTGGTACACCGGCACGATGACCGCAAGTGCGATAGTACCAATAACCAACCCAATCATCAACAACATAATTGGTTCAATGAAAGTCACCAATGTTTTGACTGATGTTTCAATTTCCGATGAATAAAAACCTGACAGGGTAGTAAGAATTTCCTCCAAGTGCCCTGATTTTTCTGATATGGCGATGAGGTTTGATACGATATGCGGAAAGACCGGTTCGTTTTTAAATGCTTCACCCACGGTTAATCCTCGCGACAAATTATCCCCCACTCGATGCAGTGCCGCTTTCATTTCCGGCATGCCGGTGGAATCCGCAGATGTGTTAAGTGCTTCGATAATCGGCAGACCCGACTTGAGCAATGACGCAAAAACTGATGCAAATCGTTGAAGAGATATTTCTTTGATGACCTTTTTAATAACCGGTAAGCGAAGCGCAAAGTCGTACAGCACTCTCTTTCCCAGCGCTGTTTTTCCAAAGAAGAAAACGGCGCCCACAATGGAGCCAATGAAAAGCGTCAATAAGACCGCTAAATGAGCTCCCACAAACAATCCAACGGCAAACACAATGCGGGAAAACGTCGGTGGCTTAAGTCCACCCGAAAGAAAAACATTTGCAATTTTTGGCAATGAATAACTTACCAGCAAAATAAGAATCAAAATAGAAGCAACAAAAAGAATAATTGGATACGTCAGAGCCGATTTTATTTTTCCGGTTAATTCTCGATCACTTTCCAATGATACACTCAAATCAGAAAATACCCGCTCCAAGTTACCCGACATTTCCCCTGATTTCACCATATTTACAAAGACCGGAGGAAATGACTTGGGATACTTGGCAAAGGTTGTGTAGAATGGAAAACCTTTTTCCAAATTATCTTTGATTTCTATGAGTAAATTTTTAACCACCGGCTTATCAAAGTCATCAATAAGAATATTAATGGCTTTAAAAAGATCCGTGCCCACCCGCAACATAAGCGATAAATACTTGGTGATAAACACTTTATCCTCAAGATTCACTTTTTGCCCAAAAATATTTTTAAGATTAAGTTCAAGTGCTTTAACCGGCTTTAGAGAAAGCGGACGCAAATTTCGCTGCGCAATCTTTAAAAGTGCCTCAGACATGCTCTGGGCTTCTATAATGCCCTCAGCTGTTTTTCCTTTTTGATCTATTGCCCGATACGTGAAACGCATAACATTAGTATTATGGGATAAGTATTATGTATTAAAGAGGAGATTAAAATCCCAAACAACAAATTACAAATAAATTTCAATTACCAAAATTCAAAACAAATCCGTTTCGGTCATTGGAATTTTCTTCCATACTACTTACTGCTTATCCCTTACTTCTATTCCCTAATAACTCTCAGCACTTCTTCGACCGTAGTCACTCCCAATGCCGCCTTTTGCATACCATCTTGGAACATACTTATCATGCCATGTTTTCGCGCTATATCCAAAAGCTTCTCTACAGAAAAAACATCCGATGATATCATCTGGCGCATATCGTCAGTAATTTCAAGGATTTCATATATGCCCATACGTCCGCGATACCCGATACCATTACACACCTTACACCCCTTGCCTCGATACAGCGTTTTGGGAATAGTATCAAGAGAAAGATTGAGTTCTTTAAATTGCTCTTTGAGCGAATCCTGCTCTTCTTGAGAAACAACATACGATTCAATACAATCAAGACATATTTTACGCACCAAACGTTGTGCCACCGCCGCATTGAGCACAGCCGCCACCAAAAATCGTGGCACCTTCATATCAATCAAACGAGGAATGGCAGAAACAGCATCGTTGGTATGCAGTGACGAAAGCACCACGTGTCCGGTGAGTGCCGATTGCACGGCGATTTCCGCAGTTTCTTCGTCGCGAATTTCACCAACCATAATAATATTGGGATCTTGACGCAGAATAGAGCGCAGACCCGAGGCAAAGGTGATGCCTGCTAGCGGATTAATTTGAATTTGGTTAATATATCGAATATTGTACTCAATAGGATCTTCAATGGTAACAATATTTACTTCGGGACGATTTAAAATATTTAAAATGGAATAGAGCGTCGTTGTTTTTCCTGATCCGGTTGGCCCGGTTACCAAAATCATACCGTATGTTTTTTTAATACTCTCCTCAATCATCGTTGCCATGGTGTCATCAAATCCCAATTCCGAAAGCGACAATGGACGCTGTGATGAAGTCAGCAGACGCATAACAATTTTTTCTCCATAGAGGGTGGGAATAAGCGACACACGAACATCAACACTCCCCTGTCCGTAAGAAAAACGGAAACGTCCATCTTGCGGCTTTTGATGTTCATCAACTTTAAGAGCGGCAAGCAATTTAATGCGCGCCAGTATTCCCGCATGAACATCTTTGGGAATGGTGGTAATTTCATGCAAAATGCCATCAATGCGAAACCGCACCAGCACCGCATTTTCCAACGTTTCAATGTGAATATCGGATGCGTTGATATATGCGCCGTAGGAAATCAGGTTATTTACCAAATCGACAATGGGAATCTGCCGAGCGGCTTCCTCTTCTTTATCAAATTTCTGCTGTGATGAAAGTCTGATTTTATCTTCAATAATTTTTTTAAAATCTTCATTGAGCTGATGGCCGTAGAGAGAAAATCCGACTGCCAAATCTTCTTCCGTGGCAAAAAATGGCCGAATGGGAGCGGCTAGTTTTTTTTCAAAAAATTCAATCGTTGGCAAATCGGTCGGATCCTCCATCGCCAAATCAATCGTTCCATCGCTTTCTTTGGCGAATGCAATCACCTTGCGCTCCTGTGCCGTTTTTTCTTCAATGAGAATAAGAGTCGTCCTATCAACTCCTCGCGCATTCAAATTTGCCCGCTCAACTCCATAATAGGAAGCGAGTAGATTGTATAAATACTCATAAGTAATAAACCGCTTTGCCACCAACACATCACCCGCCTGTTGATTCATGCGACGTGCCTCATCAACGGCGTCATCAAACTGTTGCGCTGTCAAAAGCCCCTGTTCTACCAATATCTTTTTTATTTTTTCTTCGGGAATTTGAAGCATATGCGTTGTACCGAAACATACATAGTCATCACGCTCGCGTATCCGTATATTAGATAATCAATAAGTTCCACCACGGTAACGCGGAGAGGTACCATATACTTGCAAGTATAACACAGACTGCGACTGGTATCCAAAGAAAATATGGAGAAGTACGTGCCGCTTTTTTTAAAAAAAGCATACGAGACAAAGAAACCCCCACGAATGCCACCAGAAACAACGGCACATATACAATAACGTCCGGATAGCCCACTAAAAAGAGCGCCATACCACCGATCCAGACTTCTTCAGCAAATAAAAATCGTTCTTCGTACGCGCGATTAACAAAAGTAAAAACGCTGATAAAAATTACTGCCGCCAACAACGAAACACCATACGGAAGCCAGAAATGAATGCCTACATAACTAAGAAAGTACATTATGGACTGATGGGGCGGAAGAAGATTTGCGGTAGTTGGGTTGTTCTTCCAGATAGTGTACTGCAACCACGAAATATATCCGTTATATGCAACAATGAGTCCCACACCTCCCCAAAATATTTTTTTAATGTGTTTCGCCAAAAAGGAGCGCAAAAATATTTGCGCTCCCAAAACTATTATCAATATTGAAATTAATCCTCCTTGCAATATTTGCATTGACACGTTACTAACTGTTTTAGAGATTCAAACCTGGGGCTGATCCGACTTCGTACACAGTACTGGAACTTCCTCCATCAGTTGCCGCTTTACTTCCTGCACCACTGCCATATTTTGTACTTTCCAACACCGCATCAAGTTCAAAGGTAAGATTAGTTGTGTTAAATGCAGCTGAATAGAATAAGTTACCACTGTTCACTGGATCAATAGGAAGATTTTGCAACGGCGATCCGCTGGTAATTGCATTGAAGTTAAGAGGAATCCATCCTGCGCCAGTAACCGGACGAGGATCTGCTGGAGTCGCTACTACCGTAGGAGATGATGTAAACCTTCCACCACATTCACTTCCCGTACCACTCAGCGTTGCATAACAATCACCAGTCACCGCAGTTCCTGCGCCACTTCCTAATTGCTGGCTATCAGTTAAATATAGCGCAATAGCATTTTTTAATGCGTCCAAGTCTGAAAACCGTTGGCTATCACGAGCCTGTTTTAATAATTCTCCTGGGTTTAAAATAATGACAACCGCGGCGGTCAAAATGGCCAAGATGCCAATGACGATGAGCAGTTCAATAAGGGTAAATCCCTTTTGCTCCGTGTGTGCCTGTGCTGATGCGTAATCCATAAAAATAAATTTTTTAGTGTTGTTGTATGTATTTAATTTAATATAACATATTTTCCCATTTAAAAGTATTATGGGTGTTCTGTTAAATATGTTATGAGGACTATTTTACAAAGCCAAGCCTGGAGCTGATCCGACTTCGTATGTTGTCGATGAATTACCACCATCAGTTGCCGCCTTTGGTCCATATTTTGTACTCTCAAGAGTTGCATCAAGTTCAAAGGTGAGGTTGGTCGTATCAAATACTGCTGAATAGAAATACGTCGCATTATTAATAGGATCAACAGGAAGGTTTTGAAGTGGTGAACCGCTGGTAATATTTGTAAAAGGAAGAGGCAGCCATCCACTACCAGGACCAGTAACTCCTCGCAAAACCGTTGCATTAACAACAGCAACCGCGGTAGTGCTACGGGTTGCAGAACATGCTGTTGTTGCTAAGCTAGCTGCAGAAACATAACACGTACCGGAAGCAACAGATGGTGAAAACGGCTGGCTATCCGTCAAATACAACGCAATAGTGTTTTTTAATGCGTCCAAGTCAGAAAATCGTTGGCTATCACGAGCCTGTTTTAATAATTCTCCTGGGTTTAAAATAATGACAACCGCGGCGGTCAAAATGGCCAAGATGCCAATGACGATGAGCAGTTCAATAAGGGTAAATCCCTTTTGCTCCGTGTGTGCCTGTGCTGATGCGTAATCCATAAAAGTATACAAGTAAGCGTCTTTTTAGTGCTATTATATATGCCTGAGTATAGCATATTCCATGATGCGATACATGGGGATAACTTTTTATTTCTGCGGTGGCGGCGTTAAAAACGAAATGACGTTTGAAATAAGATCATCAATTGATGTCTTTGCCTTGATAAAATATTCAACAGCACCCAAGTCTTGCCCCTTTTGTACATCTTCAGGCTGTCCCAAATTTGAAATGATAATAATAGGAGCTCCCTGCAGTTGCGGGTCTTGACGGATAGTTTCCATGACTTCAAAGCCTGACTTTTTAGGCAAAATGAGGTCAAGAAGGATAAGATCCACTTTGTTACCCTGCAACATCGTAATCCCCTCCTCCCCGTCATGCGCATGGACCACAGTAAGACCCGCTTTTGCGAGGCGGTTTTTTAGCAATGATGAAAGAAAGGTATCGTCTTCAATAAGAAGTACGCGCTTGATAGTAGTATTCGTTGATTCCATAAAGCTCTTAGATAAACTATTCGAATGTGGACTTCATGCTATCACACTATTATCTGTGGCGCAATGAGGATACAAGTAATGAGTAATTAGTAATTGGTAATTGGTAATCGGAAAAAATATAATTAACCCCATAAAGGCGTGCTCTCCAAAGTTTTAACGAAGGAGAACATACCTTTTGAAGATTCAATAAAAATGAATAGAGGACAGCAATAACACTTCACCGGTGACGGCCGTCACGGATGAAGTGTTGTGGGGTACGAAAAAACCACCTCAACATTATTATTGAAGTGGTTTTTTTACAGAAATATATCAAAGACTTTTTTAGTTGCCCCGTATTCATCGGGCTTGCGCGCCGACGAAGATCGAGACTTAAGGATCATCGATCAACTCCTGCGACACGCACCTCACGAAAGCTCGGTGCTGAATCGAGAATTTTGAATTCTGAATTTTGATTTATAACAATCAAAATTAGAAATTAGAAATTCAACCATTCAAGCATCTTGCCTTGGTGAGATGCGCATCATCGACTCTTCAATTCATTTCCAAAGAAATAAATTTACGTAATTGTTTCACGCACAGCTTCCGCTACACGTGCCTTGTTACGACTTAACCCGTGTCACCGAGCCTACCCTGATCCCAAAAAATGAGACTTTAGATATTCCCGGCTCCCCTGGTTTGACGGGCGGTGAGTACAAGACTCGAGAACGTATTCACCGCGGCGTGCTGATCCGCGATTACTAGCGATTCCAACTTCATGAAGGCGGGTTGCAGCCTTCAATCCGAACTGGGGCCTGCTTTGGTGGGATTGGCTCCGCCTTGCGGCTTGGCTACCCATTGTACAGGTCATTGTAGCATGTGTGTCGCCCAAGATATCAAAGGGCCACGCTGATTTGACGTCATCCCCACCTTCCTCCCTCAATAGAGGGCTGTCTCGCCTGACACTTGTAACAGGCAATGGGGGTTGCGCTCGTTAACCCACTTAAGGGAACAACTCAAGCCACGAGCTGACGACAACCGTGCAGCACCTGCCCTACCGTCCCAAATAAATTTGGAAAGGAATCCCTTTCGGGAAACCGTCGTGAGGGTTTCAAACCTTGGTGAGGTGTTTCGCTTACCATCGAATTAAACCACATGCTCCACCGCTTGTGCGAGTCCCCGTCTATTCCTTTGAGTTTTAGCCTTGCGGCCGTACTTCCCAGGCGGTCTACTTAACGCGTTAGCTTCGCCACTGAAAGGGTCGATACTTCCAATAGCTAGTAGACATCGTTTAGGGCGTGGACTACAAGGGTATCTAATCCTTTTTGCTCCCCACGCTTTCGTGCCTCAGAGTCAGGAACATCCCAGTATGCTGCCTTCGCCTTTGGTGTTCCGCACGATATCAACGGATTTCACCCCTACACCGTGCGTTCCGCATACCTCTGATGTCCTCTAGTAATGCCGTATCCCATGCAGCTCGCGGGTTGAGCCCGCGAATTTAACATAAGACGCGCATAACATCCTACGCACCCTTTACGCCCAATAAATCCGGATAACGCTTGAGGTCTCTGTATTACCGCTGCTGCTGGCACAGAGTTAGCAACCTCTTATTCCTACGGTACGGTCAAACCGGACAAGCCGATCTTCATCCCATAGAAAAGGAGTTTACAACCCGAAGGCCTTCTTCCTCCACGCGGCGTCGCTCCATCAGGCTTTCGCCCATTGTGGAATATTCTCGACTGCTGCCACCCGTAGGTGTACGAGCCGTGTCTCAGTCTCGTCGTCGGGGATCAGCCTCTCAGCCCCCCTACCGGTCATCGCCTTGGTAGGCCGTTACCCTACCAACTAGCTGATCGGACCTAAGCCAATCTCAAAGCGCATTGCTGCTTTTCCCTCTCGGGAGTATGGAGAATTACCCAATCTTTCGACTGGCTATGCTCCACTTCGAGGTATGTACTAAGGTGTTACTGACTCGTTCGCCGGTTGCCCTTGCGGGCCCCCGTGACTTGCATGCCTTATCCACGCCGCCAGCGTTCATCCTGAGCTAGGATCAAACTCTCATATAAATACGGATCGTGTCGATTTACTACGCAGATATATGCAGAACAAAATTCCGCACACATCCGCGTAGTTCGCGTAAAGCGACATCGCCGATATCCGTACTCAACGGGACAACTAAAAAAATCTTCAATTCAACTTAACTACTCAGTTTTATGCTGCTGTCTATCTATTGATTTGTTAAGGTCAGCCATCACTGCGTTCACAAGGGCTAAGTATAGACAAAAATAAGAGGAAGTCAACCCCCACACCACATTAAGGTTGAGGACTTAGAATATTGCACTCGCGCATCCTCATTGGTGTGGGGATTAAGGGATAGAATGACAGATAAATAACCTGCAATGAGTAACTAGAAATTGGCAATTGGCACACACTACACAAGCCATACAATACATACAATACACGACAATTGCGCATTTGTTCATCAAAAATAGCCAACATATTTTATAATCTACAACCAACTATACTTTAATAAATATATAGCGTTATTTTTTTACATCTAGTATATTTATGATAGAATATATGCACGTTAAAAAGGTCGGAGAATGTTTAAAAAAGAAACAGCAAACAACATATTATTACAATCACATTATTATGAACTTCGAAAAACAATCAGTTAATCCTTACGAAGGATTGGACACTATCTCCTTAGAAACATTAAACGAAAAACTAGATGCCATGAACGCAGACCAGAAAACATGGCTTAAGGCAAAATTAACAAGCGATTTAGAAAAAGTTTCAAAAGAAATGGAAACCGTGGGAACAGAAGGAGGCTATGAAATGCAGGGATCTCCAGAACCAATAAAAGGAGAAAGCGGACTCACTCTTAACGACCTTACTCTTAAAAGCTCTGAGTTAAAAATGAAATTAGAAAAAGTTGAAGCATCTATGGAAAAAGAAAGTGACGACTATAAAGGAATATAGATACTACATTATCGTTGGTTGCTACCACAACAAAAAGACTCCCCACACTTCACGTACGAGGAGTCTTTTTGTTGTGAAATCGTTATGGAATTATTATAAAGCTATTATAAAACAAAAAAATACATTTAAAAAATGTGTTGAATGGGCATATATTTAACGCGTATCATCTAGCCACGCAACACAAACCCCGCACAATTATACAGTCCCCTTTCCGTCCCGATCGGGACGGAAAGGGGACTGTAACGTATGGATATTTATCATTATATATTTATTCCTTTTCTCACTCTTTTTCTATTGTATAGATAGATTG
>JAJXYJ010000011.1 GCA_021780615.1 bacterium | reverse complement strand
CGATCTGGTTCTTCTTTTTGCTCTCGCGCGTATGATGATTCTTCGAGCGACTGCATACTTGGCAATGTACTCTTGGTCGGTGTTCGCGAAAAACTCTCAAAATCATCAAACAAGCTCATATTTTTACCAAACGACGCTCCAAATCCCGTGGCAATCAACGTAACCTTCACACTCCCTTTGTTTAACTTACGATCATGATATGTTCCAAAAATAATGCGCGCAGACGGATCAACATTCTCAGAAATAAGACGGGCAATTTCGTGTATTTCACTCATCTTCAAATCCCGCTGCCCCGAAATACTAAAGAGAACTCCATGTGCTCCATCGATTACTGATTCCAAGAGCGGAGATGCTAACGCCGCATGAGCCGCCGCCGATGCGCGATCCTTACCTGAACCGACACCAACACCAATAATAGACGATCCCGAATTTTGTACAATCGTTTTAATGTCGGCAAAATCAACGTTAATAATACCCGGTGACATGATTAACTCCGTCACTCCCACCACCGCGTGCTTTAACACTTCATCGATTGATTCAAATGCTTTTTTAAGCGTCGTATCTTTATCAATCACTGAAAATATTTTATCATTAGAAATAGTGATGTACGTATCTACCCGATCCTTGAGTCGTAAGAGCGCCTCTTGTGCAATCTGTGAACGCTGTGTCCCCTCAAAAGAAAAAGGTTTGGTAACCACCGCTATCGTTAAAATGCCCATTTCTTGGGCAATCTCAGCAATAACCGGCGTAGCGCCACTGCCAGTACCTCCGCCAAATCCGGCCGTTAAAAACACCATATCCGCTCCTTCAAGCGCCTTGATAATTTCCTCCCGACTCTCTTCTGCAGCCTGCTTGCCAATATCCGGATTCATTCCGGCCCCCAAGCCTTTGGTAATTTGTTTACCGATATAAATTCGTCGCCGCGCTTGCGTTCCCTGTAAATCCTGCAAGTCGGTATTAATGGCAATTAAGTCAACACCACGAGGAAAAAAATCATGCATCCGCGATAACGCATTACCTCCCGCACCGCCGATGCCAACCACCTTAATACGAGCCGGACCATCTCCTCCCGAGCGGCGTACCGACATAGGGCGAGAAATATCTACACGTTCTTCTTTTTCTTGATGCGCGTTCCGGCTGGCAATGCGCACTTTTTTTTCGGCGTGAGGAGTTGCTTCTGTCGAACGCGGTGTTGCTGATTGTTTTTTATTTTTTTTAGGTTGTTGTTTCATATAATGGCATGTCGTTAGTCGGACGCCATGAGTGTTTTAAATATTTTACGGAACCATGGTTCATTAAGATTGTACTGTGATTTTGATCCAAAACTGAATTGTGATCCCTTCTTAGAAATCAAATCATAGCGGGTCAACACCAGTCCACACGCAGCGGCCATCTCCGGATTATCAATTTCATCGGCAATATGAGTGCTCGTGATTTCAAACTCCTTCATATTAGGAAATCCAATGTGTGTGGGGAATTTTAACTCTTCCCGCACCACTTCGGCAATCCCGCTTAGCCGCGCACCACCACCGGTAATAATTGCTCCCGCGGGAAGCTTTCCCGCAGGTCCCAAGGTGCGCAATTCCTCCTGAATCAAGGAGATAATTTCCCGCACCCGCGCTTCAATAATTTCTGCGATATATTTACGGGATACTTGCGTACTTAAGCCCTCTTCATATTCCGAGAGATCAATTTTATCCTTCACTGAAACATCTCGCGCATACGCACAACCTACCGATCGCTTGATATTTTCAGCCGCTTCAATGGAACATTTAAGTCCAATTGCCAGATCATTGGTGATATTTCCTGATCCAACGGGAAGTACGCGTGCCAACATCATTTTACCATCTTGATACACCACAAAGCTCGTCGTACCAAAACCAATATCAATTAAAATAACACCAAGTTCTTTTTGGTTTTTTGAAAGAACGGCGCGTTCACAAGCAAGAGGTGTAAAAATAATACTCCCATCAAAATCACTCCGCTTCCCCAATACTAATTGAGCCAACTTAATAAAGTTTTTATAAATAGACGAAAAGACGGAAATAAGAATAACATTCGCCTCCAACTTTTTACCCGAGAGCCCTACAACATTCGTATCATCAACCTCAATATCGTCAATAATAAATTCTCGCGGAAACGAATGAATAATTTGCCACCCTGTCGGCAAATTAACCGCCATCGATTCACGAATCACCCGTTCCACGTCTTCGGGTAAAATTTCAAAATCAGGACGCGGAATAGATACTGCCGCACGCGATAAATGAAATCTGATCTTAATTCCCGATACCCCGAACACTAAATTTTTAAGACAGCGCTTATCAAAATGCTTAATGTCGTTCAATGCTTCAAAAAGACTTTTAACGGTTTCTTCGGGATACACAATTTCCCCCTTCTTAATCCCTCGCGATTCTTTTTTGATGGTTTTAATGATGGCTAATGAGCCATTCTTTTTTATTTCGGCGACAACACCCTTAATGTGAGATGATCCTAAATCAAGCGCAGTGATAAACATAAAAATGAGTTGAAAGTTATAAAGTGAAAAATTATAAAGTAAACTCAATACAGATGCTCACCAGACCCCCTTTCGACTTTATAACTTTAAACTAATGTGTGCCTCCATTCTACGCAAAAAAAATGCACAGTGCAAATCAGTGCTTTTTCATTTCAGCACATTTTTTCTATGTGGCAATACGCTCCAACACAGCCTGTATTCCAAAGTTCATCCACTCCGAAATGCAGGACTATGTATAAGGCGTATGCGCAGAAAAACTACGCTAGTAACCGCTTATTCTCTGTTGCAATAGGTATACGCGTTGTTGCAACAATGCTATGACGCTTTTTTGAATGGCATTCATTTGTTGCTGCATCAAAAGCACAACATTTGCTTCTAATACAAGAATATTTGTTTTCAGGATTAACTGCTGATTCGTATCAACAGTCTGCGCATGAGCACGAGCAGACAACATGGGAATCATAAGCATTGCCACTATTGCGATGACAGCACACACACTGCATATTGCAATGTTCTTTTTGTATGTAATCATAATAATAGAATGTTACGTATAATGGAGGACGCACTATGTACGACGAAATATAATCTATTTTATTACACACCATCCCAACCTTCCCTATTACAGTATAAAAACATTACCGTTCCAGCAATTACTGAAACGGTAATGAGAAAGAAATAATAGAATAGAAGAATAATAGATATGGCGTCAAAAATTCCTTCTTTAAACAATCATGAGCAATGTAACATAATGCAAACGTATCAAGTGCTCTTACGCATCAACGTGTAACGTAGAGAGTATTGTCTGTTCAACGCGTTCCATGCGTTCCGCATCTGCGTTATGCACATGATCAAACCCCAGCAAGTGAAGCGTGCCATGAACTGCCATATGTTCAAGAGACTGCTTATGGTGCACCACGAATTCCGGACTGATATATATGTCACCCAAAAATTTCAATGATGATGTCGTCTGCTGTATAAAGTCCCCTGATTCGTCTTCACGAAAGCTCAGGACGTTTGTCGGCGCGTTGTTGCTCCTCCATTGAGCGTTCAATATTTGCATCTGGGCAAGAGAAATACAGTACACACGCACAGATGCTTTATCTGTATGCGTAAAAAAAAGCGTCCGCTTGACCGCTTTTTTTATGCACTGTTCATATTTTTTAAATGACACGCGAGATGAAGAGATGGAAATGCGGATCATAATATAGGGGATATGGAATATGTATTATGTATTAAGGAAGAGATTAAAATTCTATGCGTGGTGCTTGCCATTTGGAATTTTCTTCCTTACTCCTTACTACATATCCCGTCTACATCTCCATTAATTCTTTGACAATCTTACTCACCACATCCCCTTGCGTACGCCCCTTCGCGCGCAGGAGCGTTTCTTTAACAATGGCGCCAAAATCTTTCATACCCACTTCACCCTTTTCTTGGATAATATTTTCAACAATAACGCGCACATCTTCTAGCGGCATCGGTTGAGGCAAAAACTGGGCAATGTAGGCTGCTTCCGCAGCCTCTTGCGCGGCTTGATCTTCACGGTTTGCCTGCGCGAATGCTTCAGTTGCCTCCTGTCTCTTTTTTAATTCTTTACGCAAAACATTAAGAACATCATCTTCCTGCATATCTTTCCCCTTTGCGTGCAATTCAATCTCGACATTATGTATAGCCGAAAGGAGCATGCGGATTGTTCCAGAAACAACCGTGTCTTTATTTTTAAGAGCCTCTTTGAGTTGCATATTGAGTTGGTCGATGAGCGTCATGAGAGTTAAAAGTAATTAGTAATTGGTAATTGGTAATGAGTAAAACGGTAACTGGCAATCAGTAGAAGAAGCGCAGATCTTCTTTTTCCGATTACTAGTTACTCGTTACCGATTACTGGCCCCTTACATCTTCCCCAGCTTCCGTGCACGTTCCATTTCTGTATGCTTATCAAGCCGGTATAATGCGGAATCTTTGCGTCCGCGCTTATTGACCACGCGACTATACGTGCGTTTCTTTTTTGCTTCTTTTAATACTCCTGACTGTTGTATTTTTTTGGTAAAACGATAGAGGAATGCGTTTGGTGACTCCCCTTCTTTTCTTTTGACTTCAATCATAGATGTTAGTTTAAAGTTGAAAGTTATAAAGTAAAGATTGAATTGATATAACTTGATAACTGTTATTATTTATTAATAATTTTTTTATACACTTCTTCTACGCTCTTAGTACCGGGATTTTTAATGACGCTGTGCAGCGATCCGCCGCCATCACCCAAAAAACGAGGCATAAGATGTATGTGCAGATGTTCAACCGCCTGTCCGCTCACCTTACCATGATTAATTCCGATTGTAAACCCATCCGGCTTTAATGACCGATGTAACACCTCAAGTGCGCTACGAACACCTTTCCAAAATGAAGCAAGTTCGTCGTCGCGAAGTTCAAGCATTGTTTCCATGTGCCGTTTGGGCACCACAAGCGTGTGTCCGAGCGCGTGCGGAAAGACATCGAGAAATGCCACAA
>JAJXYJ010000016.1 GCA_021780615.1 bacterium | reverse complement strand
TGGAATTGCCGGGTAAAAAAATAGTCAAAAATTTTGGTCTAGTGCGGGGGATTACGGTCAGATCGCGATCCATTTTTGGAACGATTGGCGGCGCACTGCATACGATTGTCGGAGGGAATATCACCTTATTTACGAGCTTGTGTGAACGGACACGAGGGGAGGCGTTTGAGCTGATGATGAAACATGCCGAAGAGATGGGTGCCAATGCCATTATTGGTGTTCGCTATGATGCCAACGAAGTGATGTCGGGAGTAACTGAGGTTCTCTGCTACGGAACCGCGGTGGTGGTGGAGTAAGTGAATATATTTGCATTCCGCCTCAATCTCGCTTACTCTGCGTACCATGGCAGACAGTGAGACCATTTTAAGATTCAACGAAGTCTCTTTTGAATTTGGACATAAAAAACCTATTTTGCATGAGGCAAGTTTTTCGTTGCGCCGGGGAAGCAAAATGACGCTCATGGGCCAGAACGGCGCAGGCAAAAGCACCATTTTCAAGCTCATCACCGGCGCGCTCAAACCAGAGGGCGGGTCCATATCCATTGTGCCGGGCATCACCATTGCCACGGCGCGGCAGGTGATTCCGCGCGAGCAGATGTCGATGACGGTGAGGGAATTTTTTGAGAGCGTGTTTGCAAAAAAAGTGTATGACATTGATCCGCAGATTGATGCAGTCTTGGAGGTGGTGCATTTGTCCGCGGGGCACGACAAGATATTAAGCACCTTCTCGGGCGGCCAACAGGCGCGGTTGCTTTTGGCGCAGGCGCTCATTCAAGATCCAGACATACTGCTTCTGGACGAGCCAACGAACAATTTGGACAAAGAAGGTATTGCACACCTCAAAAAGTTTTTGGTGGCGTATCGTAAAACCTGTGTGGTGATTTCGCATGATGCTGATTTTTTAAATGCGTTCACGCATGGCGTGTTGTATCTGGAATCATTCGCGCATATCGTGGAGCAATACACGGGCAATTATTTTAAGGTGGTGGAAGAAATCCAGGCACGCCGCGAACGCGAGCGCATGAAGAACGCTCGTTTGGAAAAAGACATCGCACACCGCAAAGAAAAAGCGAATTTTTTTGGACAAAAAGGGGGACACTTGCGCGACGTGGCCCGTAAAATGCGGGAAAAAATTGATGAGTTGGAAGATGAAACGGTAGAAGTGCGACGGGAGGACAAGACCATCAGAAAATTTTTTATTCCTTGCCAGGAAGATATCGGGGGTGTGATTCTTTCGCTTGCGTCGGTGTCATTGATGCATCCGGTACAACAAGTGCCGGTGACCAAAAAGGTGCATATTGAATTGCGAAAAAAAGAACGGTTGTTATTAAAAGGGCCCAACGGCATCGGTAAAACAACATTGTTACAGATGCTTGCCACGGGGCACGCGAAAGGGGAGACGGTGGGCAAAGACGTGCGTATTGGGTATTACCGGCAGGATTTTTCGGCGTTGGATTTTGATGAAACGCCGTATGACACCATTAAAAACGCCATGCAGAAAGGAAGCGAAGAAGAAATTCGTTCGTATGCGGCAGGATTTTTGTTGGATAGCGAAATATTAAAAACAAAAATAGGAGCGTTATCCGAAGGTCAAAAGGGTTTAGTGGCATTTGCGCAGATTGCGCTGCAAAAGCCGGGACTCCTTATTTTGGATGAGCCGACTAACCACATTAATTTCCGGCACTTGCCAGTGATAGCCGAAGCACTCAATAATTATGAAGGCGCGATGGTGCTGGTGAGCCACTTTCCGGAATTTGTGGAAAAGATTCGCATTGATTACGAACTTGATTTGGGGGCGTTGGCTGAGTAGTGCGGAGGTGCGTACATTATTTTTGTGCGTGGTAAAGTAGGAATTATATTATACGGCACGATGTTCATGTTATGATATAATGCATATATATGACAGTTATTATTATCGGTATTGCCACATTCGTCGCCACCTTGCTGGGGGGACTGTTTGCGCTGCGCTTTAAGGATCGTCTACATCTTATTTTGGGATTCAGTGCCGGCGCGGTTATCGGTGTGGCGTTTTTTGATTTGCTTCCTGAGTCCATCAGTTTGGGGAGTGGTGCGTATGATGTGGTGACCATGACTTCCATTGTTGCCGCGGGGTTTGCGGCGTATCTGATATTGGATCGGTTTTTTGCATTGCATTGCCATGCCGAAGACGATGACCATGGCGTGACCCAACGGGGGACATTGGGGGCGGGGAGTCTGTCGGTGCATAGTTTTTTGGACGGCACCGCCATCGGACTTGCGTTTCAGGTATCGGCGGCGGTTGGTGCGATGGTTGCAGTGGCGGTCCTGGTGCATGATTTTTCTGATGGTATTAACACGGTGAACATGGTGGTTAAAAACAATGGCAAAAGAGGACAGGCGTTACGGTGGCTTGCGATTGATGCCATTGCGCCGGTTGTTGGAGTTCTGTCGACGTTATTGTACACACTTCCCGAATCGGTGTTGGGAATCGTATTGGCAGTATTTAGTGGATTCTTTTTATACATCGGGGCAAGCGATTTGTTGCCCGAAAGCCATCATGCGCATCCGACCAAGTGGACGACAGTGGTGACCGTTGCCGGCATTGCTGTGCTCTATATCGCCATCCGTATTGCAGGGTAGTCCATTCCGTTAATATTTTTATAAAGTTTTTTTGAAGTATAAAAAATTGCCCGTCACAGACGGGCAAAAAATCTAAAAATCTATTGGAAGAGCAAGCTCTTCCTCAAGAGGAATAATGAAACTCGTATGGCTATGTGATATAGCCTTCAGAGTTTTATTGGTAGCATCTTGCCATCGAGGGTCAATCATTTTAAAGAGATTGTTCCGCATAAACTCTTCCACTGCCTCTTCTTTGTCCAGGAAGAGTGCGGCAATGGCAGACGTCCTGCTTCGCCAGCGTTTAGTGCTGACGAATTGAGGAAATGCGTAGCATTCCTCATTCTCTGAATCATAGGTGATAAGTCCTATTCTAGTGATTCCGAGGAACTGCCCCTTTTGAAGGCTCATGGCAGTTTCGATCTCGCTTCTGGACGAATTTTTAAGCGAGATTTTTTCGACGTGAATGTCATTTATGTCGTCTAACCATATCCGATACAGCGACCCTGATATGGTTATCGCGAAAAATTCTGTGACCTCTTTCATTATGTCAACCTTTCTTTATAAATTTAATGTGCTATTTTTAATAAAAATATAATAACATACATATATTATCTTGTAAAGATATTTGACAAACAGGTATGAGAGGCTATAATAGTGCAGTATAGATTGAACTATGGATAATCTATGGTTATTTGATCGCAATCGCATTGCTATTCTGCGGGTGTTGGCAGGGTGCAAGGAGTCCTGCGGGTGTGATTTAAAAGAAAAATTGCATATCAAAAAAACACTCTTCTCATATCACGTAGCGCTCCTCAAGAAAAATGGATTTGTTACTGAGCAAAAATGTGGCAGGGAAAAACAGTATGCCATTCATCCTGCCCAGACAGCGTATGTGAAGAAAATTTTGAGCGTTATACATCAATAATCGTGATGTGAGAAATTTATAAAGGAACATCAATTTTTAAATTTTGTAATTTTTAGAATACACCTTAGTTTTCTAAAATTTAAAACATTATTTAAAAATTCAAAAATTAGAAATTAAAAATTAATCATATATATTATGAATATCGCATATTTTAGGAATTCAACGTTAGCGGCAGGAGAGGTGATGGAACGCCTCAAAAAAGAAGCGACAGCAAAAGGTATAACCATTATCGGCGAAACAATATTGCCCCAGGATGGAGGCACGATGATAACGCTCTGCAAGCCGGAGTGGGTTCAAAAAATTATCGCTCAGGATAAAAAACTGATAGGGCTCATTCCTTGTTCGGTGTTGGTGCACCAGGAAGGCGAGGGAAGCGCAATCGGCATTGGCAATCCGCAGTTGGTGGGGTCCGTGGCACATGTGCATGAAATAGAAGATATGCTGGCGGATATGGACAAAGAATTGCGGGTGTTGGTGGATGTGGCGGCTGACGCGGCTCCGCTGAAGCCGACGGGAGTGAAATTGTATTCCACGGCAACGTGCCCGTACTGCAAGATGGAAAAGTCATATTTGGAAGAAAAGAAAGTTGCATTTGATCTGGTGATGGTGGACGCCGACCAGCAGGCTGCCGAAGAGATGGTGCGCAAGACGGGGCAGATGGGTGTGCCGGTAACCGAAATACAGTTCGAGGGCGGCGAATCGGAGTTTATTGTGGGATTTGATAAGGCACACCTTAATGAATTATTGGGTATTACTGAGTAACAATTTTTGAGATATTGAAGTGTTATTATTAAAAAAAGGGTATACTATGTGTCATATGGTACAAAATGAATCAACGGTAGACAGAATCATTCGCGGTATAGTGGGAATCATTCTTGTTATTGTCGGCGCAATGATGTCAGGATGGATTGCAATAGTGCTTATGATATTAGGCGTGGTGATGTTGCTTACTGGAGCGACTGGATTTTGCGGGTTATACGCATTACTGGGCATTCATACTCGTAAGAACAAGGAGCAATAAATAAAAAAATAAGCGTAGGATAAACCCCCGACAAGCCATGGCCGTTGCTTGTCGGGGGTTTGTATTTTTAGGAATCATGGAAAGGTAATGGTGTTATCGGGTTGACTAAATATATAATTTTGATTTGCTATTTTGCTTATTTTCACGTATCATAGCCCCTATGTCAGCAATCTCATCCTCTAAAAACGACGCAAAAGCGCCACAGAATAATGGCGCCGTTCGCCGAGCGCCCATTGTGGCTGTTATGGGTCACGTTGATCATGGTAAGACCACCTTGTTGGATTTTTTGCGCAAGACACGCATTGCCGATCGAGAGGCTGGCGGAATCACTCAATCAGTGGGAGCCTATGAAGTGGAACGAAATGGGAGCTTGATTACATTTATTGATACCCCAGGACACGAGGCATTCACTAAAATGCGTCAGCGGGGAGCCACGATCGCCGACATGGCGATTTTAGTTGTGGCCGCCGATGATGGTGTGAAGCCACAGACAAAGGAAGCGATTGATATTCTGAAAGAATCGGCGGTGCCGTTTGTGGTGGCGATTAATAAAATAGATAAAAACAATGCCGATGTGGAACGCACGAAGCAGAGTTTGATGATGAATAATGTGTTGTTAGAAAAGTATGGTGGGGATACGCCGTGGGTTGCCATTTCAGCTAAGGAGGGAACAAATATTGATGAGCTCTTGGATACATTGCTGTTGATGTGGGATATGCAGGAAGTCACCTGTCATCCTCAGATGAGTGCGCGTGGATTTGTGCTTGAATCGCGTCGTGATAGTAAACGGGGAATTATCGCATCACTTATTATTAACGACGGCACCTTGCATAGTGGAGATGAAATAACAACGCCCACGGCCAGTGGTAAGGTAAAAATCATGGAGGATTTTAAAGGAGTGGCGGTAAAAACATTGGGTCCGGCAAGTCCGACGATTGTTGTTGGTTTTAATACTTTGCCGGTGGCGGGGGAAGAATTTCGAGCAGGAATTTTGGAAGTAGCGATGGTAGAGTCGCAAAAACAACAAGAATTTCGAGCACAGCCAGGAAATATTGCCGTATCCGAGGCGGGCTATGAGATAGTGCATGTCATGTTAAAGTCTGACGTAT
>JAJXYJ010000007.1 GCA_021780615.1 bacterium | reverse complement strand
TTCCGATCTAAAACTGGCGAAGGTGTTGTGGCATTGTTAGCAGATGTTATTTCACTTGTTCCTCCACCAAAAGCATACACACTTCCAGAAGGAACCGGATCACTATCACGCGGACTTATTTTTGATTCATTTTATGATGATCACAAAGGCATCATTGCAACCATTCGCGTCACCAATGGCAACATGGTACCCGGCGACGACGTAACACTCATGGCTGTCAACGAACGTATTAAAATAAAAGAAGTGGGATATTTTATTCCTAGTATGAAAGAAAGTCAGCGACTAGAAGAAGGTGAAATTGGCTACATCGTCACCGGACTCAAAGATCCACACAAAATAAAAATTGGTGACACGGTGCTCTCTCATCAAAAATCGGCTCTACAACATATATCAACACATCAACCACTCCAACTACCCGGATACAAAGAGCCTAATCCAGTCGTATTCGTATCATTCTTTCCCGACGATGCCGATGAATATGATGATCTTAAAAAATCTCTTGAGCGCCTCAAGTTAAATGACTCATCATTTTCCTATGACCCCGACTTTAACGAAGTGTTGGGGCGCGGATTTAAGGGCGGATTTTTGGGCAAACTGCATTTTGAAATTATCGCTCAACGGCTTGATCGGGAGTTCGGCATTGAGACCATTACGTCATTCCCATCCGTTGCGTATCGGGTTAAAACGAATGTCAAAAATATCGGCATTCTGAAGCGCGATGCCGAAGGGTATATTACCATCCATAACCCCAAGGATCTTCCGGCAACATATGACGAGATTCTTGAACCCATGATACGGATTGAAATTGTATGCCCCGGATCATTATTGGGGCCCGTGCTGGGCATACAAGAATTATTCCGCTGGGAGCAGGTGCTTACCGAAACGCTCGGGGATCGCGTCATCGTGCGCACGCGCATGCCATTGGCGGAGCTCATTTCGGATTTTGATGATCGACTCAAATCACTCTCGGGTGGATTCGCATCATTTTCTTATGAGCCTGATGGCTACAAGAAATCAGAACTGGAAAAATTGGATATTATGGTTGCCGGCGAATCGGTACCGGGGCTTTCGCGCATTTTGCCTAAAAAAACAATTGAACGTGAGGCGCGAGCGATGGTAATAAAGCTCAAAGACACCCTTCCTCAACAGCAATTTTCTCAAGCAATTCAGGCATCAATTGGAAGTCATATTATTGCCCGTGAAACTATCCCTGCTATGAAAAAAGATGTGGGTAACTTTGGTAAAAATGGAGGTGATCGCACGCGTAAAATGAAATTATGGAACAAACAGAAAAGGGGAAAGAAAAAACTTCTTTCTATGGCCAAGGTTCGTATCGCTCCAGAAGATTTTAAAAAACTTCTTGCCAAATAAGCAAAAAAGTATTCTTATGATTTCGTAAATCGTAAGAGGAAGATGGGGAATGATTTTATTTTTGTGTTATACTTATCATCTATGAAGATTGGTAGAATAGTGAGTGTTATTGTTTTGGTGGGACTATTAGGGCTTTTGGTGACAGAGCTTGTTATGCTTATGTCACAGAGTGGGCAATTAAATCAACAAAATGCTGATGTTACTCAAAGATTGCAAGCGGTGCAGAATGAAAATACGCGTTTACAGGAGGGAATTGTCTACTATGGTATTCCGCAAAATCTTGAAAAGGATTTGCGACAAAAATTTAATTATATTCAGCCAGGTGAGCGGATGATTATTGTCGTTCCATCCACGCCAACGTCGTCGATATCAGATTAACCTTGTCCTTTTTGGTGTGATATGGTAAGGATGGAGGGGAAAGAAAATTTTCAGTTTTCAATTTCCAATTTCCAATAAATTTTCAATTTTAAAATTGAACAATTGATTAATTTATTGATCATTGAAAATTGGTTATTGAAAATTCCGCGTCAGCGGCTATGCGGGTATGGTTTAGTGGCAGAACGAGACCTTCCCAAGGTTTAGGCACGGGTTCGATTCCCGTTACCCGCTCATAAAGTAAATATATTATCTTATGGATTTTAGAGAAATTTCACAAAGAGCTCTTGATGTAAGGAAAAAGTATGCAGAATTGGAAAGAAAAAAATATGGCAGGGAGTGGACGTCAAAAGAAATTGTTGAAGGACTTGTCGGTGACGTCGGTGATTTTATGAAGCTTGCCATGGCGAAAGATGGTATTCGAAGCGCGGATCATCTTGATGAAAAACTTGCCCATGAATTGACTGATATTTTTTGGTGCACTCTTGTGTTATCACATGCATATGGAATCGACTTAGAGCGTTCATTTATGAGGAATATGGATGCTTTGGAAGAGCGGATCGCTCACGAAAATTAATATTATTTATGAAATTTCTTTCATCGCTTTCTAAAAAACAACTGGCGGGGAAAACTGTCTTAGTGCGGCTTGATTTGAATGTTGAGGCATCTGATATTGCACATTCCATCCGCATACAGCGAGCGATAGAAACTATCCAATTTTTGTGTTCGCGTGGAGCGCGCGTGGTGGTGGCGAGTCATCGGGGAAGGCCACAGCCTCTTGCAGAGGCAATGACCAATGACCAATTTCCAATACCCAAAATTTCCAAAGGGGAGACGCTTCGGATGTTTAAAAATGTTTTCCAGAAGGCCTTGAAGGAGAAAGTTACGTTCTTTGATTATTTTGATTTTAAAAAAATTAAGGAGGAGATTGCACAAGATAGCAATGGCATATTTCTTCTTGAAAACATCAGATTGCTTTCGGGAGAAGAACAGAATTCAAAAACACTTGCCAAACAGCTCGCGTCCCTTGCGGATATGTATGTGAATGATGCGTTTGCGGTCTCACATCGCGCGCATGCATCGGTTGCGGCAATAACGCGCTATATTCCTTCGTATGCCGGCATTGAGCTTGAGCAGGAACTTGTCGCATTTAAGCGGGCAAAACAGAAAACAGCCGATCCTTTGGTGTTGGTATTGGGAGGTGCAAAAATTTCCGACAAGATTGGTGTTATCCGTTCGTTTGCACACGCTGAGGCGGTGTTGACCGGCGGTGGCATTGCTAATACATTGTTTGCGGCTCAAGGGGAGTACATCGGAAAATCACTGTATGAAAAAAATGTTTCATTGGATGATATAACGCGCATGAAAAATGTTCTTTTGCCTTTGGATGTGGTATGGCATGAGGGAAAGATTCTGGATATTGGTCGTGGTACTGCCCGTGAATATGGAGATGTGATACAGGCGGCACGTATGGTTATTTGGAATGGTCCCATGGGTTTAACTGAACAAAAAAAATTTCGCATAGGCACGCGGGCACTGTGGCGTGCGGCGTGCGCGTCGAAGGCGTTTGTTATTATTGGTGGGGGAGAAACAACATCATTTATAGAATCAATTGCATCTGCTCCCCAATTGCGATTAAAACACATTTTCCTTTCTATCGGCGGTGGTGCTATGTTGGATTATCTGAGCGGGAAGAAATTGCCGGGGATAGAAGCGCTGGAACGGAAATGACAATTTTCAGTTTTCAATTTTTCCGCCTTAGCCTGCGGCAGGCAAGGCGGACCCTTCGGGCAATGAATTTTTGAATTTTATACATACATTCAAAATCCTAATGTTTAAAAATTAAGTCCGCCAGCTGGCGGATAAGATTTATTTAAAAATTACAAAATTAAAAATTTCTAATAAGATATGTCTCGTCCCATTATCATTATTTATCATAAAGATTGTACCGACGGATTTTCTGCCGCATGGGTTGCGTGGAAAAAATTCGGCACGCGTGCCGCGTATTATGCCGTCTATCCGCGCCTGCTTCCTGCTGCACCGTTGCATGATGCCGATATTTATTTTTTAGATACGAGCATTGAGGCATCTGCAATACAACGGCTGGTGCGTGCCGGTAACCATGTCACGATTATTGATCATCATGCGAGCAGTAAAGAAAATGTTCTTGCGGCACCAGAGCATGTGTTTGACACTACTCATTCGGGCGCGGTGCTTGCGTGGCGCTATTTTTTCCCGCATGACGCGGCGCCACGTTTTTTATTGCACGTGGAAGATGTTGATTTATGGAAATTTCGTATGCCGCACACGCGAGAAATTATCTCATATGCGAATACGTTGCCATACGATTTTCGAATATGGACGGCATTAATAAAAGATGTTTCCGATGTGCACAAACGCACGGGTATAGTGCAGAAGGGTGCGGCGGTTACCGCGTATGAGCGTGCGTTGGTGCGTCGAGCACTGGCGCGAGCTGATGTGGTTCGCTTTGCAGGCCGCACAAGTTTGATGGTTAATGCAAGTGTGCTCACGTCCGAAGTGGGACATGCGATGACGTTGGCGCTTCCTCCCGTTGGCATTATTTGGAAACGGGAAGGTGATTTGAATATCATCTCCTTGCGGTCCGATGGAACCGTTGATGTTTCCCTGCTTGCCCAAACATATGGCGGGGGAGGGCATCCTGCGGCGGCAGGATTTCGCATGCCTGCCGACAAACCATTTCCGTGGAAAATTCTTAAAAAAGAAACGGAGGAGTGGAAAAAGAGGATGGAGAAATAATTAACGTTTTACAATGTACGGTTTACAATAGTAAATCAAAATTCAAAATTCGAAATTATTTTCCACAATACTTACTACTTAATACTTAATATTGTATACTATACCCATGCCTTCATCTTCTACATCACTCATTATCTATACCGACGGCGGATCACGCGGAAATCCTGGACCAAGTGCCGCAGGAGTGTATGTGCAGACCATGGATAAGCGTTACCGCGAATTTTTGGGGGTGGGAACGAATAATTTTGCAGAATATCAGGCGATTATCTATGCTCTTAAAAAGGCAAAGGCGCTTGTGGGTAATGCGTCGGCTCAACACGTGCATATAGAAATACGATCCGATAGTCAGCTGGTGGTAAATCAATTATCAGGTACGTTTAAAATAAAAGAAAAAGATTTGTTTGAATTATTTATTGCGGTGTGGAATTTGAAACAAGAATTTGCCGGGGTTACTTTTACGTACGTTCCCCGAGAACAAAACCGTATTGCGGACGCGTTGGTTAATGAGGCGCTTGATGAGCACGAGCAAGAAGGTTTATTTTAAATATTTTATGGAACACATATTACCTCACGAGACATCATCTCATGTCCAAGAATATGTACACGAACATGTGCATCAAGAAGATTTTTTGCGCCTTCTTAATCCTGATGTCGTGGGGGATCAGTGTGAACGACTCTTGGAGACGCACGATATATTGCGAGTTGCTTTCGAGCGTGTGCGTGAGGCCTCAATTCGTTACGTTGATCAACTCGTTGATCTGCAGGATATCGTGGAGCGAAAAAAAGAATATGCCGATGATGTTTTTAATGAGAAATTCAATGAACTCGTCAAGAAACAATCAGAAGCGCATGATGCGGTTGCTGTCTTAGCGCAGGATTTTGAACAACAGGCTCATACGTATGCGCCGACGTTTTCATGGAGCACGGAGGAACATCCTTCGCGACTTTTCTACGCACACCTGGCGTTGTTTTTGGCATATGAAACCTTTCGTGATGTTGTGGCGGCATAATGAATGTGGCTATTTAATACCATATTCTTGTCATATTGCATAAAAAGTGTTCTTTCGATGTCGGGAATCGTTAATAAAAAAACAACCCGTTTGGGGCTGTTTTTTTATATGAAAGCGTACGATATACGGTAAGCCGGATTCTGTTTCTGATGACAATTTATCTAGGTCCTTGATTACTCGCGGACTCAAGCGACTCATCCCGACATACGTCGGGATACGGTCTTGCACTTATGTAAGGATTTTGCCGTTTCACCCCCCATGTTACCACGGGGACTCATCCGCCCGAAGGCGGATGCCTTGTCATTTGCATGCCAAGGCGTCTCTGTTCGCACCTCTAGGCTTTCGCCCGATGGGCATTACCCACTACACGTTACACACCTCACAAAAGAGAGATACTCAAAAATTTTCAATGGTCAATAATCAATGAATTTAGAAATCTTAAAATTAGAAAATTAATTGAACATTGGAAATTGGAAATTGATCATTCCCAAGTATCTTGCCTTGGTGAGATGTGCGTAAGTGTCCGGACTTTCCTCCCTTATCCCTAAAGATAAGAGTAGTCATCTGTGTATCGTACGATGCGATTATGTGTTAAAACAAGTATTCTGTCAATGTTTTTTAATTCTCAACATCGTCAGAGGCGTGTGGTGGTGTGGAAATATTTATTGGCGATGAAATAAAACTATGATAGTATGCTCTGCATAGAAACACGTATGCGTGAGAAAATACAAACGGTATTTTTTGAAAATTTTTGGCGATATTTAACCAATGCCTGGACCATTCTTTTTATGATTGTGGTTTTGGTTGATTTTATTTCACGTCATAGCGTCGATTATCTTTTTACTCCTCTTTCCATTATGTATGGAGCTATTTTAAGTTTATTTGTGGGGACAAAAGAATTTGATCGGTGGTATGATTTGCGCGGACCGCGGCGGCATCCAGGGGAAGTGTTTGTGATTGTCTGGAGCGCGTTGCTGGTTGGCATGTTGGTGGTGTCGTGGATTTCTCATGAACACTATTCTCTTTCTCAAGATATTGTATCGGTCTATATTATGGTACTCACGGTCTTTGCGTTGAGTCAAAGTTCCAAACGAGTGTATAAGATGAAATATAAGATGAAGAAAGGGTAGGGGTATTGAGTAAGAATATGAAAGACGGATTGATTTCTGTATTCTCTTTACATTTTTAATCTTTAGGGTATACTCAAGACTTCGTTCTTTTACAGGGGAATATATATAACTCATTTATTTTTTTAACTTAACCTCAGGAGGTTTAATGTCCAGTTATAAAATTCGTTCCGCTACGAACCACGCTACGAAAATGGTTCCTGTCGAAACCGCTAAACAAAAGAATGATTTGGTAATGAAAAAAATTGCCAAAGATTCTTTAATATCTGCTCGAGAGGAACTTTTTAGTGGTCTTATCGGCTTTTTTGTGTGGAGCTATTTGCTTGCAAAAGCTCTCGTGCCATACGATTTGTACCAACGAACACTTGAGCAAATTCGAAAAAAGAAAATATCGGCGAAATTGCTTAAGGAAGCAAAGGCAAGCGATTCTATCGTTATGATATTGCCGACTAATGGGGTTTCGATTGATTTCTTATTCTGGGAGCGACAAAAAATCGTTTGTCAATTTCCCTTCAATGGAGATGTTTTCTTTAATGAAAAATTAAAGAGAATTAGGAAAATGTCTTTAAATGATTTTGCTTCGGAAGGGGATGTTGTTTTAATTGGGAAAACGGTATTAAAAAATACCGTTGGCATGACCGCGGAACAACAAATGAATATGATTAATAGTTTTGGGAGAGAACTCCCACCGACTATTTTTGAGTTTTCAAAAAATGCTATTTTTCTTGAGCTGGAACGAGCCAGCTTAAATGAAAAAGATTACTGCAAATGCGGTGATATGCAGAATTTTGCGGTAAGCGGCATTCAAACGGGGATGCAGGATTTCATTAAAAAAGCTTTGGTGTCGGTTTATTCAAAAGCCGGCATAACCAAAGGGGTTCGGAGGATTTAGTTTAGTTTTATTTGATGCAAAATAGGCCTGGTATATACCAGGCCTATAATTTTTTTATCACAATATTTTATTGTAACTGTGTTTCAAGATACGTGATCCACTCTTCAGTTTCCTTTTTTTGTGCTTGGAGTTTGGCGAGCTCTTCAAGAATATGATGGTTTTCTTTTTGGGCGTTCTTTTCTTGGAGGTATTGCTCGGTAATGTCAATTTTAAAAATACTTTCTTTTGCGTCGTCGAGATATTCTTTGAGGACGTCTTTTTTTGTTTTCATACAATATCGTATTTAGTAATAATGGCGTGAGTATAGGGGAGTGTTATGGGTTTGTAAAGTTTTTAATCCTCTTGCGTTCATGGATTTTTTGCGGTATAGTATTGGCAATGTGTCTGTCGGGATAATGGTTATGCCGTAGCGGCATTTTTTATTGGAAATATATGGATATTCGTAATATTGCTATCATCGCTCACGTTGACCATGGTAAAACAACGTTGGTTGATGCCTTGCTCAAACAATCGCAAGATTTCAAGCTCAAGACGGATGCGCCGTCTGATTTGATCATGGATTCCAACGAGTTGGAGCGCGAGCGAGGCATTACCATTTTTTCTAAAAATGCGTCGGTGCATTATGGCGCCACAAAAATTAATATTGTAGATACGCCGGGACACGCTGATTTTGGCGGCGAAGTTGAACGCATTATGCGCATGGTGGATGGCGCCTTACTTTTGGTTGACGCCAAAGAAGGTCCGATGCCGCAGACAAAATTTGTCCTGCGCAAAGCAATTCAAGCAGGGCATCGCATTATTGTGGTTATTAATAAAATTGATAAACCTGATGCGCGTTCTACGTGGGCACTGAATGCCACCTATGAGTTATTTATTGAGTTGGGAGCAACTGATGAACAGATTGAATTTCCGGTAATTTATGCGTCCGGCGTGCAGGGTAAGGCGGGATTGCAACCGGACATTGCGACGATGCAAGATGTGGTGCCATTGTTTGATACTATTATTTCCCATATTCCCGCACCGCGTGTTGATGTGTCGGCGCCGTTACAGATGCTGACGGTTAATTTGCAGTATGATAATTACAAAGGGAAAATTGCCGTTGGACGACTGTATGCGGGAACACTCAAAAAAAATATGCAGGTGGCACACATTAATCGTGCCGGTGTGGTTGCCAAGGCTCAGTTGACTGCGTTGATGCTTTTTGAAGGACTTGCTCGCGTTGATGTTCAGGAGGCATATAGCGGTGATATTGTTGCCATTGCAGGCATCGACAATATTTCTATCGGTGAAACAATTGCTGATCTTGAGCATCCGGTGCCGTTACCCATTATTCATATTGATGAGCCGACGATTAAGATGACGTTTGGCGTTAATAAGTCACCCTTTGCCGGCAAAGAAGGCCAGTATACAACGTCACGAACCATTAAGGAGCGTTTGGAGCACGAACTTGAAACGGACGTTGCTCTTTCGGTGACGCAGACGGACAGCGCCGATACGTGGGTAGTAGCAGGACGTGGTGAATTGCATTTGGCAATTTTGATTGAGAAAATGCGCCGCGAAGGATTTGAGCTTCAAATTTCAAAACCGCAGGTTATTTTAAAAGAAATTGATGGTCATAAATCGGAACCAATGGAATTGGTTTCCATTGAAGTTCCGGAAAAGTTTTCGGGAGCGGTGATTGAAATGATGGGAAAGCGGTTGGGTATCATTAAAGATATGAGAATTGATAATGGAGTCACTTTTCTTGATGTGGCAATTCCGACGCGGGGCCTCATTGGTATTCGCAATGAATTTTTAACCAACACCAAGGGGACTGGCATTATGAATAGTATTTTCTTGGGCTACGAACCGTATAAGGGCGATATTCGCAGTGATGTGCGTGGTTCTATTGTGGCCACTGAATCGGGTATGTCGAATTCGTATGGCTTGCTTATTGCACAAGGACGCGGGCAACTCTTTATTGCTCCCGGCGTGCCGGTCTATGAAGGTATGGTGGTAGGACAGAATGCAAAGTCAGGCGATATGCCGGTGAATGTGTGTAAGACCAAAGAACTTACCAACTTCCGTACAAAAAACTTCGGGGTACAAGAGGGATTGGAAGTGCCCATGACGCTTTCACTTGAAGACGCTCTTGATCGCATCGTGGATGATGAACTTGTTGAAGTGACTCCGCAATCAATTCGGATGCGCAAGATGTATTTAACTGAACTTGAACGCAAGAGAGCAAAGACGGCAACGAGCAATGAATAATATATTCCATTATAAAACTCCCCATAAGGGAGTTTTATAATGGAATATATTTTTTAAAGGGGAGGGGTTTTATTTACTTTTATTTTTATCTTTGTGTCTTCCTCGTGAAGGCGCGGCGGCGACGATTTTCATAATTAATGCTTCGTCGTCGGTAATGGTATAGAGATCCAAATCACTTTCCTCTATGGTGTCATTTTGGTGGTAGAGGAGGGTATCAAGGAAGTGATCCAACGGTTTCCAGAATTTTTCTCCGACCAGAATAATGGGAACTTTTCTGATTTTATGTGTTTGGACGAGGGTAAGAATTTCGAATAATTCATCGAGCGTGCCAAATCCGCCGGGGAAGTAGAGATATGCTTCTGCGGAAAATGACATGCATACTTTGCGGCTAAAAAAGTAGTGGAAATCAAGATGATTTTTTACATATGGATTCAGTACCTGTTCCATGGGTAATTTTATGTTGAGGCCGACTGATTCACCGTTTTCATCCCGCGCGCCGCGATTGCCCGCCTCCATAATACCGGGTCCTCCGCCGGTAACAATAGCATATCCCTGCTTGGAAAGTTCTTGGGCGATATGCCGTGCTTTTTTATAATAGGGATTATGTTCCGAAAAACGAGCACTGCCAAAAAAGGTGACTGATTTGGGATAATTGCGAATGAATTCAAATCCGTTAGCAAACTCTTTAGCGATGCGGGATACTCTTTTTTTTGCTTCTTTTTCTATTTCCTGATGGGAAATTTCTTCCTGGTGCAGTGCGACTGAGGGAATGTTAATCCGTTTTAAGGGTTCTTTTTTTATCATATGGCACCTAGTATATCATGGACATATTAAAAATGAAGCATGGGTATATGTTTTTAAACCACAGAAATATACGTTCCTGTACATTCTGAGCAATTTGTGTTCTTTCGATGTCGGGAATCGGAAGAGTATTTTTTATTGCACCTGTATGGTTGCTGAAAAGTTTCCATCACTGAGAGTGCAGGTGCCTACGGCGATGACTTCAAAGCGTTGGGCAAAGAGAGGCGGAGAGACTTGGGGGATGTTGGGTACGTCTTGGATGATGCCGTCCGGAGAGCAGGTGATGCCACCCGGTTGATTGGTGGTGCCATCTAAAATAACATCAAAGCGCGAGGTAACGTTGTATTGAAATGTTTTACCGTTGTCTCCTTGTTGGAGGGTGTATTGTCCTGTTATGGGACCAGTGGTGGCGGTTGTAGCTGTTAATCCTTGGTTTACGCCACAGCCAATGAAGTGCGTCTCAGTATCGGTGTAGGTAATGGGTTTTCCCTGCAACTGCGCGCATGTTCCTTGATCGTTTACATTGCGATACGTAAGGTAGTAAGCACCATTGTCGGGGCAGGTCCCTGTTTGTCCAAAGCACAGAAATTCGGAGAGCACTTCGTATCCTTGATACATACCCAGTGATTGCACGGAACCTTCTTTCCATTGTGCCGGAATGTCATGCTTTGCATTTAACGCATCAAGACTTTGTTGCTCTTGTGTGATGGCTGTTGATGAAAGTGTTGGTTCTTGTTGGGGACTGATAAATAAAAAGTATCCTACCGCGAGCACGGCCAGAATAATAATAATGACAACGATGATAAATATCGCGGGGATTTTTTTCATATAATCATCTTATGTTATGCGAATATAATAATGACCCCTAGAAATATAATACTATAAACGATGAACCACGCACCACTCCATAGCAGTATGTGCACCGCCGCGCGTTTTTTTCCTTCCAAGAAAAGAATAACAGGATAGCTGAGCACCATACTTCCGGTAATAAATGCGGAAGTGACAAAGAGCGTAAGCATCACCATAACTCCCCAGACGGGTCCCATGGTTTGAGGGCGAATGACTCCTTGAAGACCATAGAGTATCATGGTGCCTAACATAATATATGCTATGACGCCAGTTGCCTGAAAAAAGGCAAGCGTGCTTTCTGAAAACTGTTTTAGTTTCATATGGATGCAGTATAGAACAGGTGCGTTTGAAAGTCTAAGGCGGATATCTTGTATGATATGACAGTTTTTATGTCCAGACGGGGATGGTTACAGGATTAATGGTCATCATTTTGTTCTGGTGATGAGGGGTTTAACATATCTGTTTTTGGCGATAGTGATGGAAGAATTGTTTGTGTTGGCACATCGGCAGGTGATGATGCTTGTGTCTTTTCTGGGCGACCTGCATCGCCTTTATGATGCTGTCCATTGTTTGTTTGTGGCAGTGGCGTTGCGGTGTTGTTTTCCGTGTTAATGTTTTGGTTGTTGGTTTGTGGTATGTCTATGCCGGCATTTATTTTAAGGAGGTGTTGGCTCAAAGCAGCCGCCTGAGCATTTTGAGCTGATTCGGCGGCATCTTGAAAATCAGAAAATGCTTCTTTGTATTGTCCCGATTTTTCATGTGCCACGCCATTGTTTGCATGTTCTTGGGCTGATTGTATGTGCGTGTAGGCATCGTCGGTGGTCGTTGCCTGAGCTTCCGTTTGATATTCTTTTATATATGATTGCGCGTGCATAATTGCATCGCGTGCCCGAGTGGCTTCTTGTTCTACGCTTGTCCGCTGTTGAGTGTCTGTGAAAGGTGTTTGTGGGCTTGATGTTGCTTGAAATAGTATTGCCGATTCTGCGGTGTCCTGATTTTGCATTGTGGTCACTTTTTGTTCATGGGTGCGTATGTTTTGGATGATATTTTCTACAAGACCATGATTATTGTTTTGTATGTCTGAAATCTTTTGCAAAACAAGCGCATGTGCTTTTAGTGATACTTCCAAATCTGATGCCAATGCTCCTGCCGCCGGTGCGGTGTTTTTTTCTTGTTGCATGGTTTGTAATCGTTCTTGCGCGTTGGAAATAGTATTGGTAAGACGTGCGGATGCCGCGCTTTGTATGGCGGTGGTTAATTTCCCTTGCGCGGCGAGTTTTTCAATTTCTGCAAGGCGGTTATTTGCAAGCTGAATATCCCATGCCGCTTGTGCTTGTGGTGAAAAGTTAAAAAATCCTTGCGCTGGCTCAATGACATTGACCTTGAGCGGATAGAGCAGGTCTCCGGGGAGTGATTGTTCTGCGGCATATGCGCCACTGCCCGTTACTAATATCACTATCGCCACAATTCCTGCTAAGGCATATGTTGGGCGACGCACTCCCTGTAGTGTCTTTTGTGCGAGTTTTTCCCATAAAGTACGTGTCTTATGAGCATGATCTTGCGTTGAGAGATTGACGAGATTAACAAGAGGACCTCCGCTTATGCGTTTGGTTATATGTTGCCACATCTGCTCCTTTTCTTGAGATGAGAGGGTGATGAGGCGCACTTTTTTCATTGTTTCTTTAAAATTTGGTTTCATAAGATTTCATCATGGTTCTATTATAAAATGAGCTTTTAGCTTTTGCAGGCCGCGGTGGATGCGCACGGAAATGGTATTTTCTGATTCGCCAAGAAGTGATGCGATTTCCCCGATAGTTTTATCTTCCATGTAGCGCAATATGATGGGATCGCGATATTTTTCATCTAGTTTTTCAATGGCGACCAGGGCTTCCGATTGCAGTACCGCGTCGTGGGGATGCTGTGTGGTTGTATCAACCGGATCGTACTGTGCAAATTCATGAAGCCATTCTAATGATATGCTCCTTTTTTTTCGCGAAAAATCTATGATTGCATTGTGAGCAATACGATAGAGGAGTGCTTGTATATTTTCTATATCCTTGTCTTGGGTGATATATGTCCACGCCTTAAGAAATGTTTCTTGAACGAGATCTTTGGCAACGTCTCTGTTGCGGACGCGTACGATACAGTATCGAAACAACGCATCGGCGTAGCGGTTATATGCGTCCATATAGTGGGATTGCATGTCATTTTTTTCCATTATGTATGACGATAGATTGTGGTGTTTCTTTCACGGGCGTGGGGGGAGTTTTTTTATGTACGGTCTTCTTTTATATAGTATTATATAGTATATCGTATGGAGAGGGAGTCTCATAGGGTTGCGCGGGGCCGTAAGGGTTTTCTTGACGGTGGGATGAGGGGGGTATATACTTATTCCTACAAGTTGTACAAGTAGGATTTTGTACCTTGGGCTTCATTATGATAAAAAAACAACATACCTGTGGCGGTGAATCGTTTTATGGGACGACTACCGTGGGAGAAAAGGGACAAGTCGTTATTCCTGCCGAAGCGCGGGATATCCTTAAGATTACCAAAGGGGAGAAACTGTTGGTGTTTGGGATGGGAGATGACATGGTTGTTTTTTCCAAGTTGTCGCATATGGAAAAATTTGCCACGCATCTTTCCAATAAACTGGACGTCATTCGCAGTATTATTAAACAAACCGAACGCCCACCGCGTCGTCGTTAAACGCTTGGGGGCGCTTTTGAGTCTTTATTATTAAGAGTACTATTATTATTTTATGGATTACACAACAATACCTTCAGCAGATAGTATCGCTCGTACCGTTGCGGCACTTGAGGCACGCAATGTTCATGTGCATGTCGTTGCAACAAAAGAAGAAGCGCTCGCAAAAATACAGGAACTTATCCCTCAAGGAAAGGATGTGATGAGCGGCGGTTCAACAACATTGGATCAGATCGGATACACTGATTTTTTAAAGTCAGAAGCACACCCTTGGCATAATGTAAAAGATGCTATTGTTGCTGAAACGGATCCTGTAGCACAAACTGCTTTGCGTGTGAAAAGTATTTTATCTGAGTATTTCTTAGGGAGCGTGCATGCTATCGTACAAACGGGGGAGGTGGTCATAGCCTCGGCAACGGGGAGTCAGATTGCGCCATATGCGTTTTCCAGCCCGCATATTGTCTGGGTTGCCGGAGCTCAAAAAATTGTCCCCACCCTGCAGGATGCATTTGATCGTATTCAAAACTATGTTTTTCCTCTTGAGGATGCGCGGATGAAAAAGACCGGTGCTCAGGGGAGTGTTATTGGTATGATGCTCGTGTTTGAACGGCTCATTCTTCCGCATCGGACCATGGACCTTGTATTGGTCAATGAACCGCTTGGTTTTTAAAAGGTAGCGGAGTACTCTTTTGTCTAGAGTATATTTCTTCTATATGAATAGTATTGACGTGCGTCATCTTACAAAAACATTCGGCTCTTTTTCTGCCGTCAAAGATCTCTCCTTTTTGGTTCCTCAAGGAGAGATTTTTGCGTTTCTTGGTCCTAATGGCGCAGGCAAGAGTACAACCATTAAAATATTAACCACTCTTTTATCGCCAACCAGCGGGGAAGTGTTTATTGAAGGCAAGAGTTCGGTAACACAACAAAACGAGGTGCGAAAGTCATTTGGGATTGTTTTTCAAGATCCAAGTTTGGATGATGAATTGACTGCCTATGAGAATATGGAATTACATGGAGTACTCTATCGTGTTCCTCCCGTGATTCGCATGGGGCGGATTGAAGAAATGTTGCGGTTTGTGGAGCTCTGGGATCGGCGCGATGAATTGGTAAAACATTTTTCGGGAGGAATGAAGCGGCGTCTTGAAATTGCACGCGGACTTTTACATCATCCCAAGATACTTTTTCTTGATGAGCCGACACTCGGACTTGATCCGCAAACGCGAAGTCATATGTGGCAGTACATTGTGGCGCTCAATAAACAAGAGGGAATGACTATCTTTTTTACGACGCACTATATGGAAGAAGCTAGTAAAATAGCGCATACCATTGCTATCGTTGATCATGGGACTATTATTGCCCAAGGGTCCGCGCATGATTTGCAGGTAAAAACTGGTACCGCTTCATTAGAAGAGGCATTTCTGGCTCTGACGGGGGATGCGATTCGTGATGAAGATGCGACGAGCACCGATCAGATGCGTATGAATATGCGTATACGGGGAAGAAAATAACCATCACCGCGATATGTCTATTTTGTATCAATTATGGCTTCGACAGTTAAAACGCTACGTTCGTTCGCGGGCGCGGATTATTGGATCATTGGGACAACCCATTCTGTTTTTGGTGGCGCTTGGTTTTGGTTTTGGTCCGGTTTTTCAAAAAGCGGGAGGGGGTGATTACCTCAGTTTTCTTGCCCCTGGTGTTATTGGTATGGCTATTTTGTTTAGTGCCGTATTTTCGGGCATTGAAATTATCTGGGATCGGCAATTTGGATTTTTAAAAGAAATGTTGGTGGCGCCGGTGTCGCGGATACAAATTATGTTTGGAAGAACCTTGGGAGGCGCGACCGTGGCAACTATCCAGGGACTCATTGTTTTTGGACTTACCTTTTTATTCGGCTTTCATGTGATAAGTTTTGCATTTTTGCCATTGGCGATTTTGTTTATGTTTCTCATTGCGCTTCTCTTTACGGCTTTGGGGACGGCTATCGCCTCAATGCTTGATGATATGCAGGGGTTTCAATTGATTATCAATTTTTTAGTGATGCCATTGTTCTTTCTTTCGGGAGCGTTATTTCCCCTTCAAGGACTTCCAGCGGTCATTAATGATATCGCCACCATTGATCCGCTTTCCTATGGCATCGATGGTGTTCGCGGCGCGTTGACGGGTGCATTTCATTTCGGGCTTGGTACTGATGTGGGAGTATTGCTTGTCGTAACTGCCGTATTTATTGGTATCGGTAGCTACCTTTTTTCAAAGGTACAAATATAGTTATAGTGCAGGAGTAGTGATGGAAAATTTTTTATTCCATTGCGTCATGCTTGGACAAAGGTGATGAGCACGATTTCTGCACCACTGCCGATACGCATCGGTGGTCCCCAGGTGCCAACGCCATCGGATGTGTACACCCACATTGGTCCATGCCGATGCAGACCATAATCAAATCGGTGATAGAGTGCGGCGGTAAGCAGATTAAAAGGGAAAACTTGTGCTCGGTGCGTATGCCCTGAGAGTTGCACATTAAAACCGGCTTCTTGTGCGGTTCGTAATTCAAGGGGGACGTGCTTTAAGAGAATATTGGGCTGATGCGGATCGTATGCGAGATGAGTCAAAACTTCTTTGAATTTTTTATTGGTATCGGTATTTCGATAATCGACGCCGATAATTTGTACGCCAGCAACATTAACCATTTCATTGGAAAGAATGCGAATGCCTGCCGCGCGTATTGCTTTGAGGTATGGTTCCGGATCCCTGAATTCTTCGTGATTACCGGTAATAAAATAGACTCCCCACGGAGCATGGAGTTGGGCAAATGGCTCAATGACGTGGTGTTCTTGTACCGTCACGCCGTCGTAGAGATCGCCACCGATAAAGACGATGTCTGGTTGGAGTGTCTGTATTTTTTTAACAATGGTATCGGCAAACTCGCGGCCATGCACCTGTCCCAGATGAATGTCGCTTATCCATACCGCTTTTTTCCCTTGCCAGGCGGCGGGGAGTGAGGGGAGGGGTATTTTTATTTGAGTGATTCGTATCGTTTGAGCATTGATAAAACCATACACACTGATTCCCACAGCTCCTATGAGGAGCACCATCCCTATTGTTTTCTGATGGGGTTGGAGCCCGGGAGCAAGGAAGAGTATGCCCCAATAAAGCGCACTTGCCATGAGTGCGTAGAGGACTATGCCAAGCCATACGGATGCGGTGGTATAGATGATGCGGGTTACGAGAGTATTGTAGTAGAAAGCGATGAGCGATGCGGCGACAAAACTGATTGCCGCGATGGATCCGATTATTTTAATAATGAGTGTTATGTGGTCAGTGGGCAGAAAGATATGTTCTATCGTTTTAAATAAAACAACGTGTACTAACACTAAGAGAAGTTGAATGGTGGCGATGACGATGATAAAAATGTATGACATAGGTATGGTGTCGCGTGTGTTTACTTTCGTACTATTCTCATATATCGTTACGTGATAAAAGTGAAAATATTCTACGAGGTTGTGTGTAGTAGTATAACATGTACCATCGTGCTTATGGCAATAGATATCAAAAAGCATGGTAGTGCGCCTATGGTTGTATGAATAGCATTGATATAAATAGTTTATCGGACCAGGAACTTGTTGCGTTACATGTGGGAGACAGAAAGTCTTCTGCGTTGGCAACTTTAGTGCGTCGTCATACCGGTCTTGTGTACCGTTTTGCGTACAGTATTGTGGGCAATGCACACGATGCAGACGACGTTGCTCAAGAAACATTTGTGAAAGTGTGGAAACATTTAAGTGCGTTTGATCAAGAAAAAAGTTTTAAAACGTGGTTATTGCGCATTGCAAAAAACACCGCCATTGATTGCATTCGGAGCCGAAAAAATGCGCCACTGCCGTTGGCTGATACTGATGGCGTTGGACATGCTGATTTTTATATAGATGAACCTTTTTTTGATGTATTACAAAAACAAGAACTTTCGCGCGCCATTCATGCACTGCCGCCTCTGTATCAGGCCTTGATGCACATTCGCCAACATGAGGATATAACCCTTGAGGAAATTGCTGATATTTTTGGAGAACCTCTTAATACCATCAAAAGCCGCTACACGCGGGCGCTGGCTCTGCTTCGGCATAGCATGACTCGTTAGGTTTGTGATGCACCCAACGGTGCGTTTTGTCCGTATACTACTATAGAGTATGGCGGACCAACAACCTATTTATAATACTGATGATTTGGCTGAGCGTATTATCGTGCGCTTATCCTCCTATGAACAAAAAAGAGCGCGAAGAAATATCGTCCTCTTTTCTGTGCTTTCCGTAGGGTCGGCAATCGGCGCTGTTTTTTCATGGGAATATGCACAACAGGCATTTACCTCGTCTAGTTTTTTCCAGTTTTTCTCACTTATTTTTTCCGATGGAAAAATTGTGTTGGCGAATTTAGGAGATTACCTGTGGTCGCTTGCGGAATCTATTCCAGCTCTCAATATTGCGCTCCTTCTTTCCAGTGTGCTTCTTTGCGTTGTGAGCGCCGTGTTTCTTATCAGTGCTATTAAAAGAAATTATCATGGAAACATCACCACTCACTCATCACGACGATTTGCATAATGAATCGACGCCTCAGGGTCGACATTTTTTTCACTCAAAAACGATTGCATGGGTGTTTTTTTCTGTCGTCGGTATTATTATTGCCCTCATTATTTTTTGGGTGGGCATGCTTGTTGGTTTTCGTAAGGCATCATTTTCATATGAGTGGGGTAGTGGCTATTATGAAAATTTTGTCGGGCCTCACGGCGGTATGCGTCATGGCGCACCTTCTGGCGCTTTTATGGATGCGCATGGAGCGGCGGGCGTTGTTATGACCGTTACTGCGTCATCAAGTGTGGTGATACAGGGGAGAGATGGCAATGAAAAAATTATTGCATTGGATGCGCATACTATCGTGCGTCAGGGAGATGCTACTGTTGCCTCAACGGCATTGCAGGCGGGGGATCATGTGGTTGTCATTGGATCACCAAATCAATCGGGGCAGATTGCGGCTCGGTTTATTCGAGTGGTGCCGGCGAGTGTGCCGTTTCCCTTTGCTCCCGCATCGTCAACCGTTTCATCAACACAGCAATAATTATATTTTATACATACACATATGATGACTTGGAAAACATCTATTCGTTCTTTTATTCGATCACATAAAGCGGCCAGTGCGCTTATGATCGTGGTTGCGGGAGTGGCTCTATATGCGTATGGTGCTACGCGGCCAGCGGCGCCGGCGGTGTATATGGTGAGTGCGGCGACGCGGGGAGAATTAGTTGTTTCTGTTTCCGGTACAGGACAAGTGGAAGCCAATCAACAGCTTGATATTAAGCCGCAAACATCGGGAACGATAGTGTCACTCCCCGTACAGCAAGGGCAGACGGTCTCGCAAGGACAAACCATAGCGGTCCTTGATCAAAAAAGCGCCCTGCTTTCTTTAGCTCAGGCAAAAGCAAGTCTAGCGAGCGCGCAGGCGAATTATCAAAAAGTCATCCAAGGCCTTACACCGCAAGATTTGCAGGTGGCACAGCTTTCGGTTCAGAGTGCACAACAAAGCATGTTGAGCGCGATTAATAGCGCGTATTTGCAGATTGATAACACCATGCGCACGAGCATTGATCAATTTTATATAAATCCTACATCATTTTCTCCGCAGTTTAGCTTATCGACCAGTGATTCTTCTGGGAACGGGTCCATTAGTTTTCCCATTCCTGACAGCGGACAATTATTGCGCTTGAGCGCTGAGCGAAAAGAAGCAACAGCTATTCTGACATCATGGAATACGGCGATTGATGCAGTCGATGCTTCTAATGCGACATCGGTGTTGGCTCTTGCTCGTTCGTCAATACAAAACGTCAGTCAGATAAAAATATTCTTTGATGATATCGCCTCTGCTATTAATTCGGTTTCGGCAACATCCGCAAAATATCAATCAACACTCAATCAGTTTAAAACCACAATCGCTTCGGCTCGTTCTACGGTTGAGAGCGTCGCGACTAGTTTGTCCTCTTCTCAGCAGTCATTGCTTTCCGCGCAGGCGTCATACGCGCAACAAGTTGCGCCACCGCTTTCCTCTGATGTCGCATCTGCTCAGGCACAGATAGATGCCGCGCAAGCATCATTGCAATCGGCACAGGATGCGTACAGTAACACTATTATTTCCGCTCCTTTTTCAGGGCAGATAGGAACTCTTAATTTTGCAAATGGATACACCGTAGCATCATCTGATGTTATTGCAACACTCATTACTCACGAACAATATGCACAGATTTCGCTTAACGAAGTTGATGTTGCCAAGGTGCGTCTTGGGCAAAAGGCGACGCTGACGTTTGATGCGTTACCTGACTTGACGATGAGTGGTACAGTCACTCAAATTGATAGCATTGGCACGGTTTCTTCGGGAGTTGTTACCTACAATGTACGCATTGCTTTTGATGTGCAGAATGCCTCTATAAAACCAGGTATGAGTGTGTCGGCATCGATTATTACGACTGTGGCGCAGCAAGCTCTTATTGTTCCCAGCGGAGCCATTAAGATGACGGGAAATACGTCGGTGGTGCAGGTGTTGGATGGTGTAGCAACAGGTACTCCTATTACCGGACCGGTGTCATCGGCTACTCCTCCTCGAACGGTGATGGTGCAAACGGGACTTTCTAATGATAGTGATACGCAAATTACGTCCGGCCTTCAGGAAGGGGATTTGGTTGTGACGCGTGTGGTATCCGGCTCAGCGGCGATAACAACCGCTCCTTCTGCCACGAGCGCACGGACCAGTGGCGGAGGATTATTAGGCGGGGGACGGTTTATTGGCAGATAATATATATGGTATTTTTATGATTGCATGTAATAAAATCACTAAAATATATGTGACTGGCGATACCGAAACGCCTGCCCTGCAAGACATCACATTCTCAGTTAAGGATGGGGAGTTTGTTGCTATTATGGGTCCGTCAGGATCGGGTAAATCGACGCTTATGCATATTTTGGGTGCGCTTGATACGCCGACATCGGGGACTTATTTTCTTGATGGAGAGGATGTGTCCAAACTTTCAGATGATGAATTAGCTGATATTCGTGGTAGAAAAATTGGATTTGTATTTCAGGCGTTTAATTTGCTTTCGCGTGCGACCGTTATGCGCAATGTGATGCTTCCTTTGGTGTATACGCATGTATTACCTGAAAAGCGCGTCGCACTGGCTCAGGCCGCATTGCGTGCATCAGGTTTAGGAGAGGATCGTTGGAATCATCTTTCAAATCAATTATCGGGAGGACAAATTCAACGCGTTGCTATTGCACGCGCACTGGTAAATAATCCTTCGCTTATTATGGCTGATGAACCAACGGGAAATCTTGATACAAAAACAGGGGAGATTGTTTTAGGAACCTTTCAACATCTGAATGAAGTTGATGGCAGAACGATTGTGCTTATTACGCACGAAACGGATGTTGCTGAACATGCTGATCGCATTATTCATATTCGCGACGGACATATTGTTGAAGATAAAAAAAATAATCATAAACGTGTTGCTCGTGTTGAGCCCACAGAACATCTATGACATTACAAGATTTATTTCACGAAACAACATCGGCACTTCTTGCCAATAAAGTGCGATCGGGATTAACGGTCTTGGGTATTGTCATCGGTATCGCCTCCGTTATTGCCATGTTAGCCATTGGCGCGGGAGCCAGTGGTTCTATTCAATCAAGCATCCAATCCATTGGGTCTAATTTGGTTATTGTTATGCCTGGTGCGCAACGTGGTCCAGGGACTGAAGTAAGTGCGGGTCGGGGCAGTTCGGAAACGCTGACCGCCGATGATGCCACCGCCATTGCTCAAAATGTGACGGACGTTGCCGCGGTTGCGCCAAATATCTCCACTCGTGAACAGGTTGTTGCTCCTGGTACTAATACCAACACGTCAGTTATAGGAACGGTGGCTGCGTATGCGGCCGTACGAGATGTTACTATAGCGGATGGATCATTTATTACCGATCAACAAAATCAAGACTTGGCTCGAGTTGCGGTGTTGGGACCAACGACTCGTGATGATCTTTTTGGTGCCGGTGCCTCGGTTGTTGGCAAAAGTATCCGCATTAAAGGAATTGATTTTAAAATTATTGGCGTTACGGTCCCGAAGGGCGGATCTGGTTTTAATAACGTTGATGATACTATTTACATTCCTTTGATGGTGGCACAACGATTTTTGGTTGGTGGCACGTATGTGAGTACGATTAGTGTGGAGGCAACAAGCGCCAGTGCAATGCAGGATGTCCAAAATCAGATTACGACCCTGTTACTAGAGCGGCATCATATTACCAATGCGGCGAATGCTGATTTTAGCGTCTTAAATCAACAAGATATTCTTTCGGCGGCATCATCAGTCACCAATACACTCACCATTCTTTTGGCATCGGTGGCAGGTATATCACTTCTCGTTGGCGGCATTGGCATTATGAATATGATGTTGACGACGGTAACCGAGCGTATGCGTGAAATTGGATTGCGGCGCGCCATTGGAGCAAAAAAGAGCGATATTAATGTGCAATTTCTTGTTGAAGCGGTATTGCTGACGTTGGTGGGGGGTATTATCGGTATTGGGCTTGGGTGGGGAATTTCGTATACCATAAGCGCTCTTAATATTATGCAGGCGAGCATGTCGTTCATGTCCATCGTGTTGGCGTTTGGAGTCTCTGCTATTATTGGTGTCGTCTTTGGATACTATCCTGCTCGTCGCGCATCACGTCTGCATCCTATTGAGGCATTGAGATACGAATGACGCCTTTGGCGTAATTTCCAATAATCAATTTCCAATTTCCAATTAATTTCTAATTATTTAATTTTAAAATTTTAAATTACTAATACAACTAATA
>JAJXYJ010000017.1 GCA_021780615.1 bacterium | reverse complement strand
TGCGCCAGGTGAGGGGTTTCTGTCGGGCAATCTAACATCTTGCATCTGAGAATCTAACATCTCCGTCGTTTTTTTGTGTAAAACAACCGAAGCTTGTGGTTCAAAAACTGATTCTTTTCCAAAAAATCTATGACTTTGCGCTGTGGCTTGATCCGGTCGTGCGGGGATTTTCAAAGGCGCATCGCTACACGCTGGGAATTCATATTCAAAATGAAACGCTTGAGCTCATGCAAAGCGTCATTCGCGTCAATCTGAAACAGATGAAGCGGGAATTTATAGATGAATGCATCGTACACTATGAAACTGTGAAAGTCCTCGTGCGTCTTGCGCACGACATGCGGGGATCGGGGACGCTGAGTATGCAGCAGTATGAGCATGCGGCAAAACGACTGGAAGAAATCGGCAGGCTTTTGGGAGGATGGAAGAATAAATTTTCATAACTGGTACCATGTATTACACATACGTCTTGGAGAGCAAAAAAGATCGGAAGTTATACGTCGGCTTCACCAGTAATCTAAGAGAGCGATTCATACTCCATAACCAGTGACTTGTCGAATCCACAAAAAACCGAAGGCCCTTTGTGCTTGTTTATTACGAAGCATGCTTGCAAAAAGAAAAAGCGATAGCAAGAGAAAAATATTTTAAGACAGGGTTTGGGAGAAGATTTTTGAAAGATAGGATATAATAACATCGCCTGTGTGCATCTTACGTGTATCGGAATAGTGGGGCGGATTCATTCATACTTTGTTGAGCGAAGTGGGCAGGGCCCGCCCGTCACGCAAGCCCACCTTGCTTCGCTTTGCGAAGCAAGGTGGGTAGGCCGAGCATGCGAGGCGTTGCGGGCGGGGATGATATCGAATAACAGTGGCAGTGTCTTCATTCGCGGTGCGAATTGGAACAACGGCTCCGACGCTGGTGCCTTCGCGCTGAACTTGAATTGGGGCACGGGCAACACGAACAACAATGTCGGCTTCCGTTGCGCCAGTGATTCTACATTTTTTGGCCTGAATCTGTGCACGAGCAATCGTGCACAGAGCGTGCCTCAGAAACCCCAGATGTCATTCCTTCTCTGGGAACCTGTCCGAAGGGAAAATATATGTTCTCGACTCTCACGTGTTACGGTATCCGTTCCGCGCGAAGGCGTTTGGCGTAAGGACGAAACACGTCCTTACGCCAAACAAAGAACATGCATGCCATGTCTGAACTTTTTTATAACCTTGTCTCATTTCAAAACCTGCATCGCGCGTACCTCGATGCCCGCTCGGGCAAGCGGTACCGCGATGCGATTCTGCGCTTTGGATGTGCGAAGGAAACGAACATCCTTTGGTTGCAGGAAGAACTGATGCGCCGCACGTATCGCCACGGCCCCTACCGCGAATTCATCGTGACGGATTCAAAAAAGCGTGTTATCAAGGCGGCTCCTTTCAGGGACCGGGTCGTGCACCATGCGGTGGTGAATATCATTGAACCGATTTTTGAGAAGGCGTTTATATTTGATTCATACGCCTGCCGGCGGGGAAAGGGTACACACCGTGCCATCAAACGATTGGAGCATTTTATCCGATCTTTGCAATCGCGGTGTGCCGTGGCGGTGGAACAGTGCGGGGGGGGGTACTGCCTTAAATGCGATATTTCAAAATATTTTGACAGTATTGACCATGGTGTGCTCTTTCGCATTCTTGCCAAGCGCATTGGTGATGAAAACGTGCTCTGGCTTCTTCGCGAGATTATCGAAAGCAGCGATAAGGGCATTCCCATTGGCAATCTCACTAGCCAGCTGTTTGCAAACGTGTATCTACATGAACTTGATTGGTTCGTGAAGCGGACATTGAGGGAACACTACTATCTCCGCTACATGGATGATTTTGTTATTTTGGGAGCGGACAAGCGGCATCTTGATAATGTGCGGGAAGTGGTTAGGGCATTTCTTCGTGATGAATTAAAACTCACGCTTCATCCGAAGAAATCAGACATATTCCCCATTGAAACAGGAGTGGATTTTTTGGGATATGTGCTACGAGACGGGAAGCGGTTCGTGCGGAAATCAACGGTGAAGCGCATGATAAAAAAACGGCGATACTATGAACAGTTGGTTCGCAAAGGAACGATGTCCGAAGAACGGCTACAGAGCGCGCTCACCTCATGGCGAGGGTACATGCGATTTGCCCATGCATATGGGCTTATGAAAAAATTAGGGTTTATGGGAGAGGGGGAGAAGTTAAAAATCTCCTCTTCCGCTCAAGCTACAAATAGTACGCATGCTATTTCTTGAGCTTGTGTGGGTTGTGATGGGGGCACGCTTTATTGGAGCACCTCTCCGGAATGGTCTTTGGTCACGGATAATTTCTTCGCCGTCGCTTGGAAATTTCTGCGACCCCACCTCGCGGTTGCGCCTGCTGGCGCGACAACGCTCCGGCAGACAAAGACCATGTCACAGGCAAAGCAGTTTGCCTGTGTTATTTTTTATTGAGTTTATGAGGGTTATGGTTTGGACACGCTTTATTTGAACATCTCTCCGGAATGGTTTTTGTCCCTTCCATCATAAGAGATCCGCACAGGGGACAGAGCGCTCCGGTTGGTTTTGATTTGATGATGTGTGTGCACGTCGGATACTGTGAGCAGCTGTAAAATACGCCGAATTTCCCCTTTCTTTGGATCATGGTTCCTTTTTTGCAGACGGGGCAGGCGACGCCGGTGTCGTTGGGATTGTTGCCGTCTATGATGGCGTCTTTTTTGATGTACTTGCACTTGGGGTATCTGTTGCAGGATACAAATTTTCCAAACTTTCCTTCCCGTTCCACAAGCTTTCCTTCGCCGCACTGCGGGCATGGCTCGCCGGTCTCTTTGGGGCCCTCGAGTTTTTTGCCTTCCAAGGTAAGGGCGCCGGTGCATGCGGGGAACTTTGCGCAACTATAAAATTTTCCGTTGCGTGCTAGTTTGATGATCATGGGGCCGTTACACACGGGGCAATGAATATCGGTGGGCGCATCCCCAAGGTTTGTTATTTTGGGAATGTCTTTTTTTGACGCGATTTCTTTTTTAAACGGCGTATAAAAATCGGCAAGCGTTTTTGCATAGGCGCGTTTTCCCGCGGCAATGTCATCCAGCTCGTTTTCCATGTCTGCGGTAAATGAGTCGCTGATGTACGATGCAAAATATGTTTCCAGAAAATCATCCACGACTTCGCCGGTTTCGGTGGGAAGCAATGATCGTTGTTCCTTTTGGACATAGCCGCGATCGATGATGGTTTTGATGATGGTGGCGTAGGTGCTGGGGCGCCCAATGCCGCGCTTTTCCAATTCCTTGACCAGCCCTGCTTCCGAATAGCGGCGGGGCGGTTCTGTTTGCTTTTGCGTTGCCGTAATGCCGGTGAGTGTCAGCGGGTCGTGCGGGGCAATTGGCGGCAATTCGTTTTCTTCGGTGCGGGATGCCGGATCGGCTTTGAGCCATCCATCGAACGTAATATGGACGCCAGTGGCGGTGAAGGGGGGAATGTCTTTATTGTCCGTCGATGCCGCGATGGTTGTTTTAAGAATCTGCGCATCAGCCATTTGGCTGGCAATAGTTTTTTTCCAGATGAGTTCGTATAATTTCTTTTCCTGCGGCGTATTGCCGGCCGATGCTGTGCCGAGGTGGGTTGGCCGTATCGCTTCGTGCGCTTCTTGGGCATTTTTTGACGTGGTTTTATACACACGCCGTTGGGCATAGGATGCGCCGTATTTTTTTATGATAATTTCCTGCGCGTCCTGCAATGCCTGCGTACTTAAGGTGGTGCTGTCGGTGCGCATGTAAGTAATGCGTCCCGCTTCGTAGAGCTTTTGGGCAAGCCGCATGGTGATGCTGGGGGAATAGCCTAGTCGCGATGATGCGCTCTGCTGCAATGTTGATGTGGTGAACGGAGGGCGGGGAGCGCGAACGCTTTTGGTTTGCTCCACGGTGGCAACGTGCCACTGCGCTTGTTGCGATGCCGCAACTAAGGCATCGGCATCGTGCTTGTTGTCCGGCTGAATGCTACAGACGAAAGGAATTTCTTTTTTTGTTTTTGTGGCGAATGTGGCGTCGATGACAAAAAATATTTTGGGGATGAACGCGCGGATGTCGCGTTCGCGTTCCACTAATATGCGCAGCGCCGGCGATTGTACGCGTCCGGCGGAAAGTCCGTACCGAAGCTTGGTCCACAAAAGGCCGCTCAAGTCATATCCGAAAAGCCGGTCCAGCACGCGGCGAGCTTCCTGCGCTCTGACCAAATCCATGTCGATGTCCCGCGGATGAGCCAGTGCTTCTTTGATGGCGGCGGGGGTTATTTCATGGAACGCCACCCGTTGCACGGTCTGTTTCATTGAACCCTTTTTTTTTGCTATTTGGGTTTTGCTATTTGGGTTTTCCAAGCCTATGGCTTGGGTGATGTGCCATGCGATTGCTTCTCCCTCGCGATCAGGGTCTGTGGCAAGCACGACGTTTGATGCTTTTTGGGCCAGCGCCTTTAATTCTTTAACGATGTGTTCTTTTCCTTCGGGAATGACATAATGGGGAGTGAATCCTGCGGGGATGTCTATGGCGTTTTTGTTGGATGTGGGCAGGTCGCGGATATGTCCGACGCTGGCGCGCACTTCAAACGCGCCATCAAGATATTTGGTGATGGTTTTTGCTTTGGTGGGAGACTCGACGATAAGTAGTTTCATGTGTGATGGCGGGGTGTGCGTGAGGGAACGGTGATTTTAAATGTTATTCCTTCCTGTACTACCATGCCTTTTATAATGAGTGCGGACAGCGCCGCTTGGACATCTTGGGTTTTTAGTGTAGTCATTGCAATCAGCTTGTCAACCGATGCCCCTTTTTCTCGTCGCAAGATTTCCATAATGCGTTGTTGACAGGTGTCTATTTCTGTTGACGTGTTGGTGGGCGGAGAAGGTGTTTCGGTGGGCGATTCTCCCATATCGTACCATACATCGTTCATACTAGTAACAAGACGTGCCCCATCGCGGATGAGCGCATGGGATCCTATAAAATTTTCTGAGGAGATTGGGCCGGGAACCACAAAAATATCTCGTCCTTGTTCTCCGGCAAAACGAGCAGTTGTTAATGCTCCTGAAGCGCGGGGTGCTTCTATAATAACAATCGCCCGTGCAAGACCGCTGATGATCCTATTGCGGGCAATGAATTGATTTGGGTATGTTGGTGTTTGAGGGGCGTATTCCGAGAGGATACAGCCGCCGCTCTCTATTATGTTGGTTGCAAGCTGTTCGTGTTGTTGGGGGTAGATGCGATCCACGCCTCCTGCAATCACTGCCCATGTACAGCCGCCTGCATCCAGTGCTCCCTGATGTGCCGCCGCATCAATGCCAAGAGCAAGACCGCTGACGACACACCAGCCTTGTTGTACGCATGTTTGTGCGAATGCATAGGCGGTCTGACACCCTTGTGCGGACGCTTTTCTAGTACCCACAATAGCAATACAGCGTTGGTTGGTGAGTGTACCTAGATAAAATATATTTTTTGGGCACGAAGGTATTTCTTGCAGGAGCGGAGGAAAATCTGGTTCCAAAGATGTTATGGTGTGTATAGTACGATTGTGTTGCATAGCCTCCTGATATATACTTGCAGTATACATCATACATGCGCGACCTGCATACTGATGCGCATACGTATACGATTGATAGTATGTCTGATTTTAAAAAACAACTTATTCGACAGGGAATCATTATTGGTGCACTGATTCTTTTATTTGGTGTTTTTGCGTATCTTTTGCGCGCCAATATTTCTCACCAAAGCGATGTTATCGGAGGTCTTAAGGAGCAGCGAGCGCAAGCATCGCAGTCATCAAAAAATTTAGCAAACCTTATTACTGATTGGGGTACCGTGCAACCGTATCAAAGCACGGTAGCAACGTTGGTCCCTACCAAAGATACCGTTGTGTTATTTTCTAAAAATCTCCAAACTCTTGCACAGCAACAGCAACTCAATCTTAATTTTTCATTTCAGAATGACACTTCGGGATCGGGTAGTCAGGTAAGTTCTGTGCAATACACGGCAACCATTGAGGGGGATATGGCTCACATATTTTCATTTCTTCAAAGTGTTCAGGATCAGTATTTTGCTTTTCGCATTGCTTCGCTTGATATTACCAATGAGAATAAGGGAAATAATGTGCGGGTATTTTTTACGGGATCGGTATATTACCATTAATAACGGCTTACGTTGCTCTACACTACCGTGTCATTTACTACATTCAAAAAAATCTTAAAAAAGAAAAAATCAGAAATCCCATTTTTAGTGGGAGGCTTTATTGCATCTATTATTATTATTGTCGTATTTGTGGAAGCGGTCAGTTTTCTTACTACAACGCTTGATACTGCATTAAGTGTTACGGTGCCAGTGACGCAACCCGTGCGCTTCAATATTAGCGGGTTTAACCAATTGGGTATCGGTACGCCGTTGGGAGGCAATGCTTCGTTAAACATCGCAACTTCTTCTTCTGATGTTATAATACTCCCTCAAGATACCTCCACATCAACTCCCATACCGACTCCAACCCCAACGCCGACACCAACGCCCACTCCCACACCGACTCCTCAACCGATAGATACGCCCTCGCCATCGCCTACAACCGCCCCAACTTCAACGACATCGGTGAGTCAAGCGCAACCGACTCCATAAGGGGTTAAAAAGGTATTGTTCTTGAAAAAATAATGTGGAGCGTGTACAATCCCTGCGGTACTGATTCGTTTATTTTTTTGTTGTTTTTGGGCGTGTAGTTCAGTGGTAGAACGCTGTCCTGATAAGACAGAGGTCGAAGGTCCGATTCCTTCCACGCCCACCAAAGCTCTCCGAGAGCTTGCAGTGTAGTGGTGAGTGAGCCGACTGCTCGGCTCACGTTCGGAATTGGACGTCGGAGCATGCGCGAGTAGTAACGAGCGCGCGAGACGGTGGTTAGCCCGAGGAGTGCGACGGCATGACGAGAGGCAAAACCGATTCCTTCCACGCCCACTAAAGATTTCAGTATATATTTTTGGGCGTTTAGCTCAGTGGTAGAGCGTTTTATTGATATATTTTGTATATTTTGGGCGCGGTTAGCTCATTTGGTTAGAGCGCCACATTGACATTGTGGAGGTGACAAGTTCGAATCTTGTACCGCGCACAAAATATATAAATGTAGGTTCCCTGCCTGCCAGCAGGCAGGAATCCCTGCAACGCCCACAATGGATATCCCCATCCTTTATCAATCTTCTGATTTTATCGCCATCAATAAACCGGCGGGTGTTTTAGTGCATGTATCAGAACATCAAAAAGGAGAACCATGTTCCGTGGTGTCCTGGTTATTAAAACATTTTCCTCGTGTGACGAATGTGGGGGATGATCGTATACATCGTCCTGGTATTGTGCACCGGTTAGACAAAGAAACATCGGGCGTGCTTCTGGTGCCGTTAACGCAGGATTATTTTTCATACCTCAAAAAATTATTCCAAGATCAACAGATCAAAAAGACGTACGAAACAATCGTTGCTGGAAAACTGGAAGGATCTGGGCGTATTGATGCGCCTATTGGATTAGTTGCCGGAACGACGCGACGGAGTACGCATGGCACTAAAATGATTAAGAGTGCTGTAACGGAATATAAAAGTGAGCGTGTGTTTGAAAAAAATGGGGAATGGTTTTCTTTATTGCAGGTACACCCACTGACTGGCCGCACGCACCAGATTCGTGTCCATATGGCATCCATACACCATCCGGTGATTGGTGATAAGCTCTATGGGGGAAAAACGAATGCCGTTCGTGCATCGCGGCATATGTTACACTGTACCTCCATAGCTTTTAGAACTCCTTTAGGGGAATTAGTGCATATTGACGCGGCGTTGCCAGAGGATTTTAAAAAAATGCTTCCCGGTGCTTAATACAAATATTTTTTTCTTTTTTAATTATCTCAATTTCAAACGATCGTTTGAAATTGAGATAATTTGCAATACATCATCAATACATCATAGAGAAGAACGGGAACCGTGTTATATTGCTTTTTATGTTTTTTGGCTTTGACATCGTGCGTGTTATGCGCTATTATGGGCTCCATTGATATGGATAAAGAAATTCTGAGCCAAATAAAATCAGGGGCATTGATAATCGTCACTGAGCGCATTAAGGAAAAAGATAAAGAGCGCCAGAGCAATTTTAAGGGCGTGGTGTTAGCGCGTAAGCATGGAGCCGGACAAACGGCAACGTTTACGGTTCGCGCGGTTGTTGATGGGGTGGGCGTTGAGAAGGTGTATCCTATTAACTCTCCGATTATTGCTGGCGTCAAAATTGTTTCCACTCCTAAAAAAGTTCGTCGTTCAAAATTGTATTTCTTACGGGATGTATCTAAAAAACAATCCAGAAAGAAAATTGGGTTGGCGGTTTAGTGGATTTGCGTGTAACCATATAAAAAGGGCCTTGTGGCCCTTTTTGGTTGAAAAAAAGTTTTTTTCGGGTATACTCTCAGCTGATAGTTGCGCGGGTGGCGAAACTGGCAGACGCACTACCTTGAGGTGGTAGCGGGCATTACGTCCCGTGGAGGTTCAAATCCTCTCCCGCGCACAATAGAGTATAAACGCCACTCTTTATGAGTGGCGTTTATACTCTATGTGAGAAGCAAGCAAACTGCTTTGCTTGCGTAAGGATTTGAACGCCGGAGCATGTGCGAGCAGCGGCGAGCAACAGCGAGGAGGTGGTTAGCCCAAGGAGCGCGGCGGCGCGACGAGAGGCGAGACCAAATCCTCTCCCGCGCACAAGGAATAAAAAACAACTTCTCCTTTTGCAGGAGCGGTTGTTTTTTGTTACACTGCCTTCATTCATATGATGAAACGGAATTACATTACTGCCACCGATCCGGTTGCGGACGAGCTGCACAAAAAACTCCAGCAAAAGATCGACATTAAAAGCGAGCGGCTCAAGCGGCTTTTGTCGCTTCCCGATCTTTCCCGTCAAGAAGGATCACCCATCAAATTCATCGTGGATGCGGTGTTGGCGCTTCCTCTGTTTGAGAAATTTGATGTGTTGCAGTTTCCTGAAATCGTGAGCATTAAAAATAATTTTGATTTACTCAACTCTCCTGCGGATCATCCGAGTCGCAAAGAAACGGATACATATTATGTCAATCCGGAGTATGTGCTGCGCACGCATACCACAACCATGTGGCCGTTTTATCTGCAGCGCCCTGAGATAATAAAAGAATTGAAGGAAACCGGAGAAGTGGGGCTGTTGGCGCATGGCAAGGTGTATCGCAAAGATGAAATTGATCGCAATCATTTTCCCGTCTTTCACCAAGTGGACGGACTCTATATATGCAAAAAAGAAAAGACGATGCTGGGCATCCCGGAATTACAGGCCGTGCTGAGCGTTATCACTAGGGCCATATACGGCGATGACATTGTGTATCGGTTTTTAGAAGACACGTTTCCTTTTACGGATCCCAGCACGCAGATTGAAATCCAGCGCGGCGATGCGTGGTTGGAGGTGGTGGGTGCCGGCGTCGTGCACACACAAGTGTTGCGCAATTTGGGCATTGATCCGGATGTGTATAACGGCTGGGCGTTCGGGTTCGGGTTGGAGCGATTGGCAATGGCAAAAATGAACATTAACGATATCCGGGTGTTTTGGTCGCATGATCCGCGCATTACTGGTCAATTTAAAAATTTGCAAAGCCAGTATCATGACGTGAGCAAGTACCCCATGACGTATCGGGATATATCGTTTGTGGTGGGCAAAGACGTGTCATTAAACAGTTACTATGAAATCGTGCGCGACTGTGTGTCGGAGAATCTTATAGAAGAAGTGAAGATGACTGATACATATGAAAACGCCCAAAAGTTCGGCGCGGACAAGGTAAGTTATACGTTTCGCATCGTGTACCGTTCGCCTGAGCGCACGCTGACTCATGATGAAGTTAACGCAATTCAGAAAGCGATTATTCAAAAAACGAAAGACGAATTGGGGGCGGAAGTGCGCTAGAGTGTGCAATTTTTAAATTTTATAATTTTAAATTAAAAAATATTTATTATGCGTGTTGCTATTAATGGTTTTGGAAGAATAGGTCGGTTGTTTTTGCGGCAAGTGCAGGGCAATCCTGATATTGATGTGGTTGCTATCAATGATTTGGGAAGTTTGGAAAATCTTGCGTACTTAGTAAAATATGATACGGCATATCGTACGTTTGCGACGGATGTGCATGCTGATGTTGCCCGTGGTGTGTTGAGCATTGGTGGTAAGGATATACAATTTTTCAGCCAAAAAGATCCGTTGCAGTTGCCTTGGAAGGCGTTGGATATTGATGTGGTTATTGAATCAACGGGTGTATTTGAGTCATTTGAAAAAGCAAAGGTGCACGTGGATGCGGGGGCAAAGCATGTACTTATTACGGCTCCAGCGAAAGATGCCGATGGTCCTGCGGGAAAAACGGTACTCATGGGGGTGAACGGTACGGAGGCGCACACCTGCTCTATTACTTCAAATGGTTCGTGTACCACTAATGCGGCGTCTCCAGTTATTAGTATTTTGGCGAAGAATCCGGGAATTCTAAAAGCGGTTTTAAATACCGTGCATGGGTATACGGCAACGCAGAGTATTGTGGATGGTCCGGTAAAGGGAAATGATTTTCGCCGAGGGCGTGCCGCCGCGCAAAATATTGTTCCTTCAACAACGGGTGCCGCGATTGCGGTAACACGGGTTATTCCTGAACTTGTTGATAAGTTTGATGGACTCGCGATGCGGGTGCCGGTGGTCACTGGTTCTATTGTTGATGTGACTTTTGTGGCAAAGCGAAAAACATCCGTAGAAGAAATAAATAGTATTTTAAAAGCAGCATCTCAAATGCCGCAGTGGCAAGGTATTATGGGATACAGTGATGAACAACTGGTCTCGTCTGATATTATTGGTATTTCTTTGGGGTCGTTTGTTGATGGGCAATTTACTAAGGTTATTGATGGAGATTTGGTAAAGGTGCTGGCATGGTACGATAATGAGTGGGGGTACACTTCTATGTTAGTCAAACATGTGTTGGCGCTAAAATAGAAATATATCTAGTCATATTATTTAAAACGTGTTCTTTCGATGTCGGGAATCGAAAGAACACGTTTTTGTTTTATGGGAATGGGTTGATGTCGTGGATGAACTTATCCATTGAGTGATGTTGCTCAGTAGAGTACGATATATATATGATTGCTGTCTTTACTGGGGAGGGAAAAGGAAAAACAACTGCCGCTATCGGAGATATGATTCGCGCGGTGGGCGCGGGCAAGCGGGCGATTATGTTTCAATTTATTAAGGGCCCTTGGATTTCAGGAGAGCATGCTGTTCTTGCTGCGGATCCATACTTAAAAGGGAATATAAAAATTATTCGGGGAGGTAAGGGGTTTGTGGGCATTCAACATGACACCATACCTTTTGCGGTACACAAAGCGGCGGCGCGTAAAACGCTTGCCGCCGCCGCGGCGGCAATAGTGTCACGAACATGGCATATGGTTGTGCTCGATGAGATAAACGTTGCGGTGTCGTTAAAACTTCTGACTATTTCCCAAGTCCTTTCAGTTTTACGAAAGGCACCGCCTGATAAAATTGTCATATGCACCGGTCGCGGGGCCAAGGAACAACTCATACAAAGCGCTGACTTGGTGACTGATATGAAAGAAATTAAACACCCCTTTCAAAAAGGTATCGTTGCACAAAAAGGATTTGATTACTAAAAGAATAATTATTTTCTTTTGGTGTAGCGATGTGTGTGACACAATAGGCAGAGAAAATTGTCAATTGGATATTTTGCATGCCTCTTTCTTATAAAGTATTTTGGTTTTGCATATCTTTTATAGGTGGCGTACTGCTATCTGAGAGTGGTGCATCGTTTGCCATTATTTGTTGCGGTGTGGGTATTTTTTTCTGTGTGTCACTTTTTTTCTTTGTATCTACTCCGTATCGTTGGTGGGGTGTTGCCTCTATGTGTGCTGTGGTTGTTTTTACGGGGGCGGGATATGCTCTTGTGCGTGTTCCGAGTGTGATGCCGGTTGTGTCTCAGGGAACGATAGTTGGTACCGTCATTTCTCCTCCGCGTATTTCTAATCGTTCTCAAAATTTTATTATAGCACTTGCATCATCGCAGAAAGTGTTAGTGTATACTGATCGATTTCTGCAGGTGGCATACGGCGATACTATTGTGGCTGATGGGCTGTTAAGGTCGCTTTCGCCGCAAGAAGATTTTGCTCGTGTTAAGGGTGTTTCTTTGACACTGTCTTTTCCTCATATACGTATGGTGCGGGCGGGAAGCAAATGGTCTTTTTTAAAAATGCTTTTTTCTTTTCGAGCGACGGTGGCGTCTGTTTTTGAGCGGATTCTTCCTGCTGATTATGCGGCGCTTGCTTCTGGCATGCTTTTAGGGCAAGAGAGTTCTTACTTTTCTCCTCGTTTGCGAACAGCAATGCAGGGGAGCGGTACCACGCATTTGGTAGCCTTGTCAGGGTATAATATTTCCATACTTATTGGTGCGTTGTACGTCGTATTTGGGTATTTATTTTCTCGGCGGGCGACATTTTTTATTGCGCTGTGTTGTGTGGTTGTTTTTGTTGTTATGACGGGGGCACAAAGTTCTGTGGTTCGCGCCGCGTGTATGGGGTCGTTGGTTATTATTGCTCAGCACGCATCGCGTGTATATGACTTTAAACAGAGCGTTGCCGTTGCCGGGTTTTTTATGGTATTGCTCCAGCCCGCCATTATTAGGTTTGATATGGGTTTTATTTTATCATTCCTTTCACTTTTTGGTATTGCTTATATTATGCCCCTGCTTCATCGACTCTATACCTTTCGTCACCCGACTCTTGAAGTGATTAAAAAATTGGCGTGTGAAACGATTGGTGCGCAAGCAATGGTATTGCCGCTCTTAGCGCTTTCTTTTGGGGGTATATCGTTAGTTAGTGTGTGTGCCAATATGCTTATTTTGCCCTTGGTTGGTGTGATTATGTTTTTAAGTTGTTTCATTGGTATTATGGGGCTCATTGCTCTTCCGGTGGCACAGGTATTGGTAGTAACGCTCTATCCTTTTACGTGGTTTGTCGAGCGAGTTATTAGTTGGTTTGGATCGTTGCCGTTAACCTCGCTTTCTTTTTCATGGTGGGGTGTGGTGGCCTACTATGGATTTATTGTTTTTATTCTGTATCGATTTAGAGATGCTCTTGGGTCGGAAGCGCCTCTTTCATTACGTCGCGTTGATGTATGAAGGAACGCAAGATACTCATTGCCTATGGGAGCGTGGTGATTATACTGACCTTATGGGCGTGGTGGCGCGTATGTGTTTTTCCCGCGTCGGTATCGGAAGCATATTTTTTTTCAGTGGGGCAGGCGGATGCATCGTTGGTGCGGACTGATGGGGCACAGATACTCATTGATGCCGGCAGAGACAGTGCTATTGTTGATCGGCTTGATGCGGTGGTATCTTTTTTACGGCGGCGCATTGATGTTGTTATTGTATCGCACGGGGAAGAGGATCATATCGGAGGTCTTTTGGATGTGGTGCGGCGGTACCGGGTGCGGTGCGTTGTTTTTAACGGCCAAGAAACACCCCTCTGGACGCACATACAACAAACATTGCATCAATTGCATGTTCCCGTTATTGTCCTTTCAGCCCAAGATCGCATATCTGTTGGTGCCGCATCATTTTCAATGGTTTGGCCACTGCGAGATGCGGTGCGTGGAGGCCTTCCTGCATCAGCGGCAAATGAAAATTCCTTGGTGACCTATTTTGTGCGACATAATTTTTCTATACTTTTTGCGGGCGATATTTCTGATACGATTGAAAAAAAGATGCTTAGGCAGGCATTAGTGCCTTCGGCTACCGTGCTTAAAGTTCCCCATCATGGATCAAAGTATTCTTCGTCAGCGGCATTCCTTTCTGCGGTTGCTCCATTGGCGGCAATTATTGAAGTGGGAAAAAATAGCTATGGGCATCCAACGCAAGAGGTTCTTTCTCGACTCACCGCACTGAACGTGCATTTGTATCGTACCGATATCAACGGCACGATACGCGTTATTTTTGGCGGTGATGCGGTGACTATCTTGGCTCAGTCACCATAAATGATTCTTGTGATGTCGCTTTCGTGTGCAGGGGCGGAGATTGTTTTTTGGTTTTTTTTATCGTATGCTGACTGCATTATTTTACATATGGCACGAACGCAGATAACAGATACAACCAAAAAGATAGGAGAGATTGTTGATATTTATGGCTGGGTGGCGGTTCGTCGCGATCATGGCAAGATTATTTTTATTGACGTGCGTGACCGGAGCGGGGTGGTCCAGGTGGTTTTAGGACCTTGGTCAGGAGAGGCACTGTATGCACAGGCACAAGATCTTCGTTCGGAGTGGGTGGTGCACGTACAGGGATTGGTCAAAGAGCGACCTGCAAACTTAGTAAATCCCGATGTTCCTACGGGCACCATTGAAATTGAGGCACGAGAGTTGACTGTTATTAATCAATCAAAAACATCGCCATTTCCTCTTGATACTGATGGATATGCAATAAACGAAGAACTGCGCATGCAGTACCGGTACCTTGATTTGCGCCGTCCCCGTCTCTTGCGTAATTTAATGGCGCGCCATCGTATTATTAAACACATTCGTGATTATCTTGATCGGGAAGGATTTTGTGAGGTAGAAACGCCGATATTAACCAAATCAACACCCGAAGGAGCTCGCGATTATGTGGTGCCGTCGCGCTTATATGCGGGAAAATTTTTTGCTTTACCGCAATCGCCACAGCAGTACAAACAGCTTTTGATGGCTGGTGGCATCGAAAAGTATTTTCAAATTGCCCGTTGTTTTCGTGATGAGGATACGCGGGGAGATAGACAGCCGGAGTTTACACAGCTTGATTTGGAAATGTCGTTTGTGGAGCGTGAAGATGTGATGCGGCTCAATGAGGCGTTGCTCATTGATATCGTGACAACGCTCTTTCCGGAAAAAAAGATTCAAGAAATCCCGTTTCCCCGTTTAACCTATAAAGAGGCAATGGAAACGTACGGTACTGATCGGCCTGATTTGCGGAAGGACAAAAACGATCCTCATCTGCTCGCATTTGCGTGGGTCATTGATTTTCCATTTTTTGAGAAAGTGGAAGATAAAAAAGTATATCATCCCGGTGAGCAATGGACATTTACACATAATCCGTTTTCGGCCCCTCGGCCCGAGCATATGGCATGGCTTATGGGTAAAGAACATATTGGTGAAATTTTGACGACACAGTATGATGTCGCCTTGAACGGATTTGAAATTGGCGGGGGGAGCATTCGTAACCATCAACCTGAAGCCCTTGAGAAAGTTTTTGAGATTATGGGGTATGCGAAAGAAACGGTTACGGCGAATTTTGGACATATGCTTGAGGCGTTTACGTATGGTACGCCATCGCACGGTGGCATTGCCTGGGGACTTGATCGGCTCTGTACCCTGCTTTTAAATGAACCTAATATTCGTGAGGTCATTGCGTTTCCTAAAACAGGGGATGCCAAAGATTTGATGATGCAGGCTCCCGCAGAACTTGAAGAAAAGCAATTAAGAGAATTACATATTGCCATTGATGAAAAAATAAAAAAATAAATGTATGACACAAGAAAAAACGCTTGTACTTCTCAAACCTGATGCGGTACAAAGAAATCTTATTGGAGAAATTATTTCTCGTTTTGAGCGGGTGGGTCTCAAAGTCGTTGCGTTAAAATTTTTGCAACCGACAGCACAGCAGGCACGCAAGCACTATGTAAAAAACGATGAAGAAATTGATGCGCTGGGACAGCGATCGATTGAGGGTAAGAAAAAGTCAGGCGTTGAAACAAGTGAAACACCTCGACAACTTGGAGAAAAGATTGTTTCTGTGCTCATTGATTTCTTAACTTCAGGGCCCGTTGTCGCACTGGTACTTGAGGGACATCAGGCGATTCGCATCACCAGAAAATTAGTGGGGTCTACTGAGCCACTTCAATCCGATATGGGGACTATTCGTGGAGATTTTACGCTTGACTCATATGCTATCGCTGATGAAAACAATCGCGCTGTCCGGAATCTCGTTCATGCTTCATCGAGTCAGTTTGATGCTGAATATGAAACTGCTGTATGGTTTGGGCCCGATGAGATTATTGCGTATGAAAATCCTCGTGAAACAGTGCTCTATAAATAGATTATAGGGCGAGCGAGTTGACCTTTCTGATATTTGGCGCTATACTGGCCTCGAGCCCTGCCAAAAGATTCTTGATCGAATTTTTTCCATAGGGAGGGCGAATCGTCCTATGCTGTGGCATAGTGACTGAGCCCACCCACCTGACCTACAAGTCGGGATGGATCTTCGCAGGGCTCTTTCGCGAAGAAAATGAGTTATAGAGTCCATCAAGGACTAATTGATATGAAACAGTGCGACATCTGCAAAAAAGGATCAGTTATGGGAGGAACGCGAGTAAAACTTCGCGGTAATTACAATCCTACTAACTGGTCTCGCAAATACCCTAATCTTCAAAAAACGCGTCTCATTGATGGGACGCGCGTAACCGCATGCACCAAGTGCATCAAGAAGATAGGATCACAAAAAAAGACCGTGTAGTGGACAACTGTGTGGATGCAGTTTTGTCCTCGCTCCCTTGCGGAGCATGACAAAAAAAGAAAGCGCGATGAGCGTTTTCTTTTTGATTGCGCCGATGATGATGGTTGTGCGTACTTTTTACTTTTTATCGCATACTGTTATACTGATTGCATATGTCTCTTTTTATTCGTAAAGCGTCCGGTGGACAAGAATCATTTGATGAGAAAAAAATGCGTGAATCATTTGTACGCGCCGGTGCGGGACCTCGTCTGGCCGCTGAGGCATCACGAGTGGTACTGGCGCATCTACCAGCGCGAGCAACCACTGAAGATGTGTATCAACATGCATTGGGGCATTTTATTAAAACAAATCCTTCCGTTGCGGTGAAATATTCGCTCAAGCGCGCCATTATGAATCTGGGGCCGGCGGGACATGTGTTCGAACGATACATTGGAAGAATTTTTCATGAGTATGGATATGAAACGCAGATATCACAGATGGTGCAGGGGCGATGTGTAATGCATGAAGTTGACGTGCTTGCTCGCAAAGGTTCCTTGCACTATATGATTGAGTGTAAATATCACAATCAGTTAGGTATTCGATCTGATATAAAGGTTGCCCTCTATACCCAAAGTAGATTTTTGGATATTCGTGATGTGTGGGATCGTGCTGAGCATGATACCGATATTCATCGGGGATGGTTGGTTACCAATACCAAGCCAACGCGTGAGGCGATTCAATATGCTTCGTGCGTCGGATTGCGTATTATCGCATGGCGGTATCCGCGGCGGTGGGGACTTGATTATTTTATTGAAAAAAAACATCTCTATCCGATTACCATTCTTCCGTCTTTACCGCATGAGATGCTGGATCGGATGAGTCAGGAGGGTGTCTTGCTTGTATCTGATATTGTACGTTATACTCCCCGAGACCTTACCGAACGATTTTCTATGGATATGACGCGAGCGGCAAAGCTCTACACTGAAGCAAAGCAGATTCTTTGATATTGTTGTATGGTGAGTAGATTCTATTTCTAACGGGCTGTAACCCGTTAGAAAGTACCATGTTATAATGTTTCTACTTGGTTTTCTGTATTATATTTTTCCAACGTAAGTTTTCTAACGGGCTGTAGTATAACGGCAGTATATACCCTTGGGGTGGGTACGACCCGGGTTCAATTCCCGGCAGCCCGACATAATACAAAACCGCCTTTGTGGCGGTTTTGTATTATGCTTGGGTTCAAGGGAATTGAAGCAGAAGGGGTCGGGGAACAGCGGTTCCCCGTGTCGGAAAAAGCCCTGAGCTTGTCGAAGGGCGTCAAGAAACCGAGGGTTTCTTGGGAGGAGTCCCCGAGTATATCGAGGGGCGACGACGTGATATTCCCGGCAGCCCGACAATTTTAAAACTGCTATTTTTAGGGGCCATATTCCAGTAAATTTAACAATCGTCAAATTTACTGGAATATGGGGATGTGAACTGTGATGATGTGTGTTTTTGTATGTGTGATAAAATCCTTCCTGACATTTCCTGACGATCGTCAGGAAATGTCAGGAATCTTTTGTGTACTCTGTTTTTGGTTTATTTCCAATCTTTTTGTGTTCAATTCATGCCATCTCTGTTTTTGAGCATCAACAATATTTCTTCTCATCATCCGTGACGGCCGTCACGGATGATGAGAAGATTAAGAGGATAGTGCATTGTTATTGTCATACACTCATATAGAGATGGTATATCCATTTTTATAGCCCCCATTACATTTTCAGCGATCGCTGAAAATGTAATGGGGGACATGAAGAGACATAAAGAGGGTGCGTTGTACGCTTTCATTTTCTCCATTATGTGGTATATACTTGCGTATATATCTCTTTTCGTATGAAACAGACTTCTTTCTTCACCCTCATCGAACTTCTCATCGTCACTCCATACAGAAAACTGCGGAGCAGTTTCTCACGGAGCACGTCGGCAATATCATCAACTCAATCCTTCACCCTCATTGAACTGCTCATCGTCATCGGTATCCTTGCCATCCTCACTGCCGCGGTCGTCATCATATTAAATCCCGGTGAACTCCTTAAAGAAGCCCGAGACTCATCTCGTATGACTGATATGGCATCCATATCCAAAACCGTCCAACTCCTTCTGACCCAAAACCCTTCCCTCAATCTGGGGACTGCATCCACCGTCTACATATCCATTCCTGATACCTCAGCTACCTGTGCTAACATCACCAGTCTTCCGACCCTCCCTTCCGGCTACAGCTATCATTGTGTGACCTCAGCCAACAGCACCAACATCAATGGCACCGGTTGGCTTCCGATTGATTTTACTGCCCAGGGAATTCAAAACCTTTCTGCGCTTCCCCTGGACCCCACCAACGCGGTCAGCACTTCAACTCCGCTCTTCTATGCCTACGTCGCCAATCCAACCGCAGGCACCTTCACCGCCTATGCCGCATCCCTTGAATCCAACAAATACCAACCTTCAGCCGCACAAGACGGAGGTGTCTCATCCATTGCCTACGAAAAGGGGTCCAATGCCGCTCTTATGCCCCCCGCTTTCCCTTACGGTTCATGGGTCAAGGTGCCGGGTAATGGCACCTTCGGCACGCCCGACTTTTGGGCAATGAAGTATGATGCCAAATGTTTGTCCTTAGCTGGCGTTCCCTACAATACCGTGGGAGCAAGTTATGATACCGGTTATCACACCTACTACGACTCCACTTACCCCTGTACCGCAGCCAACAGCAAGTTCATCGCCTCCACCGCTCAAGGATTCCCCATTGCCTACGTCTCCCATACCACTGCTCTTTCCTACTGTACCGCCATCGGCGCGCACCTTTTGACCAACGACGAATACATGACCATTGCCACCAATGCCGCAAACCAGGGATCAAACTGGAGCAGTGGAAGTGTGGGCTCTGGGTATCTTTACTCCGGCCACAACGACAACGCCCCTGGATACGCACTTGAGGCAGGGGACGATACCAATGGCTACTACGGCGACACTAACATCGGAGGAAATCAGAAAAGAACATTGACTCTGTCCAATGGCTCTGTCATCTGGGATATGGCAGGAAACGTGTGGGAGCATGTCCAGCGCTCTACCAACAACGTGGGGGATAACACGGCTAGTATGGCACTTCCTACCCGCTCAGACGGAGGCGCCAGCTGGAACTGGGGCGAGTATGGAGGCGCCGGTACGGTGAACAATGCAAACTACATCAATAACTGGTCGGCTGATGTGGTACAGGCCAACGTCGCTCCTCCCAACTCCTCATGGAATTCCACCAATGGCATGGGACAGGTGTACACCTATGGCACCGGCGTCAATCAAGGAACCAGTGTCTTCATTCGCGGTGCGGGTTGGAACAGCGGCTCCGGCGCTGGTGCCTTCGCGCTGAACGTGGGTTGGGGCGCGGGCAGCACGAGCGGCACTGTCGGCTTCCGTTGCGCCAGGTGAGGGGTTTCTGTCGGGCAATCTAACATCTTGCATCTGAGAATCTAACATCTCCGTCGTTTTTTTGTGTAAAACAACCGAAGCTTGTGGTTCAAAAGGAGAATATACTCCGCCCGCTGGCGGAGTATATATAATTTGGAATTTGTTATTTGGAATTTTGTAAAAGTGCATATTGTTGATGTGCGTATTTGTTTGCGCTATACTTTCTCCACAGCTCTTTTAATTCACTATTTTTTTAACTAAATTTCGGGGTTATCATGTCCCAACAAGTTATTACTCAGTCTTTAGGGGGAATGACAATAACGGTCCAACAAGGAAGAGAAGTCCTGATGCCGTCGTATCAAGAAAGTACGATAGCTGCCGTTGCTGCTATGGCAATTAATTTTATGAATGCGGGTTGTGATACTGTTCGCATTCCATTTTATGCAAACCCTGTTGTCATGGGATTTACCAAGGGAGATGTTATTCTCTCAATTAAAAAACAATTTTTGTTGTATCAGAATGGGAAGGCCTTTGATTTTTTAATTGAGCGGAAGAAACGCACGAAAAATTATGTTATAACCGTGCGTTTTAAAAAGGAAGGAGTATAAATTTTTTAGTATAGGGCGCATGGATATGCGCCCTATTATTTTATGTGGAGGAAATATGATATACTTTTTTTACGTTGCACACGTCACGTCGCGTGTCTAACGCTATTATTATTTTTTTATTATACATATGAAAAAAACATATTTGTTTCTTTCAATCGGTGTTATCGTTTTTGTTTTATTGGGTGTGTATGGATTGACCCGTCCCGTTTCCGCTGATCAAGGGGGTGGAGAGGGTGAACAGGGACAGCAATCAGTGATGCCCGTTATTGTACCGAGTTCCACAAGTACCATGGGAAGTGTGATGCCTCCCCAGTCAATTTCTTCGTCGCAATCAAGTAATGAAAATACAGGTGAAGATACCACCTCTTCTCAGATGGGTGATAGTAGTACTGGTGGAGAGACTGGTTCGGGTGCCTTGGGTATTCCCAGTAGTATAGGTACCGGCGCAGGTATGGTTATTACTGGTTCGTATGCGGTGCGCATTAATAATGCAAAAGTATCATCAGTTCAAGGATCGACACTCGTTGTTTCTATGTTTGGCATTCCTGTAACGGTTAACACATCAGGCGCATCTTTTGTCGGAGGACAACCTATTCCCATGATGAGTCTACAACCGACATCAACATCAACGACTACCGTTTCTCCGTCTCAAATTTCGGTGGGAGATGAAGTAACCATACAGGGACGCATTGATCCGACCACAGGAATTGTGCAGGCATCTTTGGTTCGTGATTTGACGACGCAAGTACAAGCAAACTCGGCAATTATGAATCGTATTAATCAGTTGCTTCAGTTAATTCAGCAATTACGAACACAAATACCCACATCTGCTCAATAGGATTTTTGTTATAGCTATCATAAAACACCCGCTGTATAACGGGTGTTTTATATATATGCTTTTAAATACTATGTGCTATACTTATATGCATATATAGTACATAGAGCATGACCTTATGAACGCACATACAGAACTTCATTATGCGCTTGTGGCACTTGGTATTGCGCTCATTGTTATTGGTGTATGGATTTTTATCTCTCCATTGCTTCAACAATCATTCACCCTTTCTTCGGGAATATCGCCACTTCCTTCGGCGACTACTTCTATGCAATTAACGAGTAGTGCATTTGTCCATAATGGAACCATTCCCCAACGCTATACGTGTCAGGGGTTAAACGTGAGTCCACCGCTTTCGCTGAGTGGAACACCGCCATCTACAAAAAGTATCGCATTTATCATGGATGATCCCGATGCGCCTCAGGGTACATGGACACATTGGTTGTGGTGGAATGCAAGTTCGTCATTGCAAACGCTTTCTGAAAATACATTTCCTTTACAGGTAATACAGGGCACAACCAGTGCCGGCTCTGTTGGGTACCATGGACCATGTCCTCCTTCGGGAACGCACCGGTATATCTTCCATGCATATGCGCTTGATACGCTTCTTACTCTTTCTTCCAGTACAACTGCACCCCTATTGCGCTCGGCAATGCAGGGGCATATACTTGCCGAGGGTCAGCTGATCGGGCTGTACGCCAAAAGCCAATAGGATTGGCTTTGAATTTTTAAATCCAAATTTTTAAATTTTTAAATAAATTCTAATTTTTAATGTTTAGAAATTAAGTCCGCCGGCTGGCGGATAAGATTTATTTATAAAATTCAAAAATTAAAAATTATAAAATTGATTTTAGCTTACTGTTTATGAAACAAATTTTTCCAGCATTGTCGTTTCTTTTTGGTGTTTTTTTTATCGTCACCGGTGTCGTGCGTGCCTTTGATGGTGCGTTAAGCGTAGTAACTTCAGGGAAAATGACTACGCTTTTTATCGGACTTGTCGGGCTTATGCTGATGCTTATCGGTGTGGCGATGTCTCGTTATGAACATCATCGTGTCTAATCATTTTAAAAATACTTCATAAAAGGAGGTCGTTGCCTCCTTTTTTATTGTGGTGTACACTGAGCTTATGAATCGTCCTCGTATTCTTACCGGTGATCGTCCAACAGGAAAACTCCATCTTGGGCACTATGTGGGGTCTCTTGCGAATCGTGTGCAATTGCAGGAGAGTGGTCAATATGATCAGTTTATCATGATTGCGGATATGCAGGCTCTTACCGACCACGCCGATCATCCTGATATGGTTCGGGCGAATGTTGTTGAGGTAGTACTTGATTATTTGGCTGTGGGACTTGATCCCCAAAAGACAACATTTTTTATCCAATCGTTGGTTCCTGAAATTGCCGAACTCACGATGTATTTTCTCAATTTGGTGACTGTGGCGCGACTCAATCAAAATCCGACCGTTAAAACGGAGATGCGTCAGAAGGGATTTGAACAGCAGGTTCCTGCGGGTTTTTTAACCTATCCAGTAAGTCAGGCGGCCGACATTCTTGCTTTTAAACCGGCGGGAGTTCCGGTTGGCGAAGATCAGTTGCCGATGATTGAGTTGGCAAATGAAATTGTTGAAAAATTTAATCGTCTCTATGGGCCTGTGTTTGAAAAAACAAAAGCGCTCGTGTCAGGACAATCCCGTCTTCCGGGCATTGATGGAAAACAGAAAATGAGCAAGTCATTGCACAATGCTATTTATCTTTCTGATTCTCGTCAGGATATTGATCAGAAAGTGATGAGTATGTATACGGACCCACATCACGTTCATGTGTCTGATCCGGGAGCGATTGAGGGGAATGTTGTTTTTGCCTATTTAGATATTTTTGATAATCGATACGATGAAGTTGCTGATCTCAAAAGGCAGTACCAGCAGGGAGGGCTGGGGGATATTGCCATTAAAAAGCGTCTCATTGATGTGCTTGATGTGCTCATTGCTCCGTTCCGAGAACGGCGTGCCGCTCATGAAAAAAACCGTAAACGTATTATGGAAATGCTTTTAGAAGGATCTCGTGTGGCTCGTGGTGTGGCATCAGAAACGCTCCAGGAAGTGCGTGCAAGTTTGCACATTGATTACACTGCGTAGTTTGGTTTTTTAACGCCGTATGGATACCACTCATCTTATTGATATTATTGCCGGTCGACTTTCCAATCAAGAAAGCCGGCAACGCATTATTGGAGATTTATTGCATATGGGCTATACGCGTCAAGAAATTGCTGACGCGCTTAATATACTATATGCATCGGGAGGAGTAGATGAAACAACGAAGCAAGAAACCGATGCGCTCCTTCATCTTGATGCCGCTTTTTTGTATGAGACTCGTGCGCCTCACGGCGTGGAAAAATTTTTTGCATGGTTTTCTATGCATATAAAAAGCATTGCACTTATTGTAGGTATTTTTTTTATTCTTATTGTTGGTGGTGGCGTAGGGTATTGGTTTTATAGCGTGTCAGCACCAAAAGTTATGCAGGATGCCTTGGCACAGTTTAATGCCGCGCATTCATTTTCGTATACTATGGTAGCGTCACTTCCCAATGCTCCCGTACCTCTCTCCATTGCCTCTGAAGGAATTTTTGATGCGACGCGGGCGGCGACTCCTATTCTTTCAATGACGCTCCATGCCAGCACCACAGGCGCCGAGGCGCATGATGTGTTTGCGATAACAACAGTCTTTGCGGGTCGCGATCAGATGGTGTATGTGCGCATACAAAAACCATCTATTCCCATTATGGAAGGGCAACTTCTGGCAATTCCCGTTAGTGATTTTTCTGGTCACGTATTTGATCAGTTGGGCGTAGGCTCTTTCTTTGCTCGTATGCCTTTTTTGTATCATTTTTCTCAACCATTTGTGGAGACTCTTAAACAAATTTTGGTGCCATCATCTATACAGAGCATCACGTCATTTCCCATGGTGTCTTTTGGAGGGCATGAAACATACCATATGCAATTAGTGCCCTCTACTGACGCGGCGCGTTCTCTTATTGGCGCATTTGTCGGAAATGTTGATAGTACTACCATGGATGCATTGTTGCAGGGGACGTGGGATGTATATATTGACTCGGCAACCCGATATCCGGTTGCTCTTATTATTACTCCTTCCTCGACCACCGCAAGCACGCTTGCACATGGAAAAATTTCTTTTTCGTTTGGTATGTATAACACCATTACCGCTCCACCTCTTGATGCCAGCTCCGTGGCCATCGGAACCGTCCTTGGGTGGATGCAGGATGTAACGTCGTCAACGACTCTTGAGACGGCGTCGTCGACATTTCTGCACTAGTTTTTTTGAAGTATGCATATGCGGTTGCTTGCATGAAACCGCGGTGCTACAATGCCCCCATGGATTTTTATACAGGAGCTTTTTTATATATTGTCATTGTTCTTTCGGCAGTATTTCATGAGTATGCGCATGGCCTTGCCGCTGAGCAACTTGGCGATGATACGGCACGGCAGGCAGGGCGACTGACGCTCAATCCTTTTGCGCATCTTGATTTGGTGGGAACGGTGTTGTTGCCGTTGCTTTTTATTTTTACGCCGGGATTTGGATTTTTTATTGGCTGGGCAAAGCCGGTGCCCTATAATCCGTATAACCTGCGGGATAAAAAGTATGGATCTTTGAAGGTTGCGCTTGCCGGTCCCGCATCAAATATTATTATTGCCATTGTGTTAGGTGTCATTATTCGTATAGCAATGCCTTTTTCTCTTGTATCTCCTTTGGCAATTCAATTAATCGCGTTTGTGGCATATATCAATATTGTGTTGGCAATTTTTAATCTCATTCCCGTACCCCCATTGGATGGATCAAAAGTTCTTTTTGATTTGGTGCCATCTGCCGGCAGAACATTGGGCCGTCTTGGATTTATTGGTATTGCGCTAGCACTTATTATTGCGTTTTACGTACTTGCGCCAATAGCGCAGATTGTCTTTTATATCATCACCGGAGCGCATGTGGGAGCCATATTATAGATGTGTATACTTCTGTACATTTTAAATAATTTGTGTTCTTTCGATGTCGGGAATCGGAAGAAAGGAAATCCGTTTGACAAGCGCTCATTTTTTTTGCTATAGTGGGGCAAGTCCATAGGTATTTGGATGTTTTATTTTTATGCCGACTATTCGTCAGTTGATAAAAAAAGGACGCCACAGTGTGGTAAAAAAGTCTAAGAGCCCTGCTATGGGTCTGTATTTTAATACCGTGCTCAATAAGCCGGTGCTTTCTTCATCACCATTTAAACGTGGTGTGTGTTTGAAGGTGTTTACTACTACTCCTAAAAAACCAAACTCTGCATTGCGTAAAGTTGCTCGTGTACGACTCACCAACGGTATGGAAGTGACTGCCTATATTCCCGGTGAGGGTCACAACTTACAAGAACACTCGGTGGTGATGATTCGCGGAGGTAGAGTAAAAGATCTTCCGGGTGTGCGTTATCACGTGGTGCGCGGACGCTTTGATGCGGCAGGCGTTGATAATCGTAAACAGGAACGCAGTAAGTATGGTGTCAAAAAACCAAAGAAATAATACTAGAAATTTCCAATAATCAATTCCCAATGACCAATAAATTTTAAAATTGACGATAAGTCATCCTGAACTGAAAGTGAAGGATCTCATGAGATTCTTCGTCCGCCAGCTGGCGGACTCAGAATGACACACATAATCATTGTAAATTTATTTATCCACTTATGCGCAGAAAAAGAAATTATAAAAGAGATATTCTTCCCGACATCCGCTATGAAAATGTGGCGCTTGCTCGTTTCATTAATTATCTTATGCACGACGGTGAAAAGTCTGTTGCTGAACGTGTCGTGTACGGCGCCCTTGATGCTGTCGCCAAGGAAACAAAAAAAGATCCCTTGGAAATTTTTGAAAAAGCATTGGAGAATGCATCACCTGTGTTTGAAGTGGTTTCTAAGCGCGTGGGTGGAGCAAATTATCAAGTTCCTCGCGAAGTACGCCCCGAACGGAAATTTTTCTTGGGCTGCAAGTGGATGATTGAAGCCGCGCAGTCCTCAAA
>JAJXYJ010000013.1 GCA_021780615.1 bacterium | reverse complement strand
AAAAACAAAAATAAGGAGAAGTGAGATGATTCTAAAAAGATCTTTTCTTTTTATTTTTTTCATTATTGCCGCTGCGTGTGTTGCTGTTGCAATAATTCCTGATGGGGCATTTTCACGAGGGGTGCCCCTCATGTTCTTTCATACAACAATAATTGTTAATATACACTTAATGATTATCGTTCTCATTGGCATTATATGCTTTATAGTGCCAATGAAAAAATAATGTTTTATTTTAAATCGCCCGGATTATTATCGTTGGGCGATTTTTTATACCTATTTAAAATTAACTCTTATACCAAATAGCCTATTTGCTTGAGCGTGTCTTCGTATTCCCATTCCCATAACTTCTTTGCTCCCAGAAATGCCGCATAATCCGGCTTCCAGAGGGGGAATTCTTTGAGCTCCACTTCACCTTGAAGCTCTGACCATTCGTGGGGGCAGTGTTGAGCAATTTCTTTTAAACCATACTGCCACGGCAGGCGTATCTTGTCTCTCCCGCCTTTGGAACGCATAGTGGCTCCACAGCGCAAGCACGCACGTTGTTGATCTATGCGCAAGATCCAGCGAGTACGGAGCGTGGGAAAATCATCAATAAGCGCTGCCATGTATGCGGCCGTCTGCAGATTGTAATCCCGGTAAATGGACTGGGATGTCTTGATATCCAGTACGCCAAACTGGCCATCAATGCGCGCCAAAGCATCGGTGGTGCCGGCATATCGTTGGCCATGGTGTGAAATGCGCAATTCAACCATATCAGGATCGGCACTGATGTTATGTTGTTGGGCAAAGCGCAAGAATGCGTTCACTGCGGGTGCTATGGATGGGGGAATGGCGGGTGTGTTTCCCACCAAAAACGCTTCCACTGTTTCGTGAATGAGTGTTCCTTCGGATGCGGAAAGCTCTTTTATTTTTTCCCCTTCGTCGAAACTCTTGAGTTCACCGTAGAATTTATATAGCGCCGGCTTTGCTTTGATTTCAACGATTTTAGTAACGCGAGGGTACCATTGGTTTTGTATAATGTATCCTCCAGACTCTTTGAATTCAGTCAGTTTCTGTTCAGACATAAACATAACATTATATAGATAGATTGACCCACACTATACCATATGCACGCTGGTAAATATACAGCGAGGGGAGTTATCCATACGCCATCTATGCGGCGTATGTGTACATTACCATGTGTCGCACAATATACCTTTTGCGACACTATATACTTTGTTAAGATAGACACTTCTTAACATTGTTTCTTTATCCCGCGATCTATTTCTAAAAGTTTTTATTTAAACAGGGCCAATATCCAATTGGCTATGTTGATGAGTACATGGAACACTGTAATTGATATCTGTACCAGAATTGTTATAACTCCGCCTGCACTTCCTACAAAAGACGTACTTGAGGCGGCGTGGGTGTTTATACCCATAACGCCTGATAATCCATTAAAGATTTGGGATATTTTTTGATACAGTGCCGTGATACTGCCCCAGAGACCTTGTTGTTTGAGGAACGTAACAACTGGTGCGAATATAATTGAAAGTATGTCCATAGAGTCTTTTTATAAGTATAGCGCGCCTGATGTTAAAGAACCAGATAATTGAGCGGATTTAAGTCTCCACCAAATGGCATATCGGGTCCACAGGTATTGCTGGGGCCAATATAAAATGTTTTCAGATCATACACGCCAAAGTGTACATGTGGACCGGTTGCATATCCAGTTTTTCCCACATAGCCGATAAGCTGTCCTTGCTTTACCTGATCACCTTTGTGGACCACATACAAGGACATATGTCCATAGATGGTTGCCAGCCCCATGGGATGTTCTATGGCGACATATTTTCCATATGCGCCATGAGGGCAATACGCATCTTGATTGGCAGCAGCGACAACAACGCCGTCGGCAGCGGCAAAAATAGGCGTCCCGATGGGAGCAGCAAGGTCAATGCCGTTGTGCCAGTGTCCCCTATAGGCTCCTTTGGCAAAATCAGTCGATCCATAACCTTGCGTCAGCACGCCATCAACAGGTTTTATTAAAAGTCCCGGTAATTTTTTTGGAAGATCTTTATAATTAATCTTTGTGCGTAGCGATGCTTCCATTTTTTCTATTTCCAACGCGATGTTTAATTGGCGTTGTTGAAGTGCGTTTAGCGACGCTTGATAGACGCTTTCTGTTTGTTTTGTTGCTTGATATGCTTGTGCTTTTTCTTGTTGGAGTTGTGCGGCGATGACTTTACGATTAGTGAAGTTTTCATATTGAAGTTCTTTTTGGGCTTTCGTTTGTTGAGCCGCATTGAGGGTGGTATGTAAGTTGTTTTGCAGATTTTGTAAATCTGCAATGCTTGCAGTAAGGTTTTTATTAAGATCGCTTGCCGATTGTAAGGTGAGTATCCCCTCTGATAATGTTTTGTCGCGAATCAAGGATAACAACAAACTATCTCCATCTTGTTGTTGCATGGTGCGTAACAGACTGGCGATGGTCGCTTCTTTTTGTTGTATGTTTTGTTGCGTGTCGTCGAGTGTCTTTTGGAGCGATTGCATTTGATACCCGAGTTTATTAATGGTGACGGAGCTTGCTTGAATGCCAAGGTTGATTTGTTGTACTTCCGTATTAACTTGTTGTAATTGACTTGATGCGGTTTGTTTTTTGCTTTGAATGTCCTGCAACTTCTGCTGATTATCAAGAATTTGACTCTGAATAATTTTTAATTCTTGATTTTGTTGATCTATTTTTGCCTGTATGTCGGTGCTTGTTGCTGTTGGTGCCGGATCAGCATGTACGGGGTGGGTATATCCGATAATAAGAAAAATAACAGCTCCGATACATAAGATGCCGTACCATATGCGTATGTGGTGGTGTGACGAAAGGCGTATCATTATTGGTTATACTGTATTGTGTGGGATTGTTGCACATGCGGCGTCAATACGTCGCAGAGATTCTTCTTTTCCTAATACGTTCATAATTTCAAACGGACCGGGGGAATTGCGTTTTCCCGAGAGGGCAACGCGTAATGGCCACAGGACTTCCCCTCTCCCCTCTTTTTCGGCCATGGGCATGACTATTTGTTCAAGAAGCGCCATGTCAGTAAATGATGCTTCATCAAGGGGCGCAAGTAGCTCACGTGTTTCACGGAGGTGGCGCAATACCGTTTCAAAAGGAATGTCTTGCCACCGTAGGAGTGGTGCGTCGTATGCATCCAAAGTAAAAAAGAATGCCGCAAGTTCTTTAAAATCAGAGAGCTTTTTCATACGCTCTCGTTCAATGGCAAGAATCTTTTTTACCATTTCTTTTTGTTGTATCCATGCTTCGGGAATGAAGGGTGTCATGCGCTTCATGAGATTTTCCAAAGGCATTGTTTTTATGTAGTGAGCGTTAAACCACTCAAGCTTATCCATGGAAAAAACAGCGCCGGCTTTTTGGACTTTTTTGATGTTAAATTTTTTAATCATGGTGGTAATGTCCATAATTTCATCATCCCCTTCGGGATGCCATCCCATGAGTACTAAAAAATTAAGTATTGCTTCGGGCAGAAACCCGTCGTGTATGTATTCAATAAATGATGTTTCCAAAGATCGTTTTGAAAGTTTGCTACGATCAGGTGCCAAGATAAGCGGTAGGTGCGCGTAGATTGGCTCAGGAAAACCGAGTGCTCGTTGAATTAAAATTTGTTTAGGAGTATTGGATATGTGATCTTCTCCCCGTATCACGTGGGATATGTTCATAGTAAAGTCATCCACGACGACGGCCAGGTTGTAAAGCGGTGAGGTGAGTGATCGGGCTATAACCATATCTCCCAATGTATCTGACTGCACTGATACTTTTCCGCGAATGAGGTCATGAAATTCAATAGTTGATCCTCCTGGAACAACCATACGGATGACGCCTTCGTTGCCTTCATTTTTTTTGGCTTCAATATCTTGCGCGGAAAGCGATCGGCACTTGCCGCTGTATTTGGGAAAGAGTCCTTGGGCGAGCATCGCCTGGCGTTCTGATTCTAGTTCTTCCTTGCTACAAAAACAGTAATATGCCCTTTTTTCGTCGAGCAATTTTTGAATGTGGGCAGTATAAAGCTCTGTTCGTTCGCTTTGGCGATAGGGGCCGTAGGGGCCGCCGATATCGGGACCTTCATCCCAGGAAACGTTTAAAATCTTTAATCCTTCCAGGATGTCTTGTTCATACACGGGCAACGATCTTCCTTGGTCGGTATCTTCTATGCGGATGACAAATTTTCCTCCCTCTTTTTTGGCAAAAAGATAATTGAAAAAAGCCGTTCTGACGGTTCCTAGGTGCAAATATCCGGTTGGTGAAGGCGCGATGCGCACCCTGATTTCTTCATGAGGCATGGGATTATTATGCCATAAAAATGACCCAAAATCCACTTGACAGTATTGATAGTATGTCTTTTTTAGAAGAAGATATTTTATATAAAGCCGGTCATAGACCGGCTTTTTTTATACTTTTTCGCGCTTACCTACATTAAGATACCCTTTAATATAGGCAATAATTTCCCCTGTCCGAAAAATAATCGGATCAGAAGTGTCTCCATGAACAATAACTCCCTTTTTATAAAATTTTTTTGAAGGAAGGGGAATTTTTTCTATATCGATAAAATTTTCAAGAATAGAACTATTCCACTCATCTTCCTTGTGGTCCATATCTACAAAAAGCATTGCATATGCAGTTTGCGATGATGGGATGGTAGATGCGTATTCCAACAAACTTTCAGGTGGCATTATGGCGCGGATATTTCCGTCGGAGAATGCATGCTCTAAACATTGGAGTAAATTTCCGGCATATATGTCATTTGGGATAAACAAGGAAACTATCATTTTGTTTTCCTCCTTCTGTTTTTTATTATGTAAATATGGGGTTCTAGACGGAACATAGCATGCGATCGCGCATGAGGTCAAGAATGTTTAAGAAACCATGCGGATAATTTCTTGTGCAATAACTTGTGCCGCGGATGATTGGGAAAAATTTCCTTTCCCATCTTCGTGTGGACGCTGTGGTTGGTGCAGTATTTTCTCTAATTCCATAAAAAAGAGTGATGGTTTAAGATTTTCTTCTTCAATAACCACTCCCCCTTCCTCTTTTTGATATGCGTATGCGTTATGTGCCTGGTGGTCATTGCCCGATTCGCGCAACGGAATAATGATAGATCGTTTTTGGAAGTGCGCGATTTCAAAAAGTGAACCACTTCCAGCGCGGGATACTACAACATCCGCCGCAATGAGTGCATCTTTTATATTTTCTTGGAAAAAATCGATGATTTTATATCGTTTTTTTTGTGGCTCAATAAGATTTTTGCTGGCAATGGCAAGTTCTTCTTTAAAGGCATTAAAGTTTGCGGCGCCTGTTTGATGGAGTACCTGATAAGATTCGACGAGCTGCTCTATGTTATCAAGCATAAATTCGTTTATAGATTGTGCTCCTTGTGATCCTCCTAAGACGAGAATGAGCGGTGTCTGTGGATCAAATCCCCATATTTTTTTTGCTTGTTCTTGAGTTATATCACTGGGTTCCAAAAGAAATCCTCGCAATGGATTTCCGACGACCGCGGCGTTATCGCCGGTGAAATAATCCAATGTTTCGGTAAACGCAACTCCTGCACGAGAAGCGAGGCGGTACGAAAGGCTGTTGGTGAGTCCGGGAACCGAATCCGATTCATGGATAAAAATAGGTACGTGGAGAATCCATGCCGCTAATACAACTGGCAGTGCCCCCGTCCCTCCTTTTGAGAAGAGCACATCAGGCATAACCAGGAGCATTGAAATAAACGCTTGTATACAAGCGAAGGGAAATTTAATGGCATCAATGATATTGCTGATTGAAAAATATCTTCGAAGTTTTACCGACATAACCTTCTTGATGGTTATGTTCCTTTTGATGAATTCCTGTGCATACCGATCGGGCTTTCCAAAATAGTAGTATGAGACATGTGTCTGTAGTTTCGGTGCGAGTGATGAAATTTGATCTGCAACAGCTAGAAGTGGATAGATGTGTCCCCCACTGCCGCCGCCGGTGTATGCGATTCGAATTGAACGAGAGGTGGTCATATGAGTTATGCGGATGAGTGTTTTGATATATTAGCAACGATCCCCATCATGGTCAAAGTAACGGCTAACGCAGTGCCGCCGTAACTGATGAATGGGAGAGGTACGCCCGTGAAGGGTAGGAATCCTGAATTGGAGGCGATGTGTATGATTGCCTCTATGGCAATAACAGAACTAAATCCTAAAATGGTTAGTCGTGCAAAATCATCATGGCTCTTAAATACCAAATCAGTCATACGCCACACAAGCACGGCATACGTTGCAATGAGTGCAAATGATCCCACAAAACCAAATTCTTCAGCGATGACTGAAAATATGGAGTCCCCCATCGGTTCGGGCAAAATGCTGTATTTGCTAGTCGATCTGCCATAGCCGACTCCCCACAGGCCGCCGGTACCGATGGAGATGAGTGATTGATCAAGATGAAATTGATCGGCTTGTACCCCCTTAATTTCTAGTGATGGCGAAATGGATCCGACGACATCATTCCAAAATGGTGCGATGCGTATGAGACGATATGGGGTAACAATTGCCAATGATGCAATGACTGTTATCGCAAAGCCAATGGTGAGAGCAATATGTTTGAATGATGCGCCGCTAAAAAAATACATCACTGCTCCTGATCCGATAACAATAACCGCCATGGTAGTGGCTGGTTGTATGATAATGAGGACTCCCACGAGACATGAAACCGATAAAAATAACCAGTATGCGCGCCACGTTTGTTTCATACGTTTTACGTTCATACTTGAAAAAAGCGATGCGAGGTAGAGAATAAAAGTAATTTTCAGTAATTCAGATG
>JAJXYJ010000005.1 GCA_021780615.1 bacterium | reverse complement strand
TGATGGCAATAGGTATGATGTCGATCCATTGTTGCATGGATCTGATGCCAACGATCATGCGATTCAATGTGGGCCTTCGCAATGGAGGGATTCAAAGGGAATAGCGCGTCTTATCAATCATGCATGCGATCCCAATTGTGGATTGCGCAATATGTTTGATATTGTTGCTATGCGCGATATCTCAAAAGGGGAGGAAATTACCTGGGATTATGAAATGACCGAAGATACTGATGATTGGAGATTTGTGTGCTCATGCGGATCATCACAGTGCAGAGGCATCATTGGTGCCTTTAGAAACATGCCCCTGAGCGTGAGAGAAAAATATAAAGGGTATATTGCCGATTGGCTGGTAAAAAAATATCATTTATAAAAATTTATTCAGTAAGAGATGGTAAAGATGGATGGACTCTTGTCTTCATACGTTTTCCATTGTACAATTAATAAAAAGATGAGAGGTAGAAAATGGACAGAAAAAGAGTTAAAAATTGCAGTTAGTAAAGCAACAAGTCTAAGACAGGTTCTACACGCCATTGGATTAAGAGAGGCGGGGGGAAATTATGAACAATTGAAGAAATACATTAAGGAGCTTAAGTTGAATACGAATCATTTTAGAGGCATGGGATGGAATAAGGGGCTCAAAATGAAGTGGAAGCAAAGAATATCATTAGATGATATTTTGAAGAAAGAAACATATTTTCAAAGTTTCAAATTAAAAAATAGATTGTTTAAAGAGGGAATAAAAACTCCAAAATGTGAAAAATGTGGTTGGGCAAAGAAAACAATTGATGGATATTTGCCATTAGAATTACATCATAAAAATGGTGACCGCCATGATAATAGAATATCTAATCTTGAAATTTTATGTCCAAACTGCCATAGTTTAGAGCCTTTATACAGAGGTAGAAATAAGAAGAAGTAGCCCGGGTGGCGGAATGGTATACGCGCAACACTTAAAATGTTGTAATCGAAAGGTTATGTGGGTTCGAGTCCCACCCCGGGCACAAGAGCATGCGCACTGCTGCGCATGCGTGTGGGACTTGAACGCCGGAGTGTTATGCGAGCAGCAGCGAGTATCACGAGGCGGTGGCTAGCCCGAGGAAGCGCGGCGGCGCGACGAGAGACGAAGCCGAGTCCCACCCCGGGCACAGAATTGAGATAGCGTGGGATTTACGAAATCCCTGGGATTTCGTAAATCCCACTGCATATATTCTTTATAAACTTTATAACTTTTAACTTGTAATATATACATATGTCTCACAAACTACATCGATCAGAAAAGAATAAGGTTGTCGCCGGCATCTTTGGCGGACTTGAAGAGGTGACAGGAGTGGATGCAAACATCCTGCGACTTATTTTTGTGTTCATTGGCGTGGGGACAGGTATCTTCCCGGCCATCATTACTTATCTTATTGGTGCCGTTATTATCCCGCTTGAAGCAGAGGCTCCCCCAGTCCATAAAGACAAGGAAGAAAAATAGCCTTGATTTTAAAGCGTTTCTTTGATTTAATGCTGTGGCTCCTTGGAAATTGTAAATTGATCATTGATTATTTTCTTTTATCTGGCCCTATCGTCTAACGGTTTAGGACGGCGCCCTTTCACGGCGTAAATTCGGGTTCGATTCCCGATGGGGTCACACATGGAATAAAAGCACTTGCATTATCAAGTGTTTTTATTTTATATAAAGGTATTTGTACATAATTGTATTATATAATATAATACATACAGTAGTTCAAATATGAAAACGAATTATAATGACAAAAAGAAAGCTCTTGCTTTTAAATTGAGGCTAGAGGGGAATAGTTATAATGAAATAAGGAGAAAGCTTGGTATTAAGTCTAAAGGGACGTTGAGTTATTGGTTTAAAGATTTAGTACTTACTCCTCAGGCAAAAACTCTCCTTAAAAAGAAGATGGATATTGCTCAATCAAAGGGATTTTTTAAATTTAATAAAGCAAGATCGGAGAATATAAGAGCAGAAAATGAAGAGATTTATAAAAAATCAATAGAAAAAATTTCAAAGCTATCTAGGAGAGATCTGTTTATTATGGGGATATCCCTTTATTGGGGAGAGGGAACAAAAATAAGAAATAGTACAAAAGTATATGGTATGGAAATTTCGAATGCCGACCCATATCTTATTGGAGCATTCCTTTATTTTGTCAGGAATGTATTAAAAATAGATGAGAGTAAGATAAAGGCAGGAGTTCAAATACATGACAACATATCTGCGCTGGATGCAAAAAATTTTTGGGCAAAAATAACAAACCTTCCATCAAATATATTTTTCATTAAAAAACAGATTAGTTCAGCTGGAAAATTTAAGCGCCCCAAAAGATTTTTACCATATGGGACGGCGATTATAAAAATAAATGGTAGACAGTCTGCTTATGAGATGAAAGGATATATTGATGGACTCTCTTCTTCATTAAAGGGTATGTAATTTACTTATCCACTTTTTCGCGACAGCATGCACAAAATCTGCTATACTATATTCATACTTATATTTTATGAGCGCATATAATACCATCATCAATCTTGCAGCAATTGCAGTCGGCCTTATCCTTTTGTATTACAACAGGAAAGCAAGCCACTCTCTCATTGGATCGTTTTTTAAACGGTATTATGATTTTTCGATGACGGCAATCATTTTGCTTATTGTCAGTTTTTTGACGGAATTTTTCTTTATCTTCGGGGTAAATAATGATGTTGATGAAACAGTGCATAATATCTTATTGATTATCGCCGGTATCGCGTTTGTGTTTACCAGCATCTCCTTGCCCAAGGAAGCGAGTGTATACATGCAATCTGTAGAGGCGAAAAAAGCCGAAAAAGAAGCGAGTGGGAAATAAAATTTTATTCTTGTTTTTAAATATTATACCTCGGTGTTATGCCGGGGTATTTTTATTGACAAATAGGGGAGTTAGTGAAATCCTATATCGTAGAACTTATTAACAATATTTATATAACAATACAAGGAGGCATTTCATGGAAGCACAGTTCAGAATCCATTTTAGTGGGATTTCCATTTTTTCATTGTTTCTTTTTGGTGGTGTTGGATATGCCTATGAAACAGTACATATACCAACAACACTTCTTATAGTTGCGATAATCGTTATCTTTACCATGTATGTGACCGTTGTTGCGTGCAAGGTTGATGACTATGATAGGAATGATTCCCATCATAAACTTTTTACTGCTTCAATTATTCTTGCTGTTATTTTGTTTTTAGGGGGAGCTATAACATCTATTGTTGCGGGAGATAAATTACTCCACTCGTTTGTGGGGGAAATTTTGGGAGGCGTATTGGGATTCGTCGGATGGATTATTTTGTGTGTATGCCTGGGGATTGTTTTTTTAGGAATATCGTCTGCTTTGGATGTTCTTGCAAAAAAAGCGGAAAATATTATCAAATACCGTTAACGGTATTGTGTAGATGTATCCCGACAATATTGTTGTCGGGATAATTTTTATTGCAGAAGTACATTATGTTGTAGTATAGTTGCCTATGAATATGGTTAATTTTCTTTCTTCGCTTGCCGATGCGGCGCACAACGTTATATATAATTTTCAGATTACTGACGCGATTGATATTTTAGTTGTGGCGGGAATTGTGTATTTAATACTGTTGCTATTAAAACGGACACGATCTTTTTTTATTGTTGATGGTATTGTGGTGCTGTTTGTGGTGTATGTGCTGGCGCAAGCATTTAATTTGTCACTGACAAAATCTCTTTTTCAATATATTTTTACGTTTTTTATTGTTATTCTCGTGGTTATTTTTCAGAGAGAATTACGAAGTTTTTTTGAATGGATATCGGTTTCTATACGGAACCGATCACACAGAAGAAAGGGAGTATTATTACCCGATGTACACGATGTCGTTTCTTCGGTTTCAGAGGCGGTGGCATATTTAGCTCAGCATCATATTGGAGCACTATTAGTATTTCCTGGCTTACAGCCGTTGGGGCGATTTTTGGAAAAAGGTATTGATCTTGAAGGAAAGGTTTCAACGCCATTATTATTGAGCATCTTCGATGCGTCATCGCCGGGGCATGATGGGGCGGTGGTTATTGAAGGTGATCGTATTATAAAATTTAGCGTTCATTTACCGCTTGCGGAACATAGTGAGCGACTGGGAAATATCGGTACGCGTCATCGTTCGGCATTGGGACTTGCGGAGCGATCGGACGCGCTTGTGGTGGTGGTATCAGAAGAACGCGGTGTGGTATCGGTGGCGCGAGATGGAAAATTAAAAGCATTAAAGGATCCCGCTGACATTGTCGGTGTATTGATGGCATTTTTAAATATTGAAGATAATACTAAGAAAAAAAAGGTGGTCTGGTACGCCTGGATAACGCGACACACCGGTGAAAAAATTCTTGCGTTGGTGGTTGCTTGTGTGGTGTGGTTTATGTTTTCATTGCAATTGGGTAATGTAAATAAGGAGTTAAGTCCTTTGGTTGAATTCCGCTATCTTCCCAAAGCGTATATGGTTGATCAGGTTTTGCCGCAGAATATTACCGTTGATGTTTCGGGCAGGAGTAGCGATGTGAGTACATTGTCGGATGGCGATTTACATGTGGTGGTTGATGCATCAACAATGACCGAGGGGTGGGGAAAAGTGATTGTTTCTCAAGATATTATTCAACATCCATCATCGGTATCGGTGGTGCGATTTTCTCCTCGCATTATCACCTTTCATATCCAAAAAACACAATAACAAGATATTTGTTTTTGATGGGGCGTAGAGGTATACTGGTGCCAGTATTGTTATGCATCATCACCATTGAGAGACGTACATAATTTCATTATTTTTCATACACGCATATGCACGAAGAAGAAAAAGAAGCCCATGAATTTTTAAAGGTACATCATCCCAAAAACTCACCCTACATTATTGCAGGGTCAATTCTCATTGCCGGCATTGCTGTGGCGGCATCAATTTTGTACGTTGGAACATCATTTGGAAAATTTCAACAAGGAACGACAGTCACCGCAACGCCGCAACCATCGCCCGTAGCAGGATCACTGGCTCCTGTTACAGCCGCTGATCATATTTGGGGAAGTCTGCAGGCACCAGTAAAACTAGTTGAATTTTCTGATTTAGAGTGTCCGTTTTGTAAAGATTTTCATACGACACTGCAGCAAATTGCCTCAACATATGTACAATCCGGACAAGTGGCAATCGTGTACCGCAATTTTCCTTTAAGTATTCATCCTAAGGCGCCACACGAAGCGGAGGCGGCGGAATGCGCGGCTCAATTGGGGGGTAATGACGCATTTTGGAAATATGTTGATGGTATTTTTGCCATTACGCCATCAAATAATGGCCTTGATCCGGCACAACTGCCTGTTGTTGCCCAGCAGATTGGTCTTAATATGGACGCCTTCAATATCTGTCTTTCTAAAGAACCATTTAAAGATAAAATTCAGAGCCAAATACAGGATGGCGTTAACGCGGGAGTGCAGGGAACACCGACGAGTTTTGTGATTGCTCCTAATGGTGATAAGTATCCTATTGACGGAGCGGAGTCATACTCAGTTGTGAAGAGTATTATTGATGTCGCCTTGCAACAGAAATAACGTCATGATAGGAAGTGCCGCACGAAAAGTTTTTTCTCAGGGGCGTTTTGTGACCTATGCTCTTATAGGAGCGGTGGGAGGGTATGTGCTTATGGCGTGGTTATTTGAGGCCCGCTTAGTGGGAATAATAATAGCTGCTCCCATTGCTTTGGTCAGTAAGATTGGTGTGCTTATTTCATTGATTGATACCATACGGACAAATACAACCTCAGGGGAGTACGGAGCGTTTATTGTATTAGCACTTCTCTTGGGAGTGCAATTTTCGCTTTCTCTTTTTGTTTTTAAAAAAACACGAACGATGCATGCTGCGGGCGTGTGGGGTGGCATAGCCGGATTTATTGGGGGAATGCTGGGCGTTGGTTGTTTGGCGTGTGGCACCATAGCACTTGCGCCACTTTTTTCGTTGATTGGCATGGGAACGGCGGTAGGAGCAGGAGCGGTAGGGGGGCCAGTGTCGTTAGTGGTTGGTATTATTATTTTAGGTATTTCTATTGTTATGACGCTCCGGAGCATTGATCGTCCTTTAGTATGTGTTCCCACTCACTTGCCAAAGACTCATAAAACAGAGTAGGCTTTCTGGAGGAAAATCGTATGTCATATTATCGTTTTATGGAAATCGCCCCCGCGGCGCTGTCGTGGGGCACTTTAATACTTATGGTACTTTTTTCATGGGCGCTTCCTGCATGGGTGGCGGTATTTATTATTCTTTTTGATATTTATTGGTTTTTGAAAACGGTTTATTTTTTCTTCTATTTAAACTCGAGTTATAAAAAGATGCGAGCCAATATGGCTAGTGATTGGCGGCATACGCTTGAAACCGATCAACGAACAAAAGAAGTCTGGAAGGATATCTACCACCTCATTATTCTTCCTATGTATAAAGAAGATTACGCAGTGGTACGAGAAACATTTCAACGCCTTGTCGCGTCGCGATACCCACTCGATCGTTTTATAGTAGTATTGGGACTTGAGGCGCGTGCAGGAGATGAAGCGCAGGAGGTGGGTAAAAAAATAGTCAATGAATTTGGAAAAACATTCTTTGCCTGCATGATGTCAACGCATCCGGCTGATCTTCCCGGAGAAAAACCGGGAAAAAGTTCGAATGAATCATGGGCGGCGGCGGCGGCGCGCACAGAAATTATAGATCCCGCACACCTTGATCTAACACATATTATTGCATCAGTTTTTGATGTGGATACGCAAATATATCCGGATTATTTTGGTATTTTAACCCACGCCTTTTTGACGACAGAGCATCCGCTGCGTTCCAGCTACCAACCAATCCCATTCTTTTTAAATAATATATTTTCCGCACCGGCACTTTCGCGCATTATTGGATTCTCGGGCACATTCTGGCATCTTATGCAACAAT
>JAJXYJ010000001.1 GCA_021780615.1 bacterium | reverse complement strand
TGTTTTACCTCCGATAAATTGTGTATTGCCGGCAAAATAATCAATATTTGAAAATGTTTTATTTCTGCCTGATGCAAGATCGTGGAGTGTTATTGATCGCATTCGCGTAATCGCCAGTAATTCGGGGTGATGGGCGTATATATAACGCATCAGCAAGGAAAGATTTTGTGCCGTTGATTGGTTTAAATACGAAAGCCCCGATGGTTCAAAATAACTTGTTTGAGTCATGAGGAGGTCCTGTGCTTTTTGATTCATTTTAGCAACGAATGCGGCGCGACCGTAGGTATCAGCAAGTGCATATGCGGCATCGTTACTTGAAAAAACTAATGCGGCACGAATAAGATCGCTAACGGTATATTTTTGTCCTGCGGCAAAGTATGCATTACCTTGCGTCGCATCAATCATTTCCTGTGTAATGGTGATGGTGGTGGTAGGACTCATGTTCTCGCTGGCAATAACGGTTGTCATGAGTTTTGAAATGGAGGCGATGGGCCAGCGTTGATTAATGTTTTGACCCAAGATAACCGTTCCTTGATTTAAGTCCTTCGCCATAAAAATTTTTGCTTGCAGGGGGCACGTGGTGGGCGTGGCGTCAGTGACGGTTGGATTTTCTTGTTTTGCGGTTTGAGGTTGCTTGATTTGTGGTACGGGAATGGTGTCTTGTGAGGTGATGTTTTTGTTGGGAGTGGGACTTAATGTTTCTGTTTGTTGCGTCGATGTTTCGTTTTGATTTGTTTGTGCCACTCCGATTATCTGTGCTTGTTGTGTTTTTGATGATGAAGAAAACACCGATGCATGGTTAAACAAATACAATGATCCGATAACGACAATAATAAGAATTAATGTTTGGTGACGTATGTTCATAGTGTGGGTGTTATGGGTGTTTCGGTTGTTTCTGGTTGTTGGAAATATGTTTCTTTCATGGTCTGATAATGCTCATACTCAGGCAGTTCTTGGACTGATGATACGCCCATATATTTAATGAAGTCAAAGGTGACGTTATAGACATAGGCATTCCCCTTTGATCCTACACGTTCAATGAGGCCGCGAATCAAGAGGTTACGGATGATGAAGCTTGAATTCACCCCACGAAGATAGTCAATTTGAACTCGTGATAATGGTCCAAAATATGCAATTAACGAAAGTGCTTCCACAGTGGCAGGACTGAGATCTTCTTTAAGATCTTCCTTGATAAATTGTTCCAAAAAATGCGCAAACTGAGGTTTGGTTGCAAGCAGATATGATGCATCTTTTTCGATGAGCATAATCCCCCGTTCATCGCGTGCCAGATGTTCTTTGAGTTCTTTGGTGAGTGCAAGAAGTTCTTCGGGAGTTATATCTAAGAGCTGACATAATTTTTTACTTCCGACTGCTTCTCCATGCAGGAATAAAATTGCCTCAAGTGCAGCACTCGTTGCTTTGGAAGGATTATTATTTTCGTTTTGATTGGAAGACATATAAATATAATGATCAATGAATTTTTAAATTGAGTAATTGGAAAGTTGATTAAAAATTGTAAATTGATAATTGTGCATTATTCTCATCCTTCTGCTTCCGCCATGCTGATATCTATTTCTCCGAAGGGCGTGCTTTGTTGTACGTGAATAGTCCGGTCTCGTAAAAGGTGAAGGAGCGCCAAAAAAAGAACAATGGATTCTTCTTTTCCCCGTGTGCTGATGAGATGGGAAAATGTGGAGAGTCCATTGGATATTTTGGTAAATAGCTCATTGATTTTTTCCTCTAAGGTTATGATTTGTCGTTGTACCTTTTCTGTTTCCATAACCAACGATCCCAAAGAATCAAACAAGTTTCCAAGAGCGGTGTGGAGATGTTGAGGTGTGAGATGTTGAGGTGGATAGAAAATCGGTTGAAAGTCTTTCATAAACTCACGGGCATATGCCGTGCGGGCGGTATGCCAGTGTTCCTTGAGGACACCAAAGAGCGGCTTTAATTGACTGTATAGCTTGAGACGATGTTCAAGATCATGAATGCTTTCCTCCTCTTCTGGTGAAAGTTCTAATTGCGGCAAAAGCGCTTTTGATTTAATGAGAAGTAATTGTGATGCAACGACTAAAAAATCCGCGAGCATGCGTGCCGAAATTGTTGTATCGCCCTGGGCCTGCGTCTTGATGTCTTCAATGTATTGGACAAAGTCTCCCGTCACCGCCGCAAGGCTGATGGTGGTGATATCCATTTTCTTTTCCTCAATGAGCTCTAAAAGCTTCTCCAGAGGCCCTGAAAACTGTTCTACCTGCACTTGATACATACACATAAAGTATACAGTATTTCATAGAAAGTATAAAGTATAAATCTGCCTCGTTTTTATATCATATTTTTGGTGTATTGTATGGTGTGTTGTATTTTTATGTCCGAAATTGTTTAAATTGCGCCCCGGGATAAAAAGAGGTAAAATGCGTGCACTGTTAAGATGATGCAAATTTTGTAATTTTTAAATAATGTTCTTTTTTAAAATTGTTCACCAGTTCTAACGAAACTTCTTGGGAGCTCGTGGATTAAACTCCTCCACTTTCAACTTTATAACTTTAAACTTTCAACTCACGCATGTCTCTCGCCTTTTACCGTACCTATCGTCCCAAACAACTTGCTGATATTATCGGTCAGGAGACCATTGTCACTATTCTGCGTAATGCCGCTATTTCTGGCAAGGTTGCCCATGCGTATTTGTTTTATGGTCCTCGCGGCACCGGGAAAACGACCACGGCCCGCATTCTTGCCAAGATGCTTTCTTGTGAAAAACGGAAAACCGATTCTGTGTTTGCTCAAAAGGGAGAACCCTGCGGTACATGCAATGCGTGTATGAGTATCGATGCGGGCAATGCATTGGATGTGGTTGAAATAGACGCGGCATCAAACCGTGGTATTGACGAAATCCGCAATCTCAAAGAAACCATCGCCACACTCCCCGCTTTGTTTCCTTACAGAGTTTTTATTATTGACGAGGTTCATATGCTGACGACGCAGGCGTTTAATGCATTACTAAAGACGCTTGAAGAGCCGCCGGCACACGCGGTATTTATTTTGGCGACAACGGAGTATGAAAAGGTTCCCGCCACTATCGTTTCCCGTACCCAGCGGTTTCACTTTCGTCGCCTGACGCTCAAAGAAATCGTAGGAGCGCTGGAGGTTATTGCTGATAAAGAACATATTGCCTATGAAAAAGAAGCTCTGGAAATGATTGCTTCTCTTGCCGATGGCAGTATGCGTGATGGTATTTCGTTGTTAGATCAAATTGTATCTATGCGTGAGGGCAGTGTGACGCGTGCGGATGTGGAAAGTGTGCTGGGGAAGGCTGATTTTTTGAAAATTATTGGTATGGCGGAAGTGCTCTTAAAAAATGATATACAAAGGGCACTCGCCTATTTGTATGATATTGCCAATCAGGGTTACAACCTGTTCCAGTTCAATAAAGATTTGACGGAATATCTGCGTCGGTGCTTGTCTTTGCACCTAAACCCATCTTTACTAGAACTTTTTGAGCGCGATGTGGCAGAGAGCGAACTTTCCAAAATACAGGAACATGCGAAGTTGGTGAATACCGATCGCACTGTTGCATTGTTGAAATTGCTCATTGAAGCATACGGCAACATGCGCTACAGCCCCTTCCCTGTTATGGCATTTGAGGTGGCGATTATAGAGAGTTTAAAAAAATAACATCAACATCTGTTTTTTAAAAAGCCCCTACTTGTGGGGCTTTTTATTGAAAAAGAGATTAAATTTTGCTACACTCAGAAAACTTTGGAAATTTTGGGAGATCGTCTAATGGTAGGACAGCGGCCTTTGAAGCCGTGAATCGGGGTTCGAATCCCTGTCTCCCAGCAAAATAAATCGCCCCCTTGTGGGGTGGTTTTATTTTGCTGGCGGGTGTAGGATTCGAAACATAAGGGTTTGGGAAACAGCGGTTTTCCGTGTAGGAAATTATTCAAAACCGAGGCCTGCCTGCCGGTAGACAGGGTTTTGAAAACGCAGTCCTGAGCCTGTCGAGGAGTGGAGTTGTGAGATTCCATGCGTTGCCCTTCCGAAGTTTTAACGGAGGGGGTCTCCCAGCACTTCGACTCGCTTCGCTTGCTCAGTGTGAATGGTTCTTAATAAAGGGTATAATATAAACACAAGCAAAAGAGGTCTTCCCTGTTTTTTGATTATATTTGAAATATATATCACGTTTTTACGGCATCATACATATGAACAATAAAATAGTATTATGGTCAGTGGCTATCATCGTTATTGTCGCGGGGATGGTTGTGTTTGTTTTTTATAATAACAATAACAACAATGTGTTTCCGAGTAACACCCCCATAACTCAAGGTACAATAAGTCCCAAAAATGCGACATACATCATTGATGGAAAATCGGTGACTTTGATAAATGGCGTTTCAAGTGTCGCAGCTGCTCCCGGTTCTGCTTCAAATATAGTCACGCAGTATTTTGATAATGAAGCCGTAGGAGATTTAAATGGAGACGGAGTTCCTGATAGTGCATTTATTTTGACTCAACATAGCGGAGGAAGTGGTACGTTTTATTATGTGGTAGCCGCTTTAAAGAGTTCGGGTGGCTATATGGGTACGAATGGAATTTTACTTGGAGATCGCATTGCTCCACAAACAACCCAAATAAAAAATGGTCAGGTAATTGTTAATTATGCCGATAGAAAAGCCGGAGAAGCAATGACCGCTACTCCATCTATAGGCGTTTCAAAATATTTTAAGGTGAATGGCAATCAATTGATTGAAATTGCTAACCCGAATAGCACATCGATTCTATATACTAATACTGAGTACGGATTTACATTTTCTTTACCTGCTGATTGGCAAGGTTATTCTATTCTAAAAAGCACGTGGGTAGGAACTCCGCTTACCAATGTCGTTGCGCCAAATGGACCAAAACTTATCATAAGAAATCCTCATTGGACATCATCTGCCCATTATGAAGATATTCCCATACTTGTTTTTACTCTATCGCAATGGAATGCATATCTTGCTGGAAGCTTTGCCGTCTCAGCCGCACCAATTCCGGCGAGCGAATTAGGGCGCAATAATACCTATGTTTTTGCCCTTCCCCCACGTTGGGATTATGATTATAGCTTGGGATATAAAGAGGCAGAAAATATCATATCTGGAAACCCTTTGCATGCATTTGATTTGTAGAGCCGTAGTATAATCTATAAAACCTTGCTATACTGAGTTTCTGGAAGAATAGTCGAATCTCTCCCATGGCTACGTGTAATTTACATTAAAAATAATAAAAATATGACTGGTACAATTAAAAAAATAGTTGATGGCAAGGACTTTGGTTTCATCGGTCCCGATGAGCAGAAGCCCGGTGAAAAGGATGTTTTCTTTCATAAGGATTCTCTTGTTGAAGTTACTTTGCAGGACCTTAAAGAAGGCGACAAAGTTTCCTATGACTTGGAATCTTCAGATCGAGGACCAAAGGCTGTCAATGTAAAGCGAGCCTAGTATTTCTTTCTTGCTTTCACATAAAAAGACCCGCAAGGGTCTTTTTATGTGAAGATTGTTTTTTAATAAAACGTTGTAGCAATAAAAAAAGGGAGTGTTGCAAAGTCTCCCTTTTAAATAACTTGTTATAATTCGTCTATAGTTTTTCTCATCTCATCTATTTCATCAATAATGTTTTGATAATGAGATTGTAGGTCAGCGTGTTCTTTGGGGAGACTTTCTTTTAAGGCTACTACTTCGCCCCTGTGTAAGTCAAAATTTTTTAACACATCCTCTTTTGAGAGACTCCCCATTTTGCGTCCTAGCGTAATAATACCGAAATATACTCTATTTGATCCTTTGAGCATCTCGATACTTCTAAGTTCAATTTCTTTTGCGGTCATCTTCTTTGCTCCTTATGTAATTTTAAAATGTGTATCTGCAGTAAGGGTATGCTTAAATGATTTTTATGTCAATTTTTGTGGTTTTTACTCTTTTTATACAACATTCTCATATGTCGCTCATAAGGCAATTTTTTGATAGAATATATGAATACATTATTAAGGCAGTTTTAACCATTTGAAAAAAATACATTTTATTATTTTTATTGTGGCGCTGGTTATTGTTTTTGGACTAGGAGGTGCAATTTATTGGCATTTCATTGGTAGTATGCCAAAAAATACAGGCGCACCCAGCGGGGGTGATTATGACGCGTCATATACGACGACGCCTGCAAACCAAGGTGCGGCAACTTCTTGGCAAATATATGAAAATAAAACATTTGGTTATAGCATTGCATATCCGTCTGATTGGACGTTAAGAGAATTTCCCGATACACACACTGGCGCAGGATTTCGACCATTACAGAGCGCTCATGATGTGGCGTCTGAATGTATTACCGTTGATGAGCGGAGTGCGCCGGCCAGTGATTATATGATGCCACTCGATGCATACGCCAAGATAGCGGCTCGTATGGAAATACAGGGATATGAGACGATGCAGACTATACAATCCGTAACAACAACCGTTGGATTGGTTGGGTACGAGACGACGTGGCTCTATAGAACTGTAACCGGACAGGAAAATATTTCTCTTCCTATTACCTACATTGAAAATAATAAAACTATTCAAACGCCGAATGGTCCGATGAAATATAAAACGCTTCAAATTATTTTAAACAACGGTGATTGCAAAGAGGTATATGATCACATGCTTTCTACGGTAAAGCTCTTGCCGTAATGCATGCGGGTTATTAAAAAATTAAAGCCCCTATATGAGGGGCTCTGTTTTTATTTTTTTATTTTAAATACATCGTTCTCTTTATAGAGAATGAATCCATGTATCTCCCAAAGTTCTTTGAGGAGATCTATATCTAAGAGAGAGGTACGTACCTGTACCTTTAGTATGAGTTCCGTAAGTATGTGAATATCCTCTTGAGAGAATGTATCATTGTAATCTATGACTACTTTGCAATTCTTAAGATGAATTCCTATGTAGTTACACGGGATTGTCATGGGAATTGCGGTTAATGCTTTGGCGATGTTCCATTTTTTTTGGAATCGTGCCGCGCGTATCGCCTCTTCTATGCGGACAACGAAGAAATTATCAATTTTCTCTCCTTTTTTTTCGGTTATACATATGGTTGCCAACGTTTTCTCTTCCTTTTCT
>JAJXYJ010000018.1 GCA_021780615.1 bacterium | reverse complement strand
CCGACCGGCGGCATTGTGACGTTGCCGTGCCGGATGCAGTCGTTGAAAATCCTTCAACTTCAACAAAACCATCCGTCATCAAGCGAAATCCTCCGGCAACTTTAGTTGTCGTAGCAACCGCCTACTCAAGCACTCCCGATCAAACCGATAGCACCCCCTTCATTACAGCGTCAGGTGATTATGTCCACGATGGCATCGTTGCGGCAAACTTTCTCCCTTTTGGGACTCGGTTTAAAATCCCTGCGTACTATGGTGATAAAGTGTTCACCGTCGATGATCGCATGAATGCTCGGTATGATGGAACACATATAATTGATATATGGTTTAATTCAAGACAGTCAGCGATTGATTTTGGCAGACAACGACTCGCTATTGAATTACTGTAGTATACAATCAAAAACCGCCCATGAGGCGGTTTTTGATTGTATATAGGTAATCTTCTATAGGTAGAGACAAGAGAGTGCACTTACTTTCCTCCCATCGCTTTTATAGAAAGACCAATCTTGCCATTCTCATCAACTTTTACCACTTTAGCAGTTACTTCTTGTCCAAGTTTCAGAAGATCAGATGCTCGTTCAACGTAGCCATTTTTTATTTCTGACACGTGAATCATCCCATCTTTGCCACCTCCTAAATCGACAATGGCGCCAAAATCAAGAAGTTTGATAATGGGGCCGGTAATCACCTCTCCTACTTCAAACTCTTTAGTGAGATTTTTAATGTATGCAATGGCATCCTCCACCTTTTGCTGATCAGTGCCGGACACAAACACTGTTCCATCTTCGTCAATATCAATCGATTCTACGCCAAATTCTTCAATAATACCGTTAATCGTCTTTCCTCCTTGCCCAATAACCAATCCAATCTGATTCGGCTTCACCACATATGTCAAAATCTTTGGAGCATATGCTGAAAGTTTCGTACGAGGTGCGGGGATTGTTTGTTGTATGACATCCAAAATCTTCATCCGCGCATCATGTGCCATAGCAAGTCCCTGCTGATAAATAGCAAAGGAAATACCTTTAATTTTTACATCCATCTGAATGGCAGTAATGCCATCACGAGTACCTGCTACTTTAAAGTCCATGTCACCGTAATGATCTTCAAGGCCTTGCAAGTCAGTAAACACTTTAAATTCGTCCACTCCCTTGGAACTATCATACCCTTGCGGTGTGGCTAATCCCATAGCAATACCGGCAACCGGCTTGGTAAGGGGCACTCCCGCATCCATGAGCGACAACGTGCCTGCGCACACACTTGCCATAGACGAAGATCCGTTTGATGAGACAATTTCAGACACGACGCGAATCGTGTAAGGAAACACATCCTTGGGAGGAATAACCGCACGCAATGCCTTTTCGGCAAGCGCCCCATGACCAATTTCACGACGTCCCGGAGATCCCACGCGTCCCGTTTCACCGGTGGCATAGGGCGGAAAATTGTAATGCAACATAAAGCGTCGTTTGCCAGTCGTTTCCATTGTTTCTATAAACTGTTCGGATCCGGGAGCCGCCAATGTCGTTACCGCCAATGATTGCGTCTGTCCACGCATAAAAATTGATGATCCGTGGAGGCGCTCAAACAAACCCACTTCCGCATGGAGCGGACGAATCTCATCAAATGCACGTCCATCAGGGCGTTTGTTCTTTTCCAACATCGTTCGATGGATGACCTCGTTGCACAATCGCTCCCAGATACCATCAAATTGCGGCATGCATACCGCATACGCTTCTTGTTGCTGCAGCTCTTCATGCACGAGTTCTTTGAGCGCGTTTGTTTTTTCATCCCGCTCCGTCGCATCAGCGATAAAAAGCGTTTCACTCAGCGCATCAAACGCACGCGCGTGCAAAGCTTTTTTAAAAGCCTCGTCAATTGCCACGAAGACAACATCAGCCTTCTTTTTTCCAATTTCACTAATAATACCGTTTTGAAATGCAATCAATTTTTTTATTTCTTCATGTGCGGTGGTAAAAATTTTCTGTGCACCAGCTTCCGTAATTTCTCTCCCACCCAACTCAATCATATTCACCACATCTGCAGTTCCTGCAAAAAATGCATCACAAGTTCCTGTTTCTTGAAGTTGCTCCACGACTTTAATGGAAGGATTAACCGTAATATCACCATTTTGCACAAGCTTTACGCCCGCAATGGGACCTCCCCAGGGAATATCGGAGATGGAAAGCGCTAATGACGCACCGCAGAGCGCCAAAAAGTCAGGATCATTTTCTTCATCGTAGGAAAGCACCGTCACTACCACCTGCACATCACGGCGCAATCGTTCGTCAAAAAGCGGCCTAATAGAACGGTCAATGAGTCTGCCTGAAAGAATAGCCTCCTGTGAAGGACGTCCTTCGCGACGGACGTACCGGCTTCCAATAATTTTTCCAGCGGCGTAAAACCGCTCTTCGTAGTCAACGGTGAGCGGAAAGAAATCAATGGGACGATCTTCTTTTCCCATGACAACCGTCACCAAGACGCTCGTTCCGCCATACTGTCCAATGACCGATGCATTCGCTTGTCCTGCAAGGGACGATACGATAAATTTTAAATCACGACCATGGAACGGAAGGGTATACGTTTTTTGATTGGGAATATTCATATGTATAATAATATCTTCTGCCTTGTTAAAAATAATATGTACCACGAAGGCATCGCGCCACACGCAAAACCCCGTTGTATGCAAAACGAAATGCCAAAAGCGCAAAAGTCAAAAGTGAAAAGATGCACAAGTGGCAAACTTTTTACCACTCTACTCCTCCTCGCTTTTGATCTCTGCCCTTTGACTGTTCCGTTTACTACTTACTCCTCCTACTCATTCGCGAATGCGAATTTCTTCCTCCACGAATAAGCATCTGTGGCATATCGTCGATATTAATGTAGGTGTCAGCGACATCTTTGAGACGAGCGGACGTACTCCGCCCAAACGACGCCACCTCAACATGACAACCGCGACCCCACTTTAAATATTCAACGAGTGGCACAAAGTCACCGTCGCCGGTCACCAAAATTGCCACATCAAGTGACTGGCTCATGCGGATAGCATCTACAGCAATCCCCACGTCCCAATCACCCTTTTTCATACCATCAGCATACACCTGCAAATCTTTGGTGCGTAATTCAATACCGCCCTTTTCAAGGGCTTCAAAGAAAGACTGCTCCCCAAGCGAGGAGTCGCTTTTGACCACGTACCCAATCGCACGAATGAGGTGGCGTGATCCCACAAGAAACTTTAACAACGACGGAAAATTAACCTTTGCAGTGTGCAGGTTTTTGGCGGAGTGATACAAGTTTTGGATATCAATAAAGACTCCAACTCGTTGATCCTGATTGTGCATGATGCTTATTTTTTGAGCCCAAGCTTTTTGACTACTGTAGCGTAGGCTTTTTCGTTGGTGTGAGACAAATAATCAAGCAATTTACGCCGTTTTGAAACCATCTTTAAAAGTCCGCGGCGAGAGGAATTGTCCTTCGGGTTTGACTTAAGATGCTTTGCGAGCTCATCTATTTGCCGTGACACAAGTCCTACTTGAACCTGCGCTGATCCGGTATCAGTGTCGTGTATACGCACATCTTTGATGACGTTCTGTTTTTTACGAGTCGTTAACATAGTTTTTTGAGTATACGGCTTTTGCCCCTAAAAGTCAATTCGCGTCCATAATAACACTCCTCCCTTTCTTTTTTATACCCCATTTCCCCATTCTGTCGCACAATATGATATAATCCACACATCTTCACATGTGGAATGTTCAATTACCAATGATCAATTTCCAATACTATTAAAATTTTTTCCTGTGATAGATGTTGGTTTAAGAATTTTAATGAAAATTGTGAACTAATATTTGTACATTATTTTATGACCATCCAATCCACCGTCCAATCATATATTGATTACCTGGAAATAGAGAAAGGAAGATCTCCTAAAACGGTTGCTAACTATCGCCGCTACTTGGATGCATTCATACAGGATCAACACATTACCTCCATTGCCGACATTACCGCTGATACGGTAAAAAATTTCCGCCTTTCACTTGCTCGCAAAAAACTTTCTTCCGATACCTATCTCAAACGCAACACGCAGGCCTACTACGCCATCGCCATTCGAAATTTTCTCACCTACTTGGTTAAGCAAGAGGCTCCTCTGCGAGTACTCCCCGAACAAATTGAATTGCCTAAATTACCCTCACGCCAGATTGATATCGTGGCATATGGGGATTTGGAGCGCTTTTTGCGCGCGCCCCAGGGCGATAGCTTTCGAGCACTGCGTGATCGGGCAATTCTAGAAACGCTCTTTTCTACCGGCCTTCGTGTCTCTGAGCTTTGCGCGCTGTCCCGCTATATGGATTTTGACCGTGGTGAAATTACCATTCGCGGTAAGGGAGACAAACTTCGCGTCGTCTTCTTTTCTGAACGTGCACAACAAGCAATAAAGGCATATATGGACAAACGATCTGATGCCGAAGAATCATTATTTATCAGCATAAGCAAAGCAACGCATCCAAAAGTGTTGGGCGCCATCATTCCCCGCACGGTACAACGCCTTGTAGGATATTATGCAAAAAAAGCCGGCATCTTAGGACGCGTCACCCCTCACCAATTGCGTCACCAATTTGCCACCGACCTTTTAATGAATGGCGCTGACTTGCGTTCCGTGCAAGAACTATTGGGACACGCCAATATTGCCACCACACAGGTCTACACCCACCTGACCAACAACCAACTCAAAGAAGTGCATAAAAGTTTTCATGGGCGCCGCCGACAGGAAAAACATACATAAAAAAACAGTCCCTCTGGGGACTGTTTTTTTATACACTGCATGCCGTATCTCATTAGAGCAACGGCACAATAAGCAATGCCACAATCATAATCACTTTAATAAGCGGATTGATTGCCGGGCCCGCAGTATCCTTGTAGGGATCACCGACAGTGTCTCCCGTCACTGCTGCCTTGTGTGCTTCGGAACCTTTACCACCATGATTACCGTCTTCGATGTGCTTCTTTGCATTATCCCATGCGGCACCACCCGATGTCATGGAGATTGCCAAGAATAATCCCGAGACAATAACACCGATAAGCATGCCACCGAGGGCTTGTGCTCCAATGACCATGCCCGCCTGCGGATTAATACCATTGAGAAAAGCTCCGGCGCCATATTTAAATCCAAATCCAACAACCAATACCGCGACAATCGGTAGCAGAGCCGGGACAATCATTTCCCGAAGCGCCGCTTTGGTAACAATATCAACCGCCTTGTCGTATTCCGGTTTTGCAGTTCCTTCCATAAGTCCTGCAATATCTCTAAATTGTCGACGGATTTCATGCACTAATACACCCGCCGCCTTTCCCACTGATTTCATAGCAATAGATGAGAAGAGGTACGGAAGAGATGCTCCAATCAAGAGTCCCGTTAATACAAACGGATCGGTGATGTTATACATGAGCTGAGTAATATTTTGTCCCAAGGGACCCAATGCCTTACTCACCTGATCGGTAAACCCGGCAAAAAGCGCTAGTGCCGCAAGTCCTGCGGAAGCAATCGCATATCCTTTAGTTACCGCTTTGGTGGTGTTGCCCACCGCATCAAGCGCATCGGTTACTCTCCGCACTTCTTCGGGAGCCTGTGTCATCTCTGCAATGCCACCGGCGTTGTCAGTGACCGGACCGAATGAATCAATAGCCACAATAATGCCTGCCACCGAAAGCATCGCCGTTGCTGCAATCGCCACTCCATACACCCCGAAGCTGAAGTATGAAACTAAAATACCTGCCGCAATAACCAGAATGGGCAGGAACGTCGCCTCCATACCAACCGAAAGTCCCATAATAATGTTTGTTCCATGTCCCGAATTCGAAGCATTGGAAATACTTTTAACCGGACGGAATTTTTTAGCAGTGTAGTAATCCGTAATCACCACCATCAACGCCGTCACCGCAAGACCGACAATACTGGGAATAAATACATTTGAAATAGTGTTGGGGAAAAATACCGCTGACGCCCAATAGAAGAGTCCCGCAGAAATAACCAGCGCCACTGCCAATCCTTTGTAGAGCGCTTTCATAATATCTTTGGTGTGGTTCCCTCGCACAAAGAAAGTACCGATGATTGATGCGATAATTGCCGCGCCACCCAAGACGAGCGGGAAAAACAACTGCTCTCCAGAAATATACTGAAAGGTAGAGCCGATAAGCATTGCCGCTGTTAACGTAACCGCATATGTCTCAAAAAGATCCGCCGCCATACCCGCACAATCTCCCACGTTATCACCGACATTGTCAGCGATAACACCGGGATTACGAGGATCGTCTTCCGGAATGCCTGCCTCAAGCTTACCAACTAAATCAGTGCCCACATCAGCTGCTTTGGTAAAAATACCACCACCTAAACGGGCAAAAATAGATATTAAGCTCGCTCCAAATCCAAGACCAATAAGTGCTTCAACTTGTTGTCCGCTCACCAGATAAAATCCGGCAACCGCCAAAAGCCCCAAGGCCACCACCAATAGTCCCGTCACTGAACCGGCGCGAAAGGCCACCGACAGTGCTGAGCCCACACCCTTGTGTGCCGCCTGCGCCGTCTTTGTATTTGAGCGCACCGCCACATTCATACCAATGTAGCCAGCAAGTGCAGAAAGGACTGCACCCACAACAAACCCCAATGCGGAGAGCCAGCCAATAAAAATACCAATGACTAAAAAGAGAATGACCGCCACTACCGCCACCGTCCGATACTGACGATTGAGGTATGCTTTAGAACCGACCTGAATTGCTTTAGAAATTGCCTGCATGGCATCACTACCAGATGGTTGTTTAGTGAGCCATCCTATTAACGCGGCGGCATATACTATTGCCGCTGCAATCGGAACAAAAATGAGATAGTACAACATAAATAATGATTAATAAAAAAAACGACGTGTTAATGCCGTTTATAGTACCTTACCCATGGACGCATTTCAAGCTCAATAGTGAATCTACAAACATTTGACTATGTTGATTACTCATAGACTCCATATGCTGATCTCAGTTTCAATTTTTACGATCGTAAAAATTGAAACTATATTCAGTGAGTTGAATATAGTTTTACAAAACCTACAGAAAACATTCTTTTGTTCTACTACCAGTAAAACAGTACCGCATATTAGATAACTTGAATGAACTAACAGATATTACGAAGTCTTAGTGAAATAGCACTGTATACTATGTAGCTTTAAAAAGTAAAACGGTGGGGACGGAGAGATTTGAACTCTCATACCTTGCGGTGCTAGCTCCTAAAGCTAGTGCGTCTACCAGTTCCGCCACGTCCCCAATACAAACATACCATAGCAAATAGTAGACAGTTATAAAAGGTCAAAGATATTATTGACTATTTTATATAATTATGCTATTATATATACAGATAAACAACTGCTCATACCATCCGTTTATCTATGCAAATTGACAATTTAATAACAAAAAAAATATAGGAGATAAGACAATGAGTTGGATTTATGATAATGGTCTCTTTAAATTTAAGACGCCATTTGTTTTTGCTGGAGGGTTATATGTAGTCCTCTTTTTTCTTTCATTTATTATAGAAGTGCTCGGAATTATTTCCGCAACAGTATTCTCGATTCTGATACTTGTATTACTTGCATCATGTATTCAATGGGCAAGGAATATGTACGAAACAGGGTATGTAGAAATTCCTAGTAAACCCTATAAATTCGCCTTAATTATTCTTGAAGATTATTACAGAGAAGGAGTCTCTCCTTTCTATTACATCTCCAAGAAGTTAAAAAAAAGGAATGGGGAAGACGAAAACTGGTTCGAACGACTACCTATTCCCCTCTATCAGCCCGGAAATAGATTCTTGTTATTTTACCCCTGGTTTCAAAACTTTGTACTTGTCGATGTATCTTCTCAAAGCTATACAGAAACCATAGACGAAGTGCGGACATCAAAGGATCAAGTCGATAGTAAAGTGATGTTTGAACTTGCGTTCTTTATCCATGATTTCCGTAAGTTTACGGAATATGCAGGATTTATAAAAGAAAAAACGGAAAAAAATCATTTTGACAAGGTAGAAAAAATCCTTGTCGGGATGATTGCCCAAGCAATCAGAGAGCTTGCGGAAAAAGATGGGGCGTTCCCGGAAACATGGGAAGATGCTGCTGGAGCAGGGACTGATTTTGTAAAATCGGTACTTCTCCAAATATCCGAAGAGGATGGTCTTGAAGAAAACATAACCCTCCTTAAAAAGGGGAACGGCAACGTTAAGGTTAAAGGACTCGGCATCACAGTGTCCCGATTCAATATTACAGAAGTAAAAGCGGATGAGGCAGTTACAAAAGCAAAGGAATCCGTAGATATAGAAACGCGGAAAATAGAGAAGGAACGCATCCAAAAAATAAGCGAACGCGTTGAAAGACTGGGCGTCATCCGTGGCATTAAAGACTACATGAAAGCAGGACTCAGCGCTGAAATGGCTGCAAATCTCGTTCAAACAGAACGAGGAAAAGCAACTCGCTTCATCATCGATGGAGGGGGTGCAAATAATGCGCTAGCCATGCTTAATCTTAGCGGCTCATCTCCTCTTAGACAACAGGACGAAGATGAAAAAGACGACAACAAAAAGAAAAGGAAAGGAGGAAGATCATGAGTAATGCAAAAAAGGTGACGGCAGCTAAAAAAATAAGCGGTATTTTAAAAAAAATATCAATTATTTTTATCCTCATAGCAATATATATAGGATATATAGAGATTCATTATCTTACTTCTAATTCTAAAAAAACATCCTTGTCCACCAGCGGATGGCACAATGGAGAACTCGTCATCCATGGTGGAAATTCTTTGACATTCAATGCTCCCACCAGCGCAGTCATCCTTCGCCTAAAGGATGTTGCAAAGTGGAATATGGATTTCCTCCCGCCATACAATAGCACCGGCTATTGTATTATATGGTCCCTCGGACGAGCTCAGCCCGATACCATTTGGGCAAAAAGAGGGAAGGGACCTCCGTTTGTTCGTTTTAATTGGGATGAAAGGACCTTTTGGATATGGTCCGGACCATCCCCGCAGAAAATGCTTATTTCCACAGAATAAACTGTGGCATAAGCTCAATTAAAAACCCCGCGTATGCGGGGCTTTTTTATTTCAAAAATTATGTTGCTGAAAAACTAGAAGGATGTTCCTTGCGTGTTTGTTGCGGTATTTACAGTGTTACCGATAAACGCCACAATTCCATAGGAAAGCAATGCTACGGCGATTCCTACGACTGCATACATAAGTTCCGAGCGTGCTGTCTTTGTCTTACCAGGATCTCCCTTACTGGTGACGAAATGGAATGCCGCCATAAGAATGAAGAATACAGCAATGATAAAGATGATGCTGTAAAACCATTTAATAACAGTAAGTACTACCTGTACCCATCCTGAAACGCTACTGGGGCCCTGTTGGTTAATGAATGGAGCCGGCGTTTGTCCAGGGATAATAACCTGTGCAAATGCGGGACCGACACTCAATACCACAATGCCAATGACGAACATATAGACGAACACGGGAATGATTTTATTTTTCATAGCAATTCATTATTTAAAAGCAACGACCTTTGAATGCTTGCAGGCAGTATATACTATACAACATCTGGTCGCAAGAGATACCTAGAGAGTGGTCGTTGGTGGAATCGTGGTGGTCGGTTGCGATCCGGCACTTGCGGGATTTTGCAAAAAATTACTAATCACCAAACTCATACCCGAAGCAAGGAGTGCTACCACGATGGCAATGGCGGCATATTTTAACTGTCCTTTTGCGGCGGCAACTTTTTTTTCATTCGCTCCCCCCAATACAAAATTGTATGCCGCCATTAAAATAAAGAACACTGCTACAATAAAAAAGATAGTATACATCCACTGAATAGCAACAATGACAACTCCCAAAGCACCCCCTGCTGATTGAATAGGAGAGGTCATATCTCCCTTATTAAAGGGATCAATGATACCCGCATGGACTACAAAGGGAAGTCCAATGAGAAAAATAAGCGCAATGAGTAATAAATATTTCTTCATACCATTTCGTGATGTCATTAATTATGAGGGTTGATAAAATTTTGAATAATGACCGACGCAGCCGTTGATATCAATGCAATAACAATGGCAATGACCGCGTTCTTGAGTATGGTTTGTGCCTTCTTTACCTGCGCGGCATCCCCGCCAGCACGCAGGTAGGTAAACGCGGCAACAAGGATAAAGAGCACCGCAAGAATAAAAAATATTTGATACATCCACTGCACCGCTTTCTCCAAAAGTAACACAATATCATTGTAACTACTGATTGGTGCGCTGGGAAGCGATTGTGCCGCCGCGTAAGCCGGAAGAACTAGTAGTGAAAGAAAGATTGACGATGTGGCTGCTTTTAGTTTTGTAGTGTATATCATAATAAATAATAAATGCGGGGATGCGTTGCAACCAACGTTACGACGTTGCCCCTAAAAATTGTTTGATAATTAAAATAATACCGCTCGCCGCCATAATGACCGCCGCGCCAATAGCCGCATAGGTAATTGTTTTTTTGCCTTTTTTAAATTTAGCTTCATCTCCTCCGGCGGTAAGCATTTGGAACGCCCCCATAATAATGGCGATTGTCAAAAGTGGTACCGCGATAATCTGCAGGTACTGAATAATCTTATTTAACAGAGAAGGAACATCGTTTACATTACCACTCAATGGATTGGTAAGTTGTATGTCTGTTGGATTTGCTCCCCCTGTATCCCCTGTACCGTTCGCAAAAACACTCGGTGCTATGCTTAATACATATAATACAGGAATTGTGACAATGAATCTCTTCATATATATGCGCCTAGTATACTGCATACCTTAGGTAAATAAAAGATTGAGAATTGTTTTAACAATAATCCATGCTCCCAATGTTATGAGCAATCCAATAATAACTCCCTGTATCATTTTCTTTCCTTGTTTGAATCGAGACTCATTACCACCATCTAAAATCATCATAATGCCTCCAATAACAATCACTATCACCGCCGCAGGAATAGCGATGTAGAGTATGGAAAACTGTACCACTCCATCAAGAGTCGTTTTAAAATCATTGTACGTACAGGGGGCACCATTGGGATCATTTCCACAAGTAATAAGTGCGGCGCGTGCCCACAGAGGAAGCGAAAAGAGAATGACTCCACATGCGGTTATCGCACGTACCCCCCATGTTATGAACAAATTTTTTTTATTAAAATCCATAGTACAGATACTACATTAGTTATGTTAATGGGTATAGAGAGCGTTTATATCTGCTTCTGCCGCTTGCAACGCTTTTCCCAACACCGCTTTTCCACTCGTCACATCTTCAATCATCTGATTAAATATAGCACTGATTTTTTCATCATCCGCTTGCTTCCACGACGTTGCCGTTAAAAAGCTTTTAATAAACGCTTCGTCAGGACCACTTTCCTGCGCTTGTATCAAAGAAAGGAGCGCGGGAAATCTGTTTGCTTTTTGTAGGTACAGCGTATCAACCGACGGCGTCATTGTTGCGAATCGTATAAAATGCCATGCCACGTATTGATTTTGTGATTGTCGAGACACAGCTAACCCCCAATAGCTTGCATAGTTTTTTGTGGTGGCGGCATTCGCGGATGCCAGTTGCGGCAAAGGAGCGATAGCAGCATGCATGAAGGGATTTTTTTCTGCCATGGTCGCCAGTGCGTCGTGTGTATCAAGTATCATTGCTACCGTACCATTTGCAAATGCCGTACGCGCATCCGGCATACCATCATTCCATGTGTAGTATGGATTCGTTGGATTAGCAAATTGTAAAAAGAATGAAACAGCTTGCTGCGCGGCGGTTTGCAATGACACCCCTCCTTGAGCCGCCGTATAGATAGAAGATCCTTGTTGCAATATGAGTGCCGAAAGAATATCACTCACGTTCGTAATATTAACTGCGCTTCCCAATGCAATGCCTGCTTGAGTAATATTTTTAGATGCGTCTTGCACGCGAGTCTGTTGCACATCCGCAAGCACCTGATCCCACGTCTGTGGTGGATATACGATACCCCGCGTATTAAAGATATCTTTGTTATATATCAACCCGAGCGCATCCATATAGAGAGGTAGAGCAAATGCATACTGTTGCCCATTTGATGCTTGCAACAAAAAATCCTGCCCAACAACCGCGGGGAAATTTTGTTGCACCATAAGCGGCGTTACTAATGTCGTTGGAGCGGGAGCTCCCTTGGCGGCATCTTTATATGCCCACGTATTTTTAACCATAAAAATATCAGGTCCCTTCCCTTCCGCGAGAGCATTAACTAACGCCTGTTCATATTGGCTTACTGAATTAAATTGCGTGTAAAGGATTTTAACATTTTTTGCCTGTGGGAGCGCTTGGTAGGCAGTAAACACATCGGCAAAATCGGCTTGATTATCAACCCCCCACATAGTCAATATAACTGGCCCGGAAGGAAAGTTTGGATCCGTGGTGGTACTCTTAAAGAGAGGAAGAATCCCCATGATTCCCAGCACCAGAATCAGCACAAGCGCTCCGGCAATACCGAGCACAATCATTTGCTGTCGAGAAAGTCCTTGAAAATTCATACAATAAATAAAACGTGTATACACGAAGTATACACGTTCAATTTTTACTGCACAAGCAATGGATGATTATGAACAGGTAACCGCGACGATGGCGTCCTTGTCGTTAAGACGCATAACTCGTACCCCGCTTGTGGATCGAGAACTTTCGCGAATGTCGGTCAGTTTTGTTTTAATGACTTGCCCCTTTGCTGACAACACAAGCGCTTCTTCTTCATTGGTTAAAATTTTACACGCCACCAACGGTCCTGTTTTATCATTTATTTTTGCGGTTCGGATACCTTGTCCCCCGCGCGACTGTATCTTGTATTCTGCCAACAGTGTCTGCTTGGCAAATCCTTTTTGCGTCATGACTAATAGTTTATGTTTTTCATTCATGCGCGACTCCTCACTGCCACCCTTGCGCACCATATCAATGCCAATGAGGTAATCATTTTTCTTTAGGCGCATACCCCGCACCCCCGCAGCCGCTCTGCCCATGGGACGTAGCTGTGATTCTTTGAATCGAATCGCTTGCCCCAGCGCCGTGGCAAACAACACATCGTCTTTGCCTGACGAAGACATGACCCACTTAAGGGCATCACCTGGCTTTAATTTCAGAGCAATAATCCCGTTGCGCCGCACATTGGCAAAATCTTCAAGCGGAGTTTTTTTGACAACCCCCTGTGCCGTTGCCATAACCAAAAACTTTGCATCCGATGTTTTGGCGTTATAGGTCACAAACGCTTTTACCGTTTCTGTTGAAGGAATGTCGAGAAAATTATGTATAATTTTTCCTTTTGCAGTGCGCGAACCTTGGGGAATTTCATACACCTTTGTTTGAAAAACTTTTCCTGAATCGGTGAAAAAGAGAATGTTATCGTGTGTCCGCGCCGACACCAAATGCGTCAAAAAATCATCATCATTCACATCAGAGCCAATGAGTCCTTTGCCGCCGCGGTGCTGCACTTTATAAATATTGGGGTTTAATCGCTTAATGTAGCCACTCGAAGAAAGAGTGATAATGACATCCTCATCAGCAATCAAATCTTCGTCTTTGAATTCGGTTAATCCCGTACCCACAACGCCCGTACGACGATCATCGCCATATTTTTCTTTCATCTCCGCCAGCTCTTCTTCTACCACATGCAAAATATTTTTATCTGCTGACAAGATAAATTCCAAATCTTTGATGAGCTGTCTCTTTTCGGCTAATTCATCTTCAATTTTTTGCCGCTCAAGGGATGCGAGTGTTTGTAGGCGCATTTCCAAAATAGCGGTTGCCTGCACATCACTAAAATCAAACTTCTTCATCAAGTTTGTATGCGCGTCGTCTTTGTCTTTTGATTTTTTAATGGTCGCAATCACTGCATCAATAACATCCAATGCTTTCACAAAACCCTCAAGAATATGCGCCCGCTCTTTGGCACGTGCTAAATCAAATTCAGTGCGCCGGCGGACCACTTGCTTGCGATGCGCCACATACTGCTCCAACACATCCTTAATAGAAAGCAGCTGCGGCTGAAGTCCGCCCACGAGTCCGATCATGTTTAAATGAAAGTCCTTTTGAAGTTCTGTCAGTTTAAAGAGTTGGTTTAAAATCTTTTGCGGTGCGGCGTCATTTTTCAATTCCACAACAATAGAGAGTCCGTCTTTATCGCTTTCGTCACGCAAATCTTTTATTCCTTCCAGTTTTTTCTCTCCCACTAAGAGAGCGATTTTTTGTATAAGATCTGACTTGTTTACACGATAGGGAATTTCTGAAATAACAATATTAAATTGTCCCGCCTTGCGCTCAACAATCTCTGCGCGCGCGCGACACGTAATGGATCCTTGTCCCGTGCTATACGTTTCAACGATATTTTTTTGATCATAAATAATCCCCCCCGTTGGAAAGTCAGGCCCCTTAATAAATCCCATAAGATCAGCAACAGTCGCCGATGGTTTTTGAATAAGATATTGAATAGCGCTCGTCACTTCCCCAAGGTTGTGGGGAGGAATGTCAGTTGCCATACCCACCGCAATACCAACCGTTCCATTTAATAACAGTTGTGGAATTTTTGAGGGCAGTACGAGTGGCTCAAGACGCGTGCCATCATAGTTAGGAATAAAATCAACAGTCTCCTTTTCAATGTCGGTCAGCATCTCTTCGGCTATTTTTGAAAGTTTACACTCTGTGTACCGCATTGCCGCCGCGTTATCACCATCAACCGATCCCCAGTTTCCCTGACCTTCAATGAGGGGGTAGCGCAATGAAAAGCTTTGTGCCATGCGCACCATGGCGTCATATACCGATGAATCGCCGTGCGGATGGTATCTTCCCAACACCTCACCAACAACGTTTGCTGATTTGCGATATTTCGCACTGTGCGTGAGTCCGCTATCCCACATTGCCCATAAAATTCTCCGATGCACCGGCTTTAATCCATCACGCACATCAGGAAGTGCGCGCGCCACAATAACCGACATGGCATAGTCGATATACGATTTTTCAAGCTCAGCGGTAATTTCTGTATCGGTAATATGTTGATTTTCCGATGTCACTGCTTGTGTTGAATCTTCTTGTGGCGATGGCGTTTGCTGTTTTTTTTCCTTCATACCAAATACGGTGTGTTAGTGCGTTGTTGATGATGTAACTGATTCCAGAGAGGGACTACTCAGTGTCGGCGTCGTACTTCCCTCAGGTGTTGTTGAGCTAGCATACAATATTACCGACGATGAAGCTACTCCCTGGATGACATTCATCCCTTGATTTACTGCATCCGTCATTGCATGAAATTGGCTATCCACATGTTTTAATAACTCAGAAAATGGATTTGTACTCGATGCTGTTAACGATCCGGTTGTGTCCACAGGATAATGAAAAAAGAGGAGCCATGCAAGAACCACAATCACAAATAGTGCCAACGACACCACCCACAGCCACATGCGCTGAGTCTTTGGGCTGCCAGATTGGATTGATTGAATGCCTTCTTTTATACGTGCAAACATACACACGTGGTCTTTTTTATGTCGGCGATATCTTTCTTTTTAAACACAAATTTATCCTGCGATGATGCTTCTCCGTTAAATTCTTCCAGTACTGGCTTAATATCCTTTGCGGATCGTTTCAGGCCCGGAATTTTATAGAAGGACGGGATGAATACTTTGGGATTTAATTGTTTTACCATACGCACAACTGCCTCTTGACTCATAAATGGCTCTCCTCCTGCTGGAGCAATGAGTACATCCAATTCCTCAAAACTTTCCGCGGCCGCCGGTGGAAGGGTCTGACTCACATGCCCCGCTATGCCAATACGAACATCATCTACCGTAATGACATATGCCGTTTTTATAAATTGTTCTCCTGATTCATCATTTAAAGCAAACCCCTTGATAACAATACCTTGAATATCATACTCTCCGGCGCCATACACCATTTCTCCATCGCGAGCCTCATTGTCTTCAAAGGGCCACGGCACCAGCGTCCGAATAATCACATCGGTTTGCATACGAGGAGTAGTCAAGCCAGATGACTTTTCAGGTGGGTCTACTAACAGTACCCGTTCGCCATGTTGAATTTTAAAACACCCCTCTCCATACCATGAAATAATCATATCAGTACATTAAAAATCTAAAATTAAAAGTTATGCCACACCATCTCCAACATCGCAATGAGCCGTTTATGAATGCTTTACATTGCGCCATTTTTTCTTTGTATGCCTCATTTTCTCATATCTTCCCTTGATTTGCAACGTTGTTTCTGGTACCCTGCAGGCGCGACGGTAGAACCGCGCATACGATCTAGACAGAACAAGCAAACAAGCATATGTCTCAAAACATAATTGATGAATCAAAAAAAATACACCCCTTGGCGCGAATTTTGAGAAGCAACCCTCAACTCACCGTTCCCATAAAAGATGGTGATACCATGGAAGCAACTCTTCTTGCTCGCGAAGGACGTATTGCCTACTTTGACGTGGAAGGAAAAGGAAGCGGCATTGTGTATGGATCTGAGTTTGCCAATGCACAAAACATCATAAAAAGTCTCAAACCTGGCGACACTATTACCGCCACCATTGTCTGCGCAGAAAATGATGAAGGGTACACCGAACTATCCTTGGTTCGAGCAATGCGTCAACAGAACTGGCAGGACATCAAACGCCTTAAAGATGCGGGAGAAACCTTCCCGGTAAAAATTAGCGCCGCTAACAGTGGTGGACTCATGACTGAGATTAATGGCGTTCGTGCATTTATTCCCGTCTCTCAACTCAGCACCGAGAACTACCCCCACGTAGAAGATGGCAATAAAAATAAGATTCTTGAAGAACTCAAGAAGTTTGTTGGACAATCACTTTCGGTGCGGGTACTAGACTTTAATCCTAAAAATGAGAAACTCATCTTATCGGAAAAAGAAGTAACCGGAGAAAGTGTTCGTAAGAGCCTTGAAAACTATAAGGAAGGATCTGTTGTTGATGTGGTGGTATCAGGCATTGCCGATTTCGGCGTGTTTGTCCGCCTCGTTGAAGATCCAAACATTGAAGGCTTGGTCCATATCTCAGAAATCGACCACAAACTCATTGATTCTCCCAAAGAAGTGGTGAAAGTAAACGATGTATTGCGCGCAAAAATTATTGAGATTAAAGACGGCAAGGTGTCCCTTTCCTTTAAGGCACTTAAGGTAAATCCATGGGATGACGCCGAAAAATACTTCCAGGTCAATCAAGATGTGGAAGGAGTAGTAATGAAATTTAATCCATTTGGCACACTCATTGCCCTTGGACATGACCTGCAAGGCCTTATTCATATTTCCGAATTTGAGAGTCCGGATGCCATGAAAAAAGAACTTGAAATCGGCAAGGTTCTTACGTTTAACATAACCACGCTCAAGCCGACAGAAAAAAGAATCATCTTGAAACTCAAAAAATAATACACTGACATCTATCATAAACAAACAAAAAACAGTCTTTGATTCTAGACTGTTTTTTGTTTGTCGTTTATTGTTGTTGCTTTCTTTCTTTTTATTATGTAAATTACTCCCGTTTTGTACTATAATAACATTCGTATGAAAAAAATGATTCGCACGTCAATTAAAAATTTACTCATCATCCTTCTGGCATTCGCGGGTATTATCGTGCTTTTTAGCTCGTTCTACTCTCCTGCCCCGCAGGAAAAAAATATCACCCTCAATGAACTTGCCGCCGATATTAATGCGGGCACGGTCCAACGTATCGTTGTACAGGGTGATACTATTCACGTCACTTTTACCGATAACTCTTTGGGAACTACTCAAAAAGAATCAGACGCAAGTCTTTCTGATACGCTCCACAATTACAATGTCGATCAAACAAAGCTCATAAAAATTCCTCTGGAAATACAGGATAATTCCGGTTTTCAGTTTTGGGCGGGTATTTTATTTCCCACACTCATTCCACTTATTATCATCGGCCTCTTCTTTTGGTTTACTCTCCGCCAAGCCCGTTCAGGCGCCTCGGCGGCATTCAATTTTGGCAAATCAAACGTAAAACTCTTTACCCCATTCAAAGATCGCATCACCTTTGCCGACGTCGCTGGTCTTTCTGAAGCAAAGCAAGAATTAATGGAGGTGGTTGATTTTTTACGAAATCCTAAAAAATATCTTGATGTCGGAGCGCAGATTCCTCGCGGCGTACTCCTGCTCGGACAACCGGGCACGGGAAAAACACTCTTGGCACGCGCGGTTGCCGGTGAAGCACAAGTCCCCTTCTTCCACATTTCCGCATCAGAGTTTGTTGAAATGTTTGTCGGCGTTGGTGCCTCGCGTACTCGTGATGCGTTCATGACCGCAAAAAAAGCCGCCCCTGCCATCCTCTTCATTGATGAAATAGACGCTATTGGCCGCGAACGTGGGGCGGGATTAGGAGGTGGTCACGACGAACGCGAACAAACACTCAATCAAATCTTGGTTGAAATGGATGGTTTTGAAAAAGAAGCGCAGGTCATTGTGCTTGCCGCCACAAACCGTCCCGATATTCTTGATCCAGCGCTCTTGCGCCCTGGACGATTTGATCGGCGTGTTGTCATGGATCTTCCTGACATTAATGATCGCGAAGCTATTTTAAAAATCCATAGCCGTAACAAAGTACTTGAAAAAACCGTCGACCTCCGACCGATTGCCGTTCGCACCCCAGGATTTTCTGGTGCTGATCTTGCCAATCTTATGAATGAAGCGGCAATATTAGCCGCCACCAAGGGAAAGAAAATTATTGACCAAGAAGATTTATATCAATCCATAGAAAAAGTACTCCTGGGTCCTGAACGACGGTCACGCGTACTTAATCAAAAAGAAAAAGAAATAACCGCATATCACGAAGCAGGTCATGCACTCATTGCGGCAAGCTTGGAAGATGCCGATCCGGTGCACAAAGTATCCATCATTGCTCGCGGACAAGCTGGCGGTTATACCCTCAAACTTCCCGCCGAAGACCGTTACTTGCGCACCCGCAAACAATTTCTCGCCGACCTTGCTGTTACCTTTGGCGGATACACCACCGAGGAAATGGTGTTTAAAGATTTAAGTACCGGTGCCTCAAACGATCTTTCGGTCGCTTCCGAAATCGCTCGCCGCATGGTGACAAAATATGGTATGAGCAAGTTTGGCCCTATCACCTTCGGTAAAACGCAAGAGCTCATCTTTTTAGGAAAGGAGATTTCAAATGAAAGAAACTATTCCGATGTGGTTGCCGCAGAAATAGATAAAGAAGTCGAAGGCATTATTCAAAAAGCGTACGCTCTTGCTAAAAGTGTTCTCACAAAAAATCGCAAGGCACTTGATGCCATTGCCCACGAACTTATGGAGAAAGAAACTATAGAAAAAGAAAGTTTTGATGCATTGATTGAAAAGTTTAAAATCATTCCTCAGGCGATCGTATAAAAACACGCTTAAGTTAAATAAAAAACACCGCAAGGTGTTTTTTATTATGTGCGCCCACTAGGAGTCTCACGTCGTCACTTCGTTCCTCCCAAAAAACCCTCGGTTTTTTGACGCCCTTCGACAAGCTCGGGGCTTTTTCCGACACGGGGAACCGCTGTTCCCCGACCCCCTCTGCTTCGAATCCCTGGGACACCACATAACAAAAAACACCGCAGGGTGTTTTTTTGTTATGTGCGCCCACTAGGATTCGAACCTAGGGCCGACCGTGTATAAGACGGTTGCTCTACCAGCTGAGCTATGGGCGCATATACACTATGCTAACAAATGTTATTCCACAGAAACTGAGCCCTATCTGCCGATGAGGCAGATATAGGCGCAAGTACTGTTTTCCGGATTTACTCTATACTTTTTATCATATGTTTTCAACCATGAGAAATTGAAAATCAGCGCCTCTTCAGTTATGCTACGTAGATATGGAATGGCTCACCTGGTTCCACCACTATTACCCCATACTCTTTTACGGAGCTTTTTTTATCGCCATGTTTATCGAAGGAGATCTCACACTCCTCTTTACTGGCGCGCTCATTAGTAGAGAAAAAAATATACACTTCTACGAAGTATTCATTGTGGCATTTATTGCCACACTCATTCATGACGTTCTTTTTTGGAAAATTGGCAATCGCCTCGGACAACTACAGAAAAAAAGATACCTTGGTTTTAATCTTGAAAAAATATCCGCAACCATGAAACGTATGGAACGTTTTGCCGGCATCTTTATTGTTTTTTCAAAATTCGCATGGAATTTTAACCGCGTTATTCTTGTTTCCATTGGTTATATTAAAGTCAGTTTACAACGGCTCATGCGATACTCTCTTATTGCCGCTATCGCCTGGCCGCTCTTATATCTTTCCATTGGATATGTTTTTGCCGACCAAACACAACTTTTTCGATATGGACTTGAGCGTGTGGGCATCTTCATCGCAGGCGTTATTGTTCTTATTATCCTTTTCCAACTCTATATTAAAAAAATTATTACCAAAGTATTTTACTCCTTCAACGGAACCAGCGTCCCCGAAGATCAGCAAAAATAAATTTTACACAACTTGCTCAACACCTTTATTTTTGCTATAACAAGCCGGTACTTGGACGCTTAGCTTCCCCCTATCCGCTCAAAGCGGAAACGGGACAGGCGGCCTGGTAGAGCGCCTCGGTTATTCCCGATTTGTCTAAAAATTTTTAGCAACAAATCGCAATCCCGCTTAAAGTGGACGCTTAGCTCAGCTGGTTAGAGCGCTTCGTTTACACCGAAGAGGTCATAGGTTCGAATCCTATAGCGTCCACCCTGTTAGAGTCTTGTGTTGAAATTTACAAATCAATCCCCCTTAATAAAGAGCTCTGTCTGGTTCTATAATTTTAATTCTTCCAAAATGGTTCCAACTGACTCTAACGGGGTCCACCCTGTTAGAAATCTATATAACAATTTTCAAATAGTTATTTTAAATAAAACACTCCAAGTTATTATTGAGCTGCTTTGTTTCAATGATTTCTAACAGGGTCCACATTATAAAACCCCCACGCCGCACATTGACGTGGGGGTTTTTATTTTGCGCTTCTTACACCTCTTCGATAGCAACTATTTTCACAGAAGCTCTAAAGCATATATACTATGTGCATGCTATCACGCATCCATAGCCCGTCCGCACAAAAACGCATTCATCTCTTTTTTGATATTGGTATTATTATTAAGGGAGTTGACGGAGTCGCTGAATTGGTATTTGGCATATTTTTAATACTTGAACCATCAGGAACGATTCCTGCCCTACTGCGTCTATTGGCAACCCGAGAACTTGGTGAAGATCCCCATGACTTTTTTGCAACGCTCGCCCTGCATACATCCAACACTCTCTCAATTCAAGTTGTTTCTGCTATTGCAATATATGCACTCACTCGCGGCATTATAAAAATATTCCTTTCGGTACAATTATGGAGAGAACGTTTTTGGGCATTCCCCGTTGCATTAGTTGTTTTAACCGCACTCCTCTTCTATCAATTGTGGCAAGCGTATATAACATCATCACTTCTTTTAGTTATTATCGCCTTTGTTGATGTGATTATTATTCTACTCATTGCCTTGGAATGGCGATCACGAAAAAAAATAATTACCCACCAACATACAACAAACCAACACCTCTTATAATCACTTATGTAAGGTACCCCCACATCCCATCGCCATCCGCATACAAGAAATTGCGGACATTGCTGATTCTATATAAACTGGAGGTATGAAGAAATATAGGTAACACATCTAAAATCTTTCCCCTTGCACCATTAATATTATATAGCCATACCCATCTTTATGGACAAACAATCTGTAAAAAAATATACCTGGAATCTCACGTCCCTTGGATCACCTCAAACAATGCCGCGTGAACAAGCAACCATATCTCGCGCGTGGCATTTATTTAAAAAGAAATGGGAACCACGGACAGACTATCTTTCCTCTCCGCGTATTCTGCGTAAAGCGCTTGATGATTATGAACGCCTTCAGCGTACGTACGGATTTGAGGGAAATACTGGATACTACTTCTGGTTATGCACGCAACAAAACAATCAAGATCCCACAACAAAAGCTGGCTTTCACCGCGCAGAAGAATTCGGTTCCCGCATGCAAAACCTTGTCCTTTTTTTCACCTACCGCATCGCCCACATCTCCCCATCTATGCAGAAAAAAATGCTTGCAAGCGCGGCGTGTGTTCCTTATAAACATTTTCTTGCTCGTCTTTTTGCTGAAGCACCCCACCTCCTCTCAGCGCCCGAGGAAAAAATCCTCACACTCACCAACGCCTCAGCACACGGCGATTGGGTACGCATGACCTCGTCCCTACTTTCTTGGCAAGAACGGCCGATTCATACACCGTCAGGAGTACTGCAAAAGAATTTTAGCCAAATCACTTCACTCACCAGCGACCCCTTAAAAACAACTCGGGACAGTGCGGCGCAAGCTCTTAATGACATTCTCCAATCATACGAACCAGTTGCTGAAGCGGAGTTAAATGCAATTCTTTCCCACAAAAAAACAGTTGATGATTTGCGTGCATTCCCCCGTCCTGATACTTCACGCCATATGAGTGATGATATTGAAACACCCATTGTTGATGCCCTTGTACATGCTGTATCAAAAACATACGCCATCTCACACCGCTATTATCGCCTAAAAGCAAAATTAATGCATGTGCAACGTCTTGCATATCATGAACGCAATGTTCCCCTCTCATTTGTCACCACCCGCACAACGTATTCATTTGAAGAAACGATGGACATTATAAAGCGCGTTCTGAAACAGCTCGACCCTTCATTTCTGACTATCTACGAGTCATTTATGGCACAGCGCCGAGTGGATGTTTTTCCGCAAAAAGGAAAATCCGGCGGAGCGTTTTGTACTCACGGAACCATTGCTCAGCCGGTCTACATTCTTCTTAACCACACCAACACTCTTCATGATGTACTTACCTTCGCTCATGAATTGGGACATGGTATTAATGATGAACTCATGAAGCGTCACCAGAACGCTCTCACGTTCGGCACAACGCTAGCTACAGCGGAAACCGCAAGTACTTTTATGGAAGACTTTGTATTTGAAGAACTCATGCGTGACGCCGATGACAACCTCGCTCTCACCCTTATTATGGAGAAATTAAATGGAGATATTTCCACCATCTTCCGTCAAATTGCTTGCTATCAATTTGAACAAGAATTACATACAACATTTCGCGCCACCGGATATATTTCTAGCACACACATTGGTTTACTATTTAAAAAACATATGGCCGCCTACATGGGACGTAGTGTCATTCAATCAGAAGGCTCTCAACGCTGGTGGATACATTGGACGCACATCCGATCTTTCTTTTACAATTATTCCTATGCAAGCGGACTTCTTATTTCAAAAGCACTACAAGCCTCAGTACGCAGAGATCCAACCTACATCTCCCATGTGAAAGAATTTTTGTCCACAGGTCTTTCCAGTTCCCCTTATGACATATTTAAAAAACTCAATCTCGACATCGCCACACCATCCTTTTGGGATACGGGAATTAATGAGGTAAAAAATCTTTTAAGCCAGGCCGAGAATCTTGCACGCACCATCCGCTAAATCTGTTTGTGCTCCATAAAAACCGCTTAAGGGCGGTTTTTATGGAGATAAATATATTATATATTCGTATATTAGACTGTATACAATTATTTCTTAGCAATCTTTTTCTCCTGAAGATGATTCAGTATTATCGTAACATTCTTTACGCTCTCCTCATCAAGAATGGATAGCGGCACTATATTTTTTTTATGTTTTTTAAATAGTGCTATTTTTTTATGAAGATCATCAATGGGAACATCATCACTCTTGCTTAAAAATATATATTCTTCTTTTTTCCCCAACGCTGCATTGTATGCACTCAACTCATCACGCACCACACGGTAATCATGCCACACATCATCAGACTCCGCAGACACTAAATGAAACAACACCTTCGTGCGTTCAATGTGCCGTAAAAATCGATCCCCCAATCCCTTCCCTTCCGAAGCTCCTTCTATAAGTCCCGGCACGTCAGCCAGTATCAATTCATAATACGTGCCAAGGTTTGGTTCCAGTGTGGTGAATTGATAATTTGCAACCTTACTCTTTGCATCTGTTAATTCATTTAAAAGACTTGATTTCCCCACATTCGGTAGTCCCACAATTCCTACATCGGCAATATATTTTAATTCAAATCTAAATTCATATACATCGCCAAGGTTCCCTTCTTCAAATTCTTTTGGACTCACATTGGTCGATGACCTAAAAAGAAAATTCCCCTTCCCTCCTCTTCCTCCATGAGCAACACAAATGCGTTGACCTACATGCGTCACATCTTCGCTACTTCCCGTTGTTATATTATGTGCAATTGTTCCTACGGGAACTTTTAATATCATGTCGTCTCCCCTTTTTCCATCTCGAAATTGAGACCTTCCATCTTGGCCATCCTCTGCCTCTATTTTCTTTTTAAATCTAAATTGATTTAAAAGACTAATATCAGATGATCCTTCTATATATACCGCACCGCCATTTCCCCCGCTTCCTCCCGCTGGACCAAGTTCCATTAGATTTTTATTAAAAGCAACAGCACCATTTCCACCATCTCCTCCTTTTATTTTTACCTTTACATCGTCTATAAGCATTTTGCCATTCTCACACAAAAGATGTTTTTTAGCAATATTTTAAAACTACATACATAAAATCTTACTTTTTAAAATAATCCGGAATGAGTCTGGCAATATAAATATTATAATTGTGGATGAAATTATTCACATACAGCTTAAAACCTATTCTTTTTTGTGTGTGAAACATAGTGTGAAACATATCTGGCAACAAAATAAGTCCGGAAACTAAAAAATGGCTTAAAATCTATACATACAAAAGTTGCCAGACTCCATTGCCAGACTCAAAACGATATAAAATGTTTCACGTGAAACATTTTATATCATATTTAGGCCCTATTTTTGTACCAAATGTTTCACGTGAAACATTTGGTACAAAAATTAAAGAAAATTCAATAAAAGCATCCTATAAAAAATTGATTTCTAATTTCCACTTATATATATTTTATATATGATAAAAAATAAGGTAATTGGAATGATTGGTGAGGAAATCGCCTGTGGATATCTTGAGGGTATTGGTCATAAAATTATCGACAGAAACTTTATGACTAAATTTGGTGAAATTGACATAATCTCAAAAGACATAGATAAAACCTTAGTTTTTTCAGAAGTTAAAACCCTCAATCAATCATCATTATCCATTATTTTGTTTCCGGAAAGTTATCCACAGTTCTCCACACCCATTCCGGAAAATCCGGAAGAGTATACTAATTTAAAACCCTATATTCCGGAACATAACCTTACTTATAGAAAAATAAATTTGTTTTCAAAAATTTCACAGTGGTATGCAAATAAACATCCTGATCTTTCTAGGAATGGATATCGCCTTGATGCTATCGCAATAGAATTGTGGGACACAGGTCATACATTGCGTCGTTATAAAAATATACACAACACATAATATAAATCTGTCAATGTTTCATTTTTCTCTTTTGGCGGATATGATGGTGATACTTAATCTCTCCAACACTATGTCTGGACATAATAAATGGTCTCAAATAAAAGAAAAAAAGGCCGTCACTGATCAGCGACGCAGCACTCTCTTTTCAAAACTCCTCAGAGCCATTACTGTTGCGGCACAGAAAGATCCTCATCCACAATTTAATCCATCTCTACGTTCAGCAATAGACCAAGCACGCGAACACAATGTTCCCATGGAAAATATTGAACGCGCCATTAAAAAGTCACAAGAGTCAAAAAATCTTATTGATGAACTTATCATAGAAGCATACGGACCCAATGGCACCGCGATTCTTGTACAAGCCCACACAGACAATCGGAATCGTACCGTTGCAGAGATTAAAAAAATTCTTTCCGACCATCACGGAAAATGGGCTGACCCCGGTAGCGTTATGTGGTCATTTGATTTTAAGGAAGGGGAGTATCATGCAAAATTCATACAAGACATTTCTCCCCAAACACAAGAAACTCTTATTGCACTTATGGACGCCCTTGATGAACACAGTGACGTTTCTCATTTATACACCAACACACCGCTCACCCAGGATGAGACATCTTTATGAAAATTATAGGTATTGATCCGGGGAGTACTCGCGCAGGATATGGCGTTATTGAATTTCACGCTCAATCGGCAACATTTATTGATGGGGGTATTTTTTCAGTCACCTCCTCCCACAATCACCAACGCCTCAAAGAGCTTTATGATGAGTGTCATACTCTCTTTAAACACCATTGCCCTGATGTCGTAGGAATGGAGAAATTATTCTTTGGTAAAAATATAAAAACCGCAACTGACGTATCTCAGTCGCGAGGCGTTATCGCACTTTGTATTGCGCAGTATAATATTCCTCTCTACGAATTTACTCCCCTTGAAGTAAAGCAGGGGATGACCGGATATGGATCCGCTGATAAAAAATCAATCACTCGCATGGTGCAAGGAACGCTCCATCTCCCCCCTACATTCGCCCATGTTCCTGATGATGTTTTTGACGCACTTGCCATCGCGCTTATTGCCGGATATACCGCAACAAAAGAACGGCACCATTCCTTGTAAATTCATCCACACACACCATTTGACAACAATAGCCTGTACGATATAGTTTATGCATTGCACTCGCAAGGGTGTACAGGTCGCAATATTATTTATTTTTACCATGACAACAAAAACTTCACGAACATTACCATCATTTGTTCTCGATGCATTACATGCAGAAAAAGATTACGAAGAAGAAGATGCTACAGAAGAAGAGGAAGTAGAGGATGAAAATCTTGATTACGGTGACGATGATGATTTCATCGATGATGATTCTGAAGATGAGGATGACGAATCTACCGACGATGAAGGCAAAGAAGAGGAAGGGGAGTAACGTCACCAACTCACATTATAAAAAACCCACACCCTTTCTTTGTGTGGGTTTTTTGTTTATCTTTATATAATATGACTTCCCTAACACCACACCACCCTATATTTAACACTCAACCACATCACCCTCGCAAACGGCGACGATGGCTTTTGTATATCTTTATAGCATTTTTAGCAATCGCAATTTTTTGTGTTATTGAATTTATTCAAATTATTAATAACCTCCCCCATCCTGAAAAAATCACCTCATTTCAACCAACACAATCAACAAAAATATATGACCGTACTGGCACCGTGCTCCTTTATGAAATACACGGCGATCAAAACAGAACACTTGTCGACGCCAATACATTGCCGCCGTACGTAAAACAGGCAACGCTTGCCGTTGAAGATCAACAATTTTATCAACACTCAGCTCTCGATTGGAAGAGTCTCATTCGTTCACTTATTACCGATGTTATACATGGACAATTTATACAAGGGGGATCAACCATCACTCAGCAGTTAGTAAAAAACGTTTTTCTTTCTCCAGAAAAAACAATTACCCGCAAAATAAAAGAACTCGTCCTGGCATATTGGATTGAGCAAGAATATTCAAAAGATCAAATTCTTAATTTTTACATCAATCAAATCAACTACGGATCCAATAGTTACGGCATTCAATCTGCCAGTACTCGCTTTTTTGGAAAAAATGCAGTTGACCTTACCATCGCTCAGTCCGCGACACTCGCCGCACTCATTCAAGCCCCTTCATACTATTCGCCATGGGGATCACACGTAAGCGATCTCATGGATCGTAAAAATTTTGTACTTGAACAGATGTCAAAATTGGGCTTTATCACCGATCAAGAACTTCAAGAGGCTCTTCATGAAAAAATCACTTTCTTACCTGAAAATATTGGTGTTATTAAAGCGCCTCACTTTTCTATGATGGTGCGTGATTATCTTATTAACACCTACGGACAAGATGTTGTTGATCATGGGGGACTTAAGGTAATAACCACACTTGATTGGAATACGCAACAACTTGCAGAAAAAGCAATCACCGAAGGCGTGCAACGTGACACACAATTATACGGAGGAAAAAACGGAGCTCTTGTTGCCGAAGACCCAACAACAGGACAAATTCTTGCGCTTGTTGGATCGGCTGATTATTTTAACACCGCTATTGATGGAAACTTTAATGTTGCCACACAAGGACTCCGCCAACCAGGATCATCCTTTAAACCATTTGTATATCTTACTGCTTTTGAAAAAGGATACACACCCGACACTATTCTCTTTAACGTTGAAACAAATTTTAATACCACGGGAAATCCGAAATATGATTATACTCCTCAAAATTTTGAAGGAACGTTCACTGGCCCCATGTCACTTAAAGAAGCACTTGCCCAATCAGTAAATGTACCAGCGGTAAAATTACTCTATCTAGTTGGTATCCAAAATGCGATTGCAACCGCTCAAAAATTTGGTATTACCACGCTTACCGACCCATCGCGTTATGGACTCTCCTTGGTGTTAGGTGGAGGAGAGGTGACTCTCGCTCAAATGGTACAGGCATATTCCGCCTTTGCTCAAGATGGAACACTTCATCCTCAATCATTCATTCTTCATATTGAAGACAGTACGGGAAAAACATATGAAAACTACACCGATCACCCACAGAAAGTTATCGATCCACAATATGTACGCATGCTCAATCAAATACTTTCAAGCGCCGATCTCCGCCAACCACTTTTTCAAGCAAGCCTTGCACTTACTAAATTTGATGGCTATCAGGTAGCCCTTAAAACAGGCACTACAAACGATTATCGGGACGCATGGACCATTGGCTACACTCCATTCATTACCGTTGGTGTATGGGCAGGAAACAGCGATAATACCCCTATGAAACAACAGGGGAGTAGTCTTTTGGCAGCACTTCCTATGTGGAGCGCGTTTATGAAGAGTATTATTAACACATATCCCCCCGCATCTTTTCCATCCCCCAATCCCGTTTCTTCGTCTATTCCCATGCTTAACGGACAAGATATTTTCTACGCGGGAGCTGATGGAAAATCATGTCCACAAATTCATACCATTCTCTACTACATTAATAAAAACAATCCTCAACAACAACTTCCTTTCCCACCACCACCATCATCTGATCCGCAATTTAATAATTGGGAACAACCAGTGCTTAATTGGGCACGACAAAATATTCCCAACTTCACACAAAGCTACAATCAAAATTGCGCAACCACAAACACAGTAACATCAACACCAGCTCTTGCTCCACAGTAGATTTAATAGTTTATAAAAAATAATATTTAAACATAAAAAAACCGGCTTTTGCCGGTTTTTTTATGTTACCCTGATTTTATAGAAGTAAGCACATAGAGGAATGAATCATCATCGGGCGCTTGAATAACACTTGGTTTGTGTTCACTATTTAATCCAATACGTACTGATGGTGCTTTAATATTTTTAATACCATCAAGAATAAACCTCCAATTAAACGATATTTGTATCGGCTGTCCGTGAGA
>JAJXYJ010000004.1:7004-32320 GCA_021780615.1 bacterium | reverse complement strand
TTCCGATCAAAAAATCTCCAACGTTCCGGAGGAGTTATTTTAGGTATTCGTCCCGGTGATCCAACATCAATACATTTAGGAAAAATAATCTCTCGCATTACGCTCTGGGGAGCAGTCTTCCTTGGTCTTATTGCCATATTACCTAACGTCACCACCATTATTACCGGCATTTCTATCGTTTCTATTGGTGGTACCGCACTTCTTATCGTGGTATCAGTTGCCTTAGAAGTTTTGCGACAAATCAATGCACAACTCATCATGAGAGAGTACGAAGGGTTTGAATAAACCTTTCCTTCGCATGAAACAGCACACCTACCATAAGAAAGCAATTATTATCTTCGGACACCCTGGCGCTGGTAAAAGCACGCAGGGGATTTTGCTCGCCGAAAAACTAGGTATGTACCACTTCAACGCCGGAAGGGTGCTTGAGCAAATCATTTACGATCCCAAAAATAAAAAGAATAAAAAAATCCTTCAAGAACAAGAACATTTCGAACACGGCGAACTGATGAGCACATCGTTTGTTATGTCGGTTATTTCAAAAAAAGTAAAGGATCTTGCCCGCAATAATGAAAGTATTATTTTTAGCTCAAATCCGCGCACATACCAGGAAGCATTTGGTAAAGGTGGCGATACGGGACTCATACACCTCCTAAAAAAACACTACGGAGAAAAGAATATCGCTTCATTTCTCCTTAAAGTTAGCGAGAAGGAATCCCTCAAAAGAAACAGCAACCGACTCATGTGTTCGGTATGCGGCACCCCCATCCTCACCGCAACATTGCCCAAAGGAGTGCATCTGAGTGCATGCCCATTCTGCGGAGGAAAGGTGTACCGCCGCACACTTGATGATCCAAATATTATTGCCGTACGATTTAAAGAGTATCGTGAAAAAACCGAACCAATTATACAAGAAATGCAGGTACAAGGTGTTCCTGTTAGAGTAATAAATGGAGCCTTGCCTCCCTACAAAATATTAGCGACACTTCTTAAACATATACATGAAACTTTTAAAGACGGAGAGTGAAATAGCAATTTTGGAAGAATCAGGAGCGATTCTTGCGCATATGCTCCATGCATTAGAGCAGCGCACACAACAAGGAGTTAATCTCCTGGACTTAGACGCATTCGCCCAATCATTCATTAAGGAGCATCACGCTCAACCCGCATTTTTAGGCTACCAACCGGAAGGAGCACGACATCCTTATCCGGCGGCACTATGCACCTCACTTAACGAAACGGTGGTGCACGGTATCCCTAAAAATTATACCCTGAAAAATGGGGATGTGCTCAAAATAGACGCGGGAGTTATTTACGAAGGCATGTATACCGATGCGGCAATCACCGTTACCGTTGGCCCCACATCACCAACAACACGCAAACTCATCGCCGCCACAAAACAAGCGCTTGCCGACGGCATTGCAATGGCAAAACAAGGAAATACCATTGGAGATATCGGATGGGCGATAGAACAACGGACAAAAAAGAGTTCATTTCATGTTCTTCGAGGACTTACGGGGCACGGCGTTGGTTATGAGCTGCATGAAGATCCGGTTATTTTTAATTTTGGAAAACGATCAACGGGGGCCACGCTTGTCCCTGGTATGGTTATTGCTATTGAGCCTATGTTGAGTGTTTCTTCTGATGATATTATACAAAACCGTGACGAAAGTTACGCTGCCGCCGATGGGAGTATGACCGCTCATTTTGAACACACCATAGCAATTACCAAACGAGGAACAAAAGTACTCACCCAATTATCATCGCATCATACGCACTAACATACCTTCACTTTTTGCTATGAAAAAACCATACCTTTCAGTCATTATTCCCGCATACAATGAAGCACATCGACTTCCTCTAACGCTCATTGATATAGACCGCCACTTATCACGGGCACCCTTTAGCTATGAAATTATTGTCGTGGACAATAATTCAAAAGATGCCACCAAAGAAATAGCGCAACGTTTTGCCTCTTTTGTTGATACCATTCGAACCATTGAGTGTAAGACACAGGGCAAAGGAGCAGCGGTACAAAAAGGTATGCTTGAAGCAACAGGAGACATACGATTATTTACCGATGCGGATAATGCAACCTCCATAGATCAATTCCTTTCTATGCAACATTATTTTAAAGAAGGGTATGACATTGTCATTGGTTCTCGAGCGGTATCCGGATCAATACTCGCGGTACCACAACCATGGTATCGACGCGTCTTGGGCATTCTCGGAAATTACATCATTCAAGTAGTTGCCGTACAAGGAATAAAAGATACGCAATGCGGATTTAAAGCTTTTAGTGAACAGGCGGCGCTTGCTATTTTTCCCCATACCACTATTCATCGATGGGGTTTTGATTTTGAAACACTTGCTGTTGGAAAATATATGGGATTCACCATCAAAGAAACGCCCATCACATGGACAAATGATCCTGATTCGCGCGTCAGACCTACCAGCTACTTACTTACCCTATGGGATGCAATCCGTGTCTTCTGGCGCATAAAAACAAGGAAATATCCACACCACCAAATACACCAAGCCTAACCTACATTGACTTTTTATCATAAACAACATACCCTATGAGTCTATACAAATTACGAATATAGACATAAACAACGTTATGACTGATCACTACGTAAGCAAAGAAAAAATAGAAGAATTAAAAGAAACATTGCGCATTCTCAAAACCGAGAAACGCATTGATATCGCCGACCGACTCAAGAGAGCAAAAGAATTCGGAGATTTATCTGAAAATTTTGAGTACGCACAGGCAAAGGAAGACCAAGAGAAGGTAGAGCGGGAAATTTTGCAACTCGAAGACCTTGTTAAAAATTCCCAAATTATCACCAAACCGCGCAATAAAAATATAGTAAGCGTCGGTTTAACCATCACGCTTCAGACTGATCAAAAGAAAAATTGTACATTTACCATTGTCGGATCACAAGAAGCTGATCCAAGCGCAAACAAAATCTCAAACATATCTCCAATCGGCAAAGAACTTATTGGAAAAAAAGTAGGGGACCATATCCAAGTAAAAACACCCAAAGGAACTATATCCTACACCATTCTTAAGATAGAATAGAGTTCCGTGTTATCGCCATGTTAGAAGAAATAATAGGAGACAGAACAAAAAAAACGGCCATACTCAGGGCTGAGCACGCTGACCCCTATCCAGCACGCGTTAAGCGCAGTTTTTCTTTGCATGATTTTCTTGATACATTCACAACCCTGCAGAAATCACAAAAACAAATTTGTCTCACTGGCCGTATCAAATCAGTGCGAGATCAAGGTAAAATCATATTTGTCCACATTGAAGATGCTTCGGGAAAAGCACAAATTGTCGTTCGCAAAGACGCCGTTGATTCCTTTGCGCTTTTCAAAAAAACAGCTGACGCGAGTGATTTTATAGAGGTCTGCGGGAAAGCATACGTGACACAACGAGGAGAGAAAAGCCTTGATGCCAAGAAAATTCGCATCATCACTAAGTCTCTACGGGCATTACCGACTGACTTCTACGGTATCGCTGATACAGAAACACGCCTACGGAAACGATACCTTGATACCGCCACCAATTCCGACACGCGCACCCTCTTCATACAAAAATCAACCTTCTGGAGAGCGACGCGCACATTTCTTGAAAAAGAAGGATTTTTATCTGTTGAAACTCCTATACTAGAAGCAACGCCAGGCGGCGCTGAAGCGGAACCCTTTGTTACCCATCATCATGCCCTCGATGAAGATTTTTATTTGCGCATATCTCTTGAAATAGCGCTTAAAAAAATGATTGTCGGCGGGTTTGAAAAGGTATATGAGCTAGGCCGCATATTCCGCAATGAGGGAATTGATGCTGAACATTTGCAGGACTACACGCAACTTGAATTCTATTGGGCATACGCCGACTATACGCAACTCATGAAGCTGGTACAACAACTGTATCGGTTTGTTATAAAAGAAACATTCGGCACGTTAACTTTCAAACAAGGACAAACGGTTGTTGCATGGGGAAAACCATGGGTGACGTTGGACTATGTCGATATTTTTAAAAAGAAAAATGGCATCAATGTTCTTTCCTGTACCATAAGCGATCTTAGTAAGCGCGCAAAGGAGCTTGCCATCAAAGTCCCAAAAGGAAGCGGCAGGGGACGGCTTATTGATCTTATTTATAAAAAAACAGTACGTCCCACCCTTATACAACCATCATTCCTCATTAATCCGCCAGTGGATATTGAGCCGCTTGCCAAACGCTCGGATAAAGACCCTCGCGTCGTGGAACGATTTCAAGTAGTTGCTCATGGCACAGAACTTGGAAAAGGTTTTTCGGAGTTAAATGACCCCCTTGATCAACGGGCACGATTTGAAGACCAAATGCGTTTGCGTGAAAAAGGCGACAGTGAAGCGCAACGACTTGATGAAGATTTTTTGGAAGCACTCGAGTATGGCATGCCTCCGACGGCCGGATTTGGCTTCTCTGAACGACTCTTTGCCATTCTCGCCGGAAAACCTATTCGTGAAACGGTATTTTTGCCGCCGATGAAAAAGATTGATAAGAAATAGGAAGCACGTGTTAAGAAAAGCCTTTGCTACTCATAGCATACAATTTCATCTTTTGCATTTCTCCTTGCTTTGAAGCAAGGCTCGTTTTATACTCAGTGCATGATTGATATAGATCTTATACGCAAAAATCCTCAAAAAGTTGCCCAAGGACTAACCAAGCGAAACAAAGATGTTGCGCTTCTTGAGCAATTTCAAAAAATAGACGATCAATGGCGTACTGCCATGACAACCGGCGAAGCAATACGAACACATCAAAAAAAGGCGGCACAAGAGCGAAATATAGAAAAGGGGAAAGAATTGAAAGAAGAACTTAAAAAACAAGAGGACACCATAGGACGCATTGAAAAAGAACGCTACGAACTGCTCCTGGAATTTCCCAACATTCCTTTTGACGATGTTCCTGTGGGAAAGGATGAACGTGAAAATAAAGAAATAAAAAAAGAGGGAACCGTGCCATCATTTGATTTTCCCATCCAAGATCACCTCCAACTAGGAGAAGCTCTTAACATTATCGACGTAAAAACCGCTGCAGAAGTTGCCGGAAGTCGATTTTATTATCTGAAAGGAAAGGGGGCTCTTCTGGAGATAGCTCTTTTGCACTTTGCCCTTGATATGCTGTCATCCGAAGGATTTGAAGCTATTATTCCGCCCGTAATGATTCGCCCTGAAGTGTATGAAAAAATGGGAAGACTAAGCGCGTCACAACGAGAAGAACGCTATTTTTTGGAGAAAGAACAATTGTATCTCATTGGTAGCGCAGAACACACCTTGGGCCCGTTAGGTATGGACACACTTCATACACCAGAAAATTTTCCCAAACGATACGTCGGATTTTCAACGGCATTTCGACAAGAAGCAGGAACGTACGGCAAAGATGCTCGGGGTATTTTTAGAGTTCACCAGTTTGATAAAGTAGAACTTTACGCCTTTTCTTTGCCCGAGCAATCGGAAACAGAACATCAGTTTTTGTTATCAATGCAAGAAAAAATATATACGGCATTAGAAATTCCATACCGTGTCGTTGCCATTTGTACTGGTGACATGGGTCCCACTGACGCACGACAGTTTGATATCGAAGCATGGATTCCTTCACAGCATACGTATCGCGAAATAGCTTCGTGCTCAAACACCACCGACTATCAAACACGTGGCATCAATGCAAAAGTGAAGAAAGCGGATGGTACCACACAGTACGCACACGCCCTCAATGCCACTGGCATTGCCATGGGACGCACCATCATTGCGCTTCTTGAAAACAATCAACAAGCAAATGGCAGTATTCGCATACCAAAAGCTTTAGTACCCTATTGTGGATATGACACCATAACCCATGAATGATTATCTCCAAACAAAAAGAGAAGGGGAGCGACGCAAACGACAAAGAAAAATAAAATTAATTGTCTTTTCCTGTATTGGCATCCTATGCATTGCCGCAACTATTGCGGTATTACGCAGTTCTTTATTGGACATTAAAAATATTTCCATACAGGGAGATGGATCTGTTGATCCGCAGCACATTGATGCGATTGTACAGGCAACAATGCAATCAAACACATTTTTATCATCAATTCTTTTTTCAAAAAAAAATATCTTTCTCACCTCGGATAGCGCCATTAAAAAAAATATTATGAGCGCCTATCCCTTTTTAAAAAATGTAACCGTTTCAAAAAACATTTTCAGCGGATCAATGGATATTACCCTCCAACAACGCGATAAATATGGCGTCTGGTGCACCCCTCAAGAAAATAGCATCCCATTCACCTCAATAGCGACATCAACAGTTCTTAGTGCATCAAGTACGTATGAAAAAAAGGCCTCGCCAACGCCACGGGCAACATCAACTCCCATTCCCACCCCTTCATATAGCGGATGTTGGTGGTTTGATGAACAAGGAACCATCTTTATGAGCGCGCCGTCCATGCAGGGGAACAGCATTCATAAAGTCATAGATCAATCACTGCATTCCATAACCATAGGATCCCACATACCACTCGGCGATAACAGCACACACCTCATTGAAATATTTAATTTTTTGGATAGCATCAATGCGCCAGTACAAACAGTGCTTTACAACAATCCTCAACTTGAAGAGGTGCAAACTGCTCCAACGCCGCACTATCCAACCATCTATTTTAACCTAACACAAAACCCGCAATTCGCCTTTGATGCAATAAAAAATATGGGGGATACCATCTCTTCACTCTCATATATTGATTTGCGCGTAGCAAACAGGATTTACTATAAATAAAATTTTTAAATTTTATAATTTTTAATTTTATAAATAAATCTAAATTTTAAAATTAAAGAATTTAGAAATAAATTAAATTAAAAAATTCCCCCAACTTAATATGTCCGAATTAGATCTAAAATTTAATTACTTAAGAAGCGATGGCTATCCCCATAATTCTATTCTACTGTGGAATGATCTTTATTTTCTTGCTGCTATTTTTGGAGCTAGTAAAGAAATTTCAAAATTAAAGGAGAAAGAAGATGGAAGGAAAGATTTCTCACTATTTTCTGTTTTTAGAGAATTTGAATACTCTGAAATATCAAGAAGGTTGTTATCTGCAGCAATTATCTGTAGAAACAAGATTCAAACAGAAGGAAATGAGATGCAAAATAATAGAAAAATTGGAATTCTTAAATACGAAAAATTAAAAAATAAAGAATTAAATTTAAATCAAGCATGTAATAAAATCATACATGCTTCCAATATAAATTTTGACCTTACTAATAATTCAAACATAAAATCAGGATATTTAAGACCCATAATCTATTTATATGGAAAAGAATTTAGTAAAAAAGATAAAATGGACTTGGAATGGAAAGCGACTTTAAAAATATTTCCATTTATAAAAGCTGTTTTTGATATTATTTAAAAATTCAAAAATTAAAAATTATAAAATTAACTCCAATAAAATAACGCCTTTAAGCGTTATTTTATTGGAGTCTGTATATGAATATCGACGTCCCTGCCTTTGCATAAGGCGTATCAATATGATTCAGCCATTGATAATTTTTATCTGCGCCATACGCATGCGGCGCAATCGCGGATAGGCGCGCAAGCTCTATATCCTGAATAGATCCTACAAACCAATGGATACCCTGATTGGCAGGATTTCCTTGTGCCGCAGTCCAAGGCACCACGCGACTGCCCAGATATGAAACTGCATCACCACCACCAAAATAATCAACCGCGATTTTTTCTCCCGGCCGTATTTCCTCTGCAAGAGGGGGAGTATCAAGTGCTGTTTTAAGGCGCAATAAATCCTGTCCCCAATCATAATTTGAATCTCCGGCAATTTTATATCCACGCGTCACCCCGCCCGCAAGTTCATTAAAATACGAAAGATAATATGGATAAGTAGCAATTACTTCAGCTCCAAGCCATGCACCAAGAAATAATATTAAAACTATTTTCGCACCCCGTCCATAAGCCGAAAACGGCGCACGAACGCCCGCCACAAGAGAAACAGGGGATGACGTGAACCATTCCCGCACCATCCACGTGGAACATATAAAAAGCAAAGGGATTGTGGGTAATATATGCCTCAAACCGATATTGAGCGTGCTTGCGATACTTGCCACCCAATACAAAAAAACGGTGAGCGCTATTGCACATATGCCGGTATGCTCCTCTATATAGTTTTTAACTCTGCGGATAAAAGAAATGCCTTTTCTTTGAGAAACTGCGCTCAAGGCAAGTGCCACACTCACATATATAAAAAGCAGGGATGGAATCGGTTCCTTGGTCATAAAAAGAACAGGAAAATAAAACCACCACCCCTTTGTCGCCTCCATGCCCAAGAAATATGCAGAGCTGGTTCCCATATAACGCTCAACATTCATAATAATCCCCAAAATATAATGTGCCGGACCGCGAAGCAAAGGCAGTGAGGCCATCCACACATCTGCGCGAGCTGCAAACGCCGCCACACCCGCCTTTCCATGTAACAATGGGGAAAGAATTGAAGTAGTATCTGCAATTTGTTTTCCAATAGGATATCCCCAGGTAAAAAATACATACACGACAAATACTATAAAAAATCCGATGCCCAATACTGCTCCCACGCGCTTCATCCACCTACCAAGTGAACGTAAAGAATCTCTGCTTAATAGAGACGTATGTTCCTTGGGTACATGCGCCCACCAATACATACCCGCCATGATAATAAACAACGGCACTAAAAAGAGAGTTGAAAATTTTAGAAGTTGTGCCACGCCAAAAAACACTCCCGCAAGAATAATTCTTTTCCTCGTCGGCGATGTTAACATCGCCACAAAAAAATAAAGACCCACGATAAACCCCAATGCCGCACCTACATCGGTTATCACATAATGCCCATATGCCAATATGTCGGGAGTATACGCGGTAAAAAATGCGGGCACGAGCGCCCACCACGGCCCCATAAGCTCACGCGACCACCAATACACAAAAAATATCAAAAAAAGCGTCAAGAGAATGGGAAGCATGCGCGCAACAACAGTAATCTCCTGCGCATCATTGCCAGCATGAAACAAAAAATCTTTTCCAAATGCCCATTGATCATTGACTGTCTGCCAATGCAAACTATCAACAGGAAAAGATATATGCATAAAAAGCAACGGAAGCGCCGCGAGCGCCTTTTCCAATGGCGGATGCTCAGGATTAAGGCGATAGTCTAAAAATCTATCCATGGCATACCCAGCAGGAATATGCGCCTGCTCATCCATAATTGGCGCATCATGGAGCGCCCCCTCCACAAGCAATATTCCTGCCCCCGCAAGTATACACGCCAACAGCAGCCATGGCGCCCAGCGGCGTAAAAAAGGCAATCTTAAAAAATCAGACACACTGTGCATAAAAGATATAGCATAGTATACTCAAAATACGTTTATTTTCCTATAATAACAACGTCTCATAAGATGCAAAATTCACAAGGATTCCATACTCTGTATAAAAAATAGCGCATATGCCACTCATGAATAACAATTTTTTCCAAACAACCGCCTACGTCTGGACCCACCATGCGCTGGGTAAACTGCGCCAATACGGATTATCTCAAAATCGTATTAAACGTATTGTGCGCTATCCCGTTCGCGTAGAAGAAGGTATTGCGGATAACACCGTTGCCTTTATGCAGCCGACATCATACAAAACAAAAGAAGGTGTTCGCACGTGGTCACAAGAACTCTGGGTTATGGCCCGCACCGTATCATCCCCAGATACAAAAGAAAAAACCATGCGCATCATATCCGCATGGCGCTATCCCGGCATCACCAAACCAGGAGCCCCGCTTCCTGACGCAGTGCAAATGGAAATAGACGAAGCCCTAGGGGAAAGTGAAGAGTCATAAAGTCATAAAGTTATAAAGTTTGTAAAGTTAAAAGAAGGACGATATACTTGCACTTATGACACAACCAGAAAAATGGCAAGCCACACATCTTGCTGACATATTTTTTAAACGCTGGAATAATTCGTGGAAAAAAATAGATCCTCAAGATCTGCTCGATTTTCTGACCGCAAAAATAGACCAAGCAATCACCCTTGAAGAACTCAAAAAAATACTCTCTTCCAAAAAGAAGCTTTCTATAAAAATGGGTATTGATCCGACCGGCCCCGACGTACATCTGGGACATGTGTTGCCCATCATGCTTCTGCGGCAATTCCAAAAAGCAGGGCATACCATCAATCTTATCATCGGTGATTTTACCGCCATGATTGGCGATCCTTCCGGCCGCGACACCACCCGACCCGCATTGACGGGTGCCGACGTCAAAAGGAACATGAAAACATACCTTAAGCAGATCAACTCGTATCTTGATATCCCCAAAACAAAAGTGCATCACAACGCGTCGTGGCTCTCCGCATACACTTTTGAAAGAATTTTAAAAGATCTCCAACAGCTGTCGCTGACCGAAATCCTCCAGCGCGAAGACTTTAGAAAACGCCTGGATGCAGGGCACGGCATCAGCATGGCCGAATTGCTGTACAGCTACGCGCAGGGAATAGATTCCGCCCATGTAAAACCCGATGTGGAAGTGGGAGGCAGGGATCAACTGCTTAACTTCGCTCATGCTCGTACCATTATGAAAGTATATAAACAGGCACCTGAGGTAGCACTGACCACGCCAGTACTTGAAGGAACCGCAGGGGACGGCAGAAAAATGAGCAAAAGCTACAACAACTACATTCCGCTCAATGCACTGCCTGCCGAAAAATTCGGCAAAATAATGTCCATTCCTGATAATTTAATCACACCATATTTTATCGCATTTGCCGACATCAAAGCATCAGAAATTTCTGCTCTGAAAGCAATTATAGAGGCAGATCCGCTCGAAACAAAAAAACAACTGGGGCAGTTCATTGTTGCCATGGGAACTGGATCACTTGATGCGGGCATACGCGAACGCAACACATTTGAAGCAACGTTTTCCAAAAAAGAATTTGACAATCAAAAACTCATGCAATACACCGCCAAGCAAAACGAAACATGCTTGGACGTCGTGCAGGTGCTTATGTCCAACATAAGCAAATCAGAAATCAAGCGGTTGTTTGCAAATCAAGCAGTGCGCATCATAGAGCCACACGAACAAATACTTACTCCTTCCGACGCCATTCCCAAAAATAGCATCCTTAAAATTGGAAAAAAACATTTTTTTAAGATACACTGATAAAAGTTATACACATGCATGTTGTGCACCTCATGCAAAACATGCTACACTCATACTATACTCACATATTCAAATATTATCATGATACAAACAAACACACGCACACAACAAAAGGGATTTACCCTTATTGAACTGCTCATCGTCATTGGCATCTTGGCCATTTTAACCGCCGCGGTCGTCATTATTTTAAACCCGGGAGAATTATTAAAACAGGCTCGTGATAGCCAACGATTTTCTGACTTGGACGCATTAAAAAACACTATTGCGTTGTATTTGACGGATAGCCAGCCGTTTACCGCGGTAAGCAGCACAGCCTGCTACGTTTCGACAGCAACCACCGTTTCAGCGTATTGCGGAGGTGATTTTGCAACATCAACAAGAGCAACTGCAGCTCAAACAGGAAACAGATCAGTAAATGGCAGCGGATGGATTCCTCTTAACTTTACCGCAATCACCAGCGGATCACCATTGCAGAATCTTCCTGTTGACCCAGTCAACAATGCAACGTACTTTTATGCCGCCGCATTCGATCCAACCAACTTAACGTTTGAACTTGATGCAAATCTTGAGAGTACAAAATACTCACCAAAAGAAACAACTGATGGAGGAAACAACGCCGCCGCTTACGAAGTCGGATCAGCTCCTGGTTTAGCACTCTAAACATTTTATATCATCTTTCTTTTACAAAATCCCGCATGATGCGGGATTTTGTATATAACACCCCACATGGAAGAAAATGAGATAAAAAAGGTGTAGCATTCCTTTTAATAACTATGTATTGTATTGGTGTATTTTCTTGTGAGGATAACCCAACAAGACAATGACTTAAAGGAATCTCTATCCGAAGCAAATGACAATATATCAACATTAAACGCAGAAGTAGAACAAGCAAATTCGGACATAGAAAATTTAGATAGCCAAATATACAATGCACAGAACGGCGCCTGGAGCGATTATGAAACCATGGAATATACTCTAGAAAATTTAACACCAGCGGAGGATTCATTTGATGAACAACCCTTAATATCAAGCTCCTCCACAACTATGTTCTGAATTGCCGGCACTCCAGACATCACCTGTTCTTAAGTTTGTTGCTTTATATATCCACCCACGATTATCGCCAAAAGGGCAATTATCTGGCACAGAGATCAAACAAAGATTTACCTGGTCTCCAACCTGAGAACTAACAATTCCTTGTACTGTGTCATAAGATACTTGATAGCCACCGTCAGCATACCATATTGCACTTCCCGTTCCTGGGATTGGGTTATTAGTTAACCCATCCATAAGTCTAGTTCCAATTTGGGAAATTATTGTAATGTCGCACTGGCCAACCACCGTTGGAAGTGTACCAACAGAAGGGGTTGCTGTAACATTCTGAACCACAGTTGGTAGTGGGATCCCTTGGGTAGAGATAGTTGTATTCTGAGTATTAGGAAGTGACTTAGGAGAAGGGGAGGGGTAAGCAATGAGCAACCATACAATGAGACCAATGAATCCAATTGCTATACAAAGAAAAGCTATGAGAATAGTATTACCAGCCGCCCTTCTTCCAAATGAGAGCCATACCCCTATAATTATCAAAAGGAAAACAATAAGCCACATCATATTATTATTGAACTCCTATGTAATTAGTCTTAAGCAGATAGCTTGGTAATGTAGTGTGCAATTGATCGCCAGCACTGAAATCGCTCGATTTGTTATTCCACATAATATCTTTGATATACACATAAGTACTTCCGGGAGTAAGTGTTCCCGGATATAACCCGACAGCTGTAACTGTAAAAGTTGCTGTTGCCCCTTTAGGAATAAGGTAGTAATTACCCGGTTGTACTGGATAACCTGTTGGATCCATATAAGAAACAGATGTCATAGGAACATCTCCTGAAGAAGACCCGCCGAGCGCAACTGTAAAAGACCCGATAGAGGAAGGAGCTAGATAAACATCTCCTCCATTAGCCGTTAGATTAAAGGTAAATTTCCCCATCATTGTTCCTGTGGCACCAAAATATGTCGCAGGGCTATATGTTGCATCTGTAGTTGCAGGTTGAAGCCCTAAAGACACTCCATCAACAGAGTTTTGCCATGAAGGAGTGGGAACGGGGGTGGGGGTAGGAGATGGAGAAAGAATCGCTATAGGTAAAACATTTAATTGTGCATTTGCAGAAAGACCCCCATAGGACACTGTGATGGTTTGAGGGCCTGCAGTAAACGGGAAGTAAGTAAATGAATTTCCTGTACCACAGGCACTTGCTTGCGCATCACTTCTGTCTGGGGCCGTTAACGAAATCACGGGACAACCAGCTATAACCCCATTTCTTTCGAGCGCCTTTACACTTACAACAACACCATTAATACGCGATCCTGATTTATTTGCTTCTACTGTCGTAGTACTCAAAAATAAAGACAAAGCAACAATATCAGAGGGATTTCCTGTTGTTTGTAGGTTCGGAGATGGATTAGTAATATTTATTATTATGGGACGCTCGTTTTTTGTTGGGGTAGGGAGAGGATAGGAAACAGTTGAAGTTGCGACTTTGATGTGCTCTTGTTGAATTGAAAGAGCTTGAGTTGCTTGATTGATAGCCTGAGCTGCTAGAGATTGAACTTGTGTATTACTAGCAGCGTTCGGATTGCCTAAAAGCTGAAGAACTAATTGTAGAATAATTATAATAGTTTGTAAGTTCATATTTTTATATTAACTACATATTCTAGTAGCAAAATAGATATTAATTTTCTAAATATTCTTTTAAGATAGAATCAAACTGGTTTTGAGTAATTTCTGTACCATGAGCTACGTCTTTGATATAGCTCATACAATTAGTCAAGGAACCATCCTTAAGATCTACTATACAATCGGCAATCTCCCCACCTTCATATGCATCTTCCAAAATAATTGTATGGAAAGGATGGTCTGAAGGAGATTTGGTCATACCACCAGAAAAATATTCAACTTGAACAATGCATTTATCCAAATTCTTATTGTAATGATTAAAAACACTTATATTATTCTCAGCCGTCAAATCAAGTAGCGTTTTTATAGTATCATCCTTTACTATTTGTGCTTGTTTTGAACAATTTTGTATGTTTAAGTTTTCCCTTGCTGATAAACTGGCCGCTTGCTTCTCTTGAAGAGAAGAGTTGATTATGAAATAGGAAAGAAACAATGCAACAAGTAAGATAATAAGAATTCCAATTTTAAACCAATTCTCTTTAAAAAATTTATTCATATTCATAAATCTTTTAATTGATTACCTAAACTGAGTAAGTTGATTCATGCAATCATAAAACTCAAAAGGCGTAAGTTGAGAAACTATGGAGTCACAAGTACTAGGTAAGTCTGGATTTAACACCTCTGAAGTAGAATGTATTAAAATTGGAAGTCCTGTATCAGAAACACTATTCAAAACATCTCCATCATTACTATAGATAAGTTGACATTGATAAAAGTTGCGGACTGTAAGTTTAGTAGACGTTGTTTCACACATTACTCTAATTGGTGCAATGGTTTGTTCATATTGTAGATCTCTTTCCACAGCATCTTTAACTCTAGTGGCATAATCAGATTCTTTTTTGACTTGGTTAAGATGATACCAATAATAACCCCCGCCTATAACAGATGCCCAAAATATTATCACCACTAATATGCCAACAACCTCTCTATTTTTCTTATTCATCCTATTTATGAAGAATATTTATACACGCCTGAGCCCTTTCATTACTACCTAATTCTAAACAATGCATAACCTGTTCATTATAGCTCTTTGGACGAACTTCGTTAAAAATAAGAATACCAAAGTAAACTATTATAAATAAGCATAAAACAGAAATTAAAACATTAAGAGGATTTTTTAGAAAATTTTTTATAGTCATAAATGGTAGTATTTCGCTATATGATTATGTTAGATTATTTATCTTTTTCTTAAGCGAAAAGAATAGAAGCACGCCCACAATCAATGTCAGCACAGTGACTGTTACCAAAGAATTTCCATCTGATATACCATATTCATTTGACATAGTAATTCCATTTTAAAGTTATATGTTTAAAATAAAAATTAACGGCCTAGGCAATATATTCAATTGTTCTAATTTTAAGTAATTTTAATAATAAAAACAAGGTACTTAAGAAATCACGCTTGAATTTTCTCCGTAAAAAAGCGATAGTATGCTCATGAAATTAAGCATCGGCATTGTAGGGCTTCCCAACGTCGGAAAGTCCACACTTTTTAAGGCCCTGACTCAAAACGACGTACATATCGCCAATTATCCATTTGCAACCATAGATCCTAATGTGGGTATTGTTACCGTGCCTGATGCACGCGTGGAAACACTCACACAGATGAGCTCATCAAAAAAGAAAATCCCTGCCATTATTGAATTTTACGATATTGCCGGCCTAGTCAAGGGCGCCAGTACCGGACAGGGACTGGGCAATCAGTTCTTGAGTCACATCAGGGAAACCAACGCCGTCGCGCAAGTACTGCGCTGTTTTGCGAATGCCGACATTATCCATGTGGAAGAAAGTATCAATCCGATGCGGGACATGGATATTATCAATAGTGAGCTCATGCTCAAAGACCTGGACACCGTGCAAAAACGCATGGCAAAAACGGAAGGGGAGGCTCGCACCGGAAATAAGGAAAAAGTAAAAGAGCTGGAGACACTCAAAATCGTATTATCATCGCTTGAAAAAGAACAGATGCCGTATTTGTTGGATAAAGAGATTTTAGAAACGCCGGTTATGAAAGAGCTCAATTTACTGACCGCCAAACCACAGCTCTATGTGCTCAATGGAAAAGAATCAGATGTGTCCGAGGAGCTCGCAAAGAAAATTGCAGATATGCAGTGCTCATACGTTGTTCTTGATTTAGGAAGCGAACCAGACCTTACACCGCTCATCACCAAAGCATACACCATATTAAACCTCATCAGTTTCTTTACGACCGGAGAAGATGAAACCCGCGCATGGACTATTGAAAACGGCTGGAAGGCGCCCCAGGCGGCGGGCACCATTCATACCGACTTTGAGCATAAGTTCATTCGCGCCGAAGTAGTGGCATACGACGACTTTATCGCCGCAGGCGGCTGGAGTCAGGCAAAACAAAAGGGCAAGCTTCGCGTGGAAGGCAAGGAGTACATCATCAAAGACGGAGACATTATTGAAGTGAGGCACGGGTGAAGCACGAAGCGTGCACATTTTTAATTTCCAATTTTTGTAATTTTTAAATAAGATCTAATTCCTCATGTTTAAAAATTAAGTCCGCCAGCTGGCAGATAAGATTTATTTAAAAATTATCGGGATGACTCCTCAAGCTCGGAAATAGAAAAACATATTTTTCATTTTACTCGCCCTTCGTCGTTATTAAAAATTATAAAATTTAAAAATTTTCTATTACTGTTCCTCTAAATAGAACACTGCCGCATCGGCAGGAATATTTTTTTCATCCGCTTCGGTCACGTAGTGGATGTTTTTTTGTTGCTGTAAAGCAGTGTTATACGTATCAGTCATAAACATAACAGTCTGCGCTGATACGGGAATACCATCAACAAGAGTACCGGGGATATTTACCACGACATAAGTAGGAAGTGAAGTAGGTATCTGATCTATTTGTCGGGCAATGGCCACTGACCGCGCGTTAAATGCATCGGCAACCGCAGGATTCTGCGCCCATACAATAAAATAAGAAAAGAAAGCATAGATTATAAGACCCACCCCAGAAAGAATGCCAAATACAGATAAAATTTTAAAAGAAATTGTATCGCGCAAAAAATCATAAGCACCATACACACCGATACCCGCAATACCAAAAACGGCAGGGATCATAAGAATGCTTCGGAGTGCATGGGGAATGCCTTCGTTAGAAAAAATAACGGGTAAAAAAGAAATAAGAGTCCATACCACCATAAAAATAGCCAAGAAAAAAATTTGGCGGTAATGCCGATACTGCACACGAACAGAATGAGACACCAGGGCCGCAATCATACCTCCAAAACCAATACAGAAAAACAATGCCACCGGCCAAAACAACGCCGGAGATCCGGAAATATTTTGCCGCCAATTCATATCACCTGAAACAATCAACATACCTGCCGTTTTGAGGATATTTGAAAAAAGTTCCTGCCACGGCGCTGGAGTGGCAAAAATTGAAAGCTCCGACGTTCGTCCAAAAAAATCTGCTGGATGATGTATAAAATATATTAGAAGCGGTAATGCAGTTAAAAATGCCGCACTGCTGAATATAATAAATGACCTCATAATCTGACGCCATGGAAGCGCGTACAAACGCCGCAAAAGCAAAAAGAGAAAGATAATAAGAAGCGGCGTCACACGATAGGCAATGTATGAATACATTCCCAATCCATACACCACCCCCGCCATAAGCAAAAAAACCGCTCCACGAGTAGAAGATTGGGGTTGGGAAGAATGTTTCTGACGATAATTTTTTAACGCACGTACCAAAAAATAAACAGTCCATACCAAAAATGCCGGCGCCATAATCGCCCGGAATCCAATACGGGAAAAATTAATGAGCCAAAAACTTGTCGCGGCAAAAAACGCGCCGCCATAAGCGATAAAAGTTGCCTGTGATGATTTTTGAGCAGACACGTCGCCATCAAGAAATGCACGAATGAAAAGAAACATCCCCAGGACGATAAGAATACCAAACACTCCACTCACGCTTCGCAACACCCACGGTTCACGCTGACCAAACACCAACAAGGCAACAGCCTGCAGGTCCATAAAAAGCCCCTCTCGTCCGCTGTTCTGAGGAAAAAAAACTTGTGGCCCAGCGCCAGCAATAACCTGCAACGCATTCGTGCCATCCATCGCCTCATCGGGATACAAGCCCGGCGGCGCATTTTTTAAATTGTAAAACGAAAAAAACGCTGATATAATAAGGAGTATGGACAAAGGAATAATTAGGGTTCGTATTGTTTCTTTTGAATGATTGTTCATACGTAAAACGGGTATTAAGAGGTAAGGAGTAAATATTATGGAATAAAAACATTTTATTTCTTCAAATTCCTTAATACATAATACACATTCCTTACTACTAACTTCATATGCTTAATCCTATCAACTACGACACTATTGTACAAGAAATAAAAGAGACGCGCCAAGCAAAAAATCCCGAACACCAAGATGCCGTCATCAACAAAGAAGCGGTACGTCAGTTTTTGGAACAAAAAACGCAACAACACGTTGCCACACAATCTCAAACATCATCCTCAGTGCAACAACCAACGTCATCATCTCCCGATGCCTTGCCTGCATACGCCGCTGACGCACCCATACAAGCAAAATCAACGGTGGACAAACTTATCACACTCACTTTTCAAAAAGGGCTCCACGAAGGCATTGCTCACGCCGCAAAAATGGATCCATTCACTATGGATCTTTACCACGATGCACTCACCGAAAAACTATTTGAAGAAATGAAAACGCGCAAGCTTATCTAATAGAATCTCATCATCATGACTGTTCTTATCGCCATTACCACAACACTCTGCGCGGCCGCTATCCTCGGAGGTACTTTGTGGATTGTACGCATCGTCCAAACAAACCTCATAAAACGATCCCTACAGTTACGATTATTATCCATCCAACTTCCTCAAGCATCATTGGGCGGAGAAGCCGCAAAACAACAAAAAAATTTCAAAGAAGAAATTAATATATCCGAACAGCTGTTAGGTATTTTAGCAGGAAGCACACAAGGGGCAACATTGGAAGCGGCAGTGCATCACGTCGGCGATCAAATACATTTTTATGTATCAGTTCCTGAAAAATTTGTTCCCTTTGTCAGCAGACAAATTGAAGGTCTTTTTAAAGATGCCCGCGTAGAGGAAGCTCAAGAATATAACATCTTCCAACCAGAAGGATACACTGAGGCGCTCTATCTAAAACAAGATACGTACTACGCACTCCCACTTCGTACCTATACCGAATCGGATAGTGATACTTTTTCTCCCATCTTGAGTACACTTTCAAAAATACAAGAAATTGGAGAAGGAATCGCAGTGCAAGTGATTATACAACCAATCGATTCATCATATAAAAAAAATATTTTAACCGCGCTTCGCAATCTTAAGAAAGGAGGAAAATTTGAAGATGCAATCGGAGGGAATATAAAACTCAAAGATTTTTTGGGAGGAACACCAACATCGCCGGAGGGAAAAGAAAAAGAAGAAAGTGTTGATCAAGAGGCGATTAAAATGATCGAACAAAAACTCAGCAAGCCATTAGTATTGGCAAACTACCGCATTCTTATTTCAGCAACAACACAAATGCAGGTAGACGCGCTACGTGAAAGCATCACCGGATCATTTCGACAATTTGAAGCACCTTTGCGCAACAAGCTTAAAATTGTCAGGGTAAAAAATACCCACCACATTGCCTATCAATTTTCCTTCAGACAATTTGACGCTCATCAAACAATCATTCTTAATACCGAAGAGCTTGTCAGTATGTTTCATCTACCAACATCATCAACGCTTGCCTCAAAAATAAAATGGATGCGCTCAAAAGAAGCGGCACCACCCGCAGAATTACCTCATGAAGGCGTCCGTATCGGAGAAAGCGCCTACCGCGGAGACCTTAAGCCGGTGTATATCACCGACGAAGATCGCCGGCGGCACATTTATGTCATCGGACAAACCGGCACAGGAAAATCAGCGCTCATGACCAACATGGTTGTTGATGACATTAAGCGAGGCAAAGGTGTTTGTATTATTGACCCCCATGGTGATTTAGTTGATTCCATTTTAGGCAGTATGCCCAAAGAAAGAGCTGATGATGTTATTGTGTTTGATCCAGGGTTTCTGCAAAAACCCATCGGCCTCAACATGCTTGAGTATGATGCCACTCGTCCCGAAGAAAAAACGTTCATCGTCAACGAAATACAAGGGATCTTTAATAAACTCTTTACGGCAGAGACTATGGGCCCCATGTTCGAGCAGTATATGAGAAACGCATTATTGCTCCTCATGGAAGATGCAACTAATGAACCGGCAACACTTATTGAAGTACCTCGCATTTTTACCGACGATGATTTTCGTCGCCGCAAATTAGCGCGCATCACCAACCCGGTCGTGCTTGATTTTTGGCAAAAGGAAGCGGTTAAAGTAGGTGGCGAAGCATCTCTTGCCAACATGGCACCCTATATCACGTCAAAATTCAACAACTTTATCGCCAACGATTATGTGCGTCCCATCATCGGACAAACCACATCATCGTTCAATTTCAGAAAAGTGATGGACGAACAAAAAATACTCTTAGTCAGTTTGTCCAAAGGAAGAATAGGGGAATTAAACGCAGGACTATTGGGCATGATCATTGTGGGCAAATTGCTGTTGTCCGCGTTTGCACGTGTCGATACCCCCCAAGAACAGCGCAAAGACTTTAATTTGTATATAGATGAATTTCAAAACTTTACCACCGATTCCATTGCTACCATTCTTTCAGAAGCCCGTAAGTACCGGCTTAACCTCACCATTGCACACCAATTCATCGCGCAGCTGCAGGAAAAGATACGCGACTCCGTATTCGGCAATGTCGGATCCATGGTTACCTTCCGTGTCGGCGCACAAGACGCTGAATTTCTCATCAAACAATACGATACAGTATTCTCACAAAACGATCTTATTAACATAGACAACCTGAACGCATACGTAAAACTTCTCATCAATGGCCAGACGTCCCAACCTTTTAACATCCGCACCCCCATGTATCCACCCCAAGACCATCTACAAGCGCAACAAATAAAAGAACTTGCATCCCTCAAATATGGCGCCAACCGCAGCACCGTTGAAGCAAACATTCTGCAGAGGTTAAGAAGCTGAACGTTATGTATGTAATAAAGAAAAATAATTCCTTCACCCTCATTGAACTCCTCATTGTCATCGGTATCCTGGCCATCCTGACCGTCGCTGTCGTCATCATATTAAACCCCGGAGAACTCCTCAAAGAAGCTCGGGACTCCAGTAGAATGTCTGATCTGGCATCCATTGATAAGGCTGTTCAGTTGCTTCTGTCCCAAAATCCTTCAGTTAATCTGGGCACTGCATCAACAGTGTATGTTTCTTTGCCTGACACCTCAACTACCTGTTCTAACTTAGGATTGCCTACCTTACCTTCCGGCTATACCTATCATTGCGTGACTGCAACCAATCAAACCCTGATCAATGGAACCGGCTGGATTCCTGTTGATCTGACGTCATCCAACATACAAAATATGGCACATTTACCAATCGATCCTTCCAACAACTATTCGTCTTCTACGATGTTGTATTACACCTACGAAGCCAATCCCGCCAACAACACCTTTGAAACCACTGCTATGATGGAATCAAGTAAATACCGGATTGGAGGACCACAGGATGTAGAATCTACCGATGGAGGCACTACCTCCTATCTCTATGAAAAAGGATCTGATCTAACTCTTAATCCCATTAATGATACAGGGTTAGTGGGCTATTGGACGTTTGATGAGGGAAGTGGGACGACGATTTACGACAAATCAGGGAGTTCCTATAATGGAACCCTTATTAATAGTTACATATGGCAGGGAAGTAATAATTGTAAAGTAGGGGGGTGTCTGACATTCAATGGCACGAATACTTATGTATCAACATCTGGATTTCTCCTTCCAACAATTGGAGCGGTTACCATCTCGTTGTGGGCAAATAGTAATATGATTCCATCTCCTTGTTGTTCTATGCCGGTAAGTTATGGAGGGTCTGGATATTATTGGTATATCAGTCGTGACAATAACAATACGTGGAGAGTTAGCTGGATGGATGGAGGGTCTATTCAAAGATCGATATATAACCCAGCTCCCGTTAATAGTGGACAGTGGTATTATTTAACATTCGTAAACAATGGGACAACTCAACTTTTTTATGTTAATGCTATCGCATCCCCTCAAACAGCATATGCAGGATTTGGCGGATCTGGACTTAAAATAGTAATGGGAGGATATACGAGCGCAGGAGGATACCCATTTGGTGGAGATGTGGACGATGTCCGTATCTACAACCGCGCCCTCTCTCCGGCAGAAGTTTTAGCGCTCTATAATGCAACCAAATAAGGGTAGAAAATAACATTGCCAAGAAGGGCCTCTTTTGCTAGTATCTATGCGTCCCCGTGCCACCTTAGCTCATCCGCCAGCTGGCGGAGGTAGAGCTACATTAGATATATTGCCACCTTAGCTCAGCTGGTAGAGCACATCTTTCGTAAAGATGGGGTCCCGAGTTCAAGTCTCGGAGGTGGCTCCCTCATGATTCAAAAAGAATATCAGGATAAGCTCCAAGAGCTCAGTGAACGATTCCAACAGCTCAAAAAATGGATTGATCCTGCACAAAAAGAAATACGAATACAAGAGATAGAATTCGCCATGCAAGATGGTGATTTTTGGAAAGACCGCGAAGCCTCCGAAAAACTCATGAAAGAATTAGGAGATGAACAAAGTCTCATCAAAAGCATCACCGACATTGAAAATCGCCTCACCCATATGCCAGATGCCCCATCGGAGCAAAACGACGCATTATTATTTGAAACAGAACGTCTGGTAAAACAATTGGAAATAAAAAAACTGTTTCAAGGCACGTGGGACAAAGCAAGCGCCATCATCACCATTAGCGCCGGCGCCGGAGGGCAGGATGCCGCCGATTGGGTGCACATGCTCTTTTTGATGTATCAAGCGTATGCGGAGCACAAAGGATGGAAGATAACCGTTGTTGATAGCACCGAAGATACCTTCCAATCCAAAACCGGCCGCCATCCGCTCAAAAACATTACCTTTGATGTGGAGGGTCATTACGCATTCGGCTACCTTAAAAAAGAAAGTGGTGTGCATCGGTTGGTGCGCATATCGCCATTTTCAAGCCAAGGCCTGCGGCACACATCATTTGCGCTCGTTGAGGTGCTCCCACAAATACAAGAACCCACATTACACTTCAAAGATAGCGATCTAAAGGTTGAATTTTTTCGCTCATCAGGCCCCGGTGGACAAAACGTCAACAAGGTAGAAACGGCGGTGCGCATCGTACACATTCCCACCGGCATCGTCGCTTCATCTCAAAGCCAGCGATCACAATCGCAAAATCGCGACAAGGCGCTTTCTATTATTGAAGCAAAATTGATTCAGCTTATGGAAAAAGAACGCGTGGAACAGCTGGACCAATTGAAGACAAAAGTGAAACCCGAATGGGGGAGTCAGATTCGTTCATATGTACTCAACCCCTACCAGTTAGTCAAGGACCACCGCACCGAATATGAGACCGGCAATATCATGTCTATTTTAGAGAAAGGAGAGCTTGATGATTTTATAGAAGCAGAACTCGTCACAGACGAGAAATTACAAAAAACAAATGCCAAATAACAAATAATTTTTAATTTTAAAATTAAGCAATTAATTAAAAATTGTGTGCCCTCCATAGCTTTCTTAAGCGAAGAAAAAAAATCATAAACCGAAAATTCTTACACTTTCCACTTTTGACTTTTTACTTTCAACTTATTTTGATGTATACTACATACCGTTATGATCATATTCCAGGGAGTCTCCAAGGCGTATAAGATAAATCACGAAGGAATCAGCGCACTACAGGAGGTCAATTTTAAAATCAACCCCAAAGAATTTGTCTCATTGGTAGGAAAATCAGGAGCAGGAAAGTCAACCATCATCAAACTGCTCATCGGCGAAGAACGCCCCACCAAAGGACGCATTATCTTTGGCTCTTATGATGTCACGCGTCTTAAGGCGCATGAATTGTACAAAATGCGGCGCCACATTGGCACCGTTTTCCAAGACTTTAAACTTCTTCCCGAAAAAACAGCATTTGAAAATGTCGCATTTGCGCTGGAAGTCGCCGAACGTCCTCAACGGGAGATTGACGAACTCGTACCTCGCGCATTGGAAATTGTCGGCCTTGCTTCAAAAGCAAACAACTTCCCTCGAGAAATGTCTGGTGGTGAAAAGCAACGTATCGCCATCGCTCGCGCTATGATAAACAATCCCGATGTTATTATTGCCGACGAGCCGACGGGAAATCTTGACCCTATTAATACTTCAGAAATTATTAACCTCCTCTTAAAAATTAACGAGCTGGGAACTACTATTATTTTAGCCACACACAATAAAGAAGTTATCAACCTCATCAATCGCCGTGTCATCAGCTTAGAAAACGGTCAAATTATCAGAGATGAAGAGGAAGGAAAATATATACTGTTCTAGAATGACTAATTTCTAATAACTAATAAATTTCTTAATTTTAAAATTATTCAATTGAAAATTTATTGAAAATTGAAAATTGAAAATTTCAAATTACCCCCATGTTCACCAATCTTATTCGCGTTATCAAATACGGTCTCCAAAATTTCAGACGCAATGCGTGGCTTTCCACTGCAACCGTTATGGTGATGGTGCTGGCGCTTGTGGTATTTTTAGGTCTCAATGTGTTCAATGTGATGACGAAGACTATCATCACCAGCATTGAAGATAAAATTGATGTAAGCGTCTTTTTCAAATCAACCACCGCGGAAGATGATATTTTGCGCATACAATCAAATCTGCAAGGCTTGCCGGAAGTAAAATCAGTTGACTACATTTCCAAAGATCAGGCGCTCCAGATTTTTAAAGACACACACGCGAACGATCCAACTATCTCACAGGCAATTAATCAACTAACCGACAACCCGCTGTTGGCATCGCTCAATATTAAAGCAAAAGACAGTACCCAATATGCCGCCATTGCTGATTATTTGAATAATGACTCCATTGCACCATTTGTTGAAAAAGTTTCTTACAGTCAGAACGCAACCATTATCGATCGACTCAATAAGATTCTTTCCACTGCGGAACAAGGCGGATGGGGACTCACCATTTTCATGTCTCTAATGGCGATACTCATTACCTTTAACACCATTCGCCTTGCCATCTATTCTAATCGTGAAAGCATTAACATTATGCGCCTGGTGGGTGGATCAAATTTCTTTACGCGCGGCCCTTTCCTTGTTGAAGGAGTTTTGTATGGTATATTTTCAGCACTCATTAGCTTGGTCATTGCCGCACCAATCGTATACTTCATCTCACCATATTTAAACGTACTCG
>JAJXYJ010000004.1:0-6994 GCA_021780615.1 bacterium | reverse complement strand
TGCCTGAGTTAAGCCTGTGGGGATATTTCCTTTCAAGTATTGTGGTATTGCTTGCATACCAATTGATATATGGCATCGCTTTGGGTATCGTTTCAAGCTTCTTTGCGATAGGAAAGTATTTGAAAGAAAGCTAGGGACAAATGTCTAATTCCTAATGACTAAAAAATAAAAATATAAAAATTTAGCCCCGCACATGCGGGGCTTTTTATTAATGCTTTATACTTACTTCTTTCTCCTTTATACTACATGTCATGTTCGGACTTTTTCTTTTTAATAAACCATCTGGCCCTAGCTCGGCGCAATTTTTAGGGCAGATTAAAAGAACACTTCGCATTCCCAAATTGGTGCGCGTAGGACATGGGGGAACATTGGATCCGTTTGCCAGTGGGCTTTTGATTGTGGGCGTTTCACGGGCATATACCAAATTGCTCAACCAGCAGCTTTTGCATGACACCAAAGAATATGAAGCAGAGATTATATTGGGCGCATCATCAGACACGGGAGATAGGACAGGCACCATAACGCCATCCCATACGCACGGCGATATACACACAGACAATATCCGCACCGCAATCGAAACCATACAACAAAGAACCCATCAAACGCCCCCGCAATTTTCGGCCGTTAGTATCGGGGGAGTAAAGGCATACGAACGCGCCCGCCGTGGTGAGCAATTCAACATACAACCAAAAGAAACATCTCTCATATCATGCGACATCACGCACGTGGAGTCTTTGCCCGATGGCCTCATAAAAGTGTCCATATACATGAAAGTTTCTGCCGGTTTTTACATCCGCAGTTTTGCGCGCGATTTAGGGGAATTACTTGATTGTGGAGGATATGTAGACTCCCTCGTACGCACCGGTATAGGCCATTTTTCGCTCAAAAATGCCCTTTCTATGGACGATTTAGACAAATCCGTGGAATGGTACTTTTGTGCCTCGGGGGACGTCCAAAATGTCGGTTTTCGTGTGTACGCCAAAGCGGAAGCAGAAAAGCTTGGACTAAGCGGCTACGCAAAAAACATGGCACAAAACAACATAGAAATAGTAGCTCAAGGACCATTAGAAAAACTCTATGAATTTCTTGCATCCATACACAAAGGACCGGCGCAATCTCGCATAAATGCCAGCACTGATTACTTTCAAAAGCCTGACAAGGAGTTTCACATATTTGACATATTATAATATTTGGTTTAAAATGTTTTTTAAAAATAATTAATAACAGCTCTTCACAAAAAAATAAGGAGGTCCGCATGAAATCAGATACACTACGAATCGACAGGGAGAAAGATCTTGAAAAAATCAAGATCAAAACATTTGCAAAAGCATTGAAATCAAATGAGGGAAAAACTTCATCGGAAATAGAGATGAAGATGATTAAAGAAGCGGGAGATTTTTTCAAAAAGTCATACAATAATGGACGACTTATTGAAAAAAATTTTACCGAGTTTTTAAAAAGAAAAAATCAAGACAACGGCACAATGCTTGTTCTTGACATAATCGTATACGGCGCCCAAAGGATAGCGTCGGGGCAATCGTTTAGAAACCAAAAATTGGGAGAACTTTTGGACGAGTTTGCTGATGAAATCAATGTGCTGGTTCCTGCTGAAAAAATAGAAGTTAGCTGATTTTTGCCCGCTCAATAAGCGGGTTTTATTTTATCCGCAAGAGGGCTATACTATACGCATATGCATACAAAAAGAAACGGATTTATCATATTGGCAATCGCAATCATATTGGTCGTCATTATTATCATCATACTCAATAGTAGTACCGTCAATGCACCGCAACAACAGTCGGGAAATCAAGCAACCACGACAGTCGTTATTCATTACACGCCTCCCGCAACACTTCCCACGCAAACAGAACAGGGGAGTTGTTGGACCAATTCCATCGCCGCACCATATCGCGCCGACGCATGGCGTTGTACGGTAGGCAATGCCATTCAAGACCCGTGCTTTGAAACCAACACAAAAGGAACACTTATCTGTGGCGTTGATCCAACACAAGGAAAAGAAGGCTTTCAATTAATTCTCACTAAACCCTTACCACCCTCAGACGTGCCACAACAAAAACCAACAAACTGGGCATGGGCAGTAGCACTACAAAACGGTATCTTCTGTAGCCCCTTCACGGGTACGCGACCATTTATCGATGGTCAGGCGGGATACTACGGATGCAGTGGATTTAGCGCAACAAGCAGTACCATGCTTATGGGGGATTTGAATAATACCACTCCGCTATGGACTGCGGCAGAAGCAACTATTCAAAAAAATGGGACACAATGGAGTGTCGCCGCATCAAGCACCGCCATCATACAGACTGTATGGCAATAACATTTCTAGATGAGTAATAATAGAAACAAAAGAGGCTCTTGTAGATAATACGAAAGCCTCTTTTATATCTATGGTATAAAAAAATATATGATATAATGCCCCTTCATGAAAAAAACGAAGCTTCTTATTCTCCTGACTGTTTTCATAGACATTCTCGGTATGGGAATCGTCATCCCTATATTACCCTTTTATGTGGAAAGTTTTGGCGCATCGGCATTTATCGTAACTGCTCTTTTTGCGGTATATGCGCTCTGCTCATTTTTGAGCGCGCCGATTATCGGAGCACTTTCTGATCGCTTCGGCCGCCGCCCCATGCTCATCATCAGCATTTTTAGCACCGCGGCAGGATGGATTATTTTTGCCCTTGCACCAAGCATCCCCATGCTTTTTTTGGGACGCATTATTGATGGTATCGCCGCAGGCAATCTACCCATCGCCCAGGCATATCTCACCGACATCGCCCGCAACGATAAAGAGCGGAGCACCAACCTAGGACTCATTGGCGCTATCTTCGGTATCGCCTTTATTGTTGGTCCCTTTGTAGGAGGTGTATTGGGAGCCGTATCTCACACCTTTCCATTTTGGTTTGTCGGTGGATTAGCACTCATCAATGCACTGCTGGCTCTCGTCATGCTTCCTGAAACACATCTTAACCGCCACCACAAAAAAATCAGCATCAATCCTTTTACCCCGCTCATTCGCGCCAGTCGCGATACAATATTGCTCCCCAATTATATAGCATGGTTTTTATGTATGTTTGCCATTGCAGGATTTCAATCAATTTTTGCTCTCTACGTTGGCGCCGTATTTGGTATTGGCGAATTTGGGGCGGGCATGATCTTTGCTGGTATGGGAGTAATTATTGCTCTCAACCAAGGATTTTTTCTCAAACAAATTTGGCTCAAATATTTCAACGAAACTCATGTGGAGTGGGGGATGCTACTCATGTTTGCCATCGCCACGGCACTTGCCGGTATTCCCAACATACTTATATTTTTCATTGCCCTCATCGGCACCACGTTGGGACAAAGCACTTTGCGTGCCGTCATGACCAGCCACATTGTTGCACAGGCAGGCCAAACTATGCGCGGCGAAGTATTGGGCATCACGTCATCTATTACCTCCATGAGTATGGCCGTGGCACCACTCGTTGCAGGAACACTTTTTGGCATACAGGTAAGCCTGCCATTTCTTACCGGAGGTCTATTGCTTGCCGGAGCATTCATCATTCTTTATACAAAGTATCGAAAGGGACAATTATCCGGCGCCAGCACCACCACACTCTCCGTGTAACGCCGAGGGTGAAGGTATAGCGCTTATATGGAATATTTCCATGCATACGGGTGTACTACAAAGTACCATAAGGTCATTTTAAAAAATAAAAAAATAATATGAAAAAGATATTGTCAGTAATAGGCATCGCAGCGGGCATCACCGCTTTTTTAGCAGTTACCCTCGTAGCGGCGGCACAAACAACCACCGCTACCACAACACAGCCAATGTTGCTTCAGGTTAATCGCGCAGGAAAAACCTTAATCCGCGGTACCATCGCCTCCGTTGCCAGCGGCACCATGACCGTGAACGGATGGGGTGGCGTTTGGACGGTAAACATCCCCACCTCAGCAGAAATTCTTCCCGTAACAGTAAATAAAGACGTGACTCAGTTCAAAGTGGGAGATTTTGTGGGCATTTCGGGAACCATGTCACAAAGCGCACAATGGACGATCGATGCAAATATTGTCCGTGATTGGACCTACCGTCAGGTAGTCAGCCAAGAACAAAAACAGAATGCCCAAACAGCACGCGCGACCATGAAAAATGGCACGCCAAGAGATTATGTCGGCACCGCAAGTAATGTGAACACAGACACGTTTACCCTCACCACAGCAAATGGCACGACCTACACCGTCAACGTTGCATCAGGAGCAGAAGTAGTCAGCCGCGGTTGGGCAACACTTCCTTTCTCAAGTATTACTGATGGTAATAACATACGCGTATGGGGCGTTAATGCCAGCGGAACCATTACCGCTCATATCGTACGTGACGTAACACTTCCCGTAACAACAAAAGCAACATCAACAGCTCAATAATTTTATACATATTATTGTCTGATATGTGTTACAGATAAAAAATAAAAAGAACCGATGCAACACCATCGGTTCTTTTTTGAGAAAATTATTTCTTATCAATGGGAACTCGTTTGAGCTGGAGGATGTTTTTCAACGCTTGTCACCACATTCTTATCGTCCACAAACACCACGACAGGTACAATGTTTGAAAACTCCTCAGGAGTTATCCACGCCTCAGCAAGAATGATAATTTTATCACCACGCTGAAAATGTCTGGCTGGAGGGCCATTGAGGCATATATCACCTTTTCCCGGAACACCCGGAATCGCGTACGTCTGCCAAAAGATACCGTTTGAAACATTGGTAACGTTCACGTACTGGAACGGCTTGATGCCGCTGGCATCCAAAAGATTCTGATCAATGGTAATGGAGCCGACATAATTCAAATCAGCTTCAGTCACGGTCGCCCTATGTATTTTTGAAATGCATGCACGTAAAAGCATATGCACCAAGTTTAGACTATTTGGCGTATATATGTCAAAATACACTTTATCTATGGATACTGAAATAAAAACATATACTCCCAACAAGGGAAAAAATCTAGAAATTAAAGTCGGCAATACAACCTACGCACGAATTCCCATTAAAACACCCCTGTTGACCGACAAAGACGATATCATGAATCTGGTGGAAACCTATGTGGCGCCGCACTTGAAAGAAGGGGATATGATTTTCATAAGCGAAAAAGCTCTTGCTATCACCCAAGGTAGGATTGTAAAAATTACCGACATCAAACCCACATCCCTTGCTCGATTTTTAGCACATCACGTTCACAATCACTACGGCACCGACAAATTCAGAGGATTTGGACATGGCACCCCCATGGCCATGGAACTGCTTATCCGCGAAGCCGGCGTACCGCGCGCACTTGTTGCCGCGGCCATTGCCGCCATTACCCGCCCGCTGGGAATCAAAGGCGCCTTTTATTTCATCGTCGGAAAGAGAGCGAAATCAGTTGATTGCCCGATGTCATTTATTTTATTTCCCTACACGCACTACGCAAAATTATCTCCCCACGATCCTTCCGGAGTCGCTCGCGCCATACAAAAGAAATTCGGCAACGAAACCGTCATCATCGACGCAAATTACCAGGGTGTCTGCTCATTGGGCAAATCGACAGGGCGCATCAGCGAACGGTTTGTATACGACGTATTCAAAGATAACCCGCTTGGACAATCAGATGAAATGACGCCACTGTGCATTGTGCGGGCGCTGTAAACATACTTGCTTTTTATGCTGTGCATGGTACAACTGCTCATACAGAATCATGGTATGGCTCTGTATCCAGCACACTTGAAATAATTTTACATAATAAAAAATAAGGAGAAGGCATGATGAAAAAATCCAACAAAGAAACTCCGCACAGCAATAATGTATGGGCAGGGCCTGAGGCAATCAAACATTTTCTCATCCCCAAACATCACATTACACCCCTTGTGGAGCTTCCCGCGGTTCTCAATCCTTTTGCAGGCGACAAAGTACGCATCTTTGCAAAGGCAATGTATCTTTTACCGCTCCTCAGCGTTAAATCGCTTATGGCGGCGGAAATGCTTGCGAGTGCACAGAAGGCAGGGGATTTGGAAAATATCACTACCATTGTTGAAAATTCTTCCGGTAATACAGCATTCGCTTTGGCGATTCTTGCACAATATTTTGGCATTGAAAAAGTAAACGCCATCGTACCAGCAGACATCGCTCCTGGAAAACTGGATCTCTTGCGCCTCGCAGGAGCTCATGTATCCTTTCCCGAAAAAAACCAAAGTGGCATCGCCTTGGCAAAAAAAGAAGGCGAAAAAAAAGGTTTTTTTAACCTGGGGCAATACGAAAATGACACCAATCCCCAAGCTCATGAACAACAAACCGCCTCTGAAATCTGGGATCAGACAGAAGGAGATATGACCGTGTTCTGTGCCGGACTGGGAACAACAGGAACAATCGTAGGAGCAAGCCGCTTTTTTAAAAAGAAACACATTCCTGTCACGACAGTAGGAGTTGTGTTGGATCCAGAAAGCGCGGTCCCCGGAGTACGGACTCGGGAGCGCCTCAAGGAAGTTTCTTTCACGTGGGAAAACGAAATCGACGCCGTGGTGGAAGCAAAGACCAAGGAGTCGTTCAAAAAAAGCATGGAACTTTGTCGCGCGGGATTACTCGCCGGCCCCAGTTCTGGATTTGCTCTTGCTGGGCTGTTAAAATTTCTTGCCGCACAAAATGGTAAACTTGACTCATTGAGGAATCAAGATGGGGAAGTTGTTGCTGTATTTATCTGCGGTGATACGCCCTTGCCTTATCTTGATAAGTACTCAACGCATCTTGATGCGGATGAGTTTTGAGAAATATATCGCCCTATAGAGGGCGATTTTTATAATACAAAAACATTGACATATTATAAATAAAGTTTTACTGTGATTATTCTACTATTAGCACATACCACAACATTTTAAAGTAACTAAGGAGAACGTTAGATGAAAAGATTTTTTATCGAAGTGACAAAACCCTTGTATCAAGGAGATTTGGGGGTTCCGGGGAC
>JAJXYJ010000002.1 GCA_021780615.1 bacterium | reverse complement strand
TGGGGCGCATTACCCGTTACGATATTTTGAGTGGTAAAACTTAATGTTGAACCATGGGTAGTACCATACTGATTCTGCGCATCAACGCGGAAGTAATACGTGGTGTTAGGTAACAAATTTGAAATTGGTTGCGAAGCGCTGTTTGCGCTTGAGCCGGCATTTACCTGTGAAGTGGTGTATCCAAACGAAGCCGTTTGGCCATATTCAAACCAATACGTAGTTGTCGATCCTTGTGGGTCAACATTTCCCTGCAGTGTTGCCGCGCTTGTGGTAACGTTCGTTGCTTGATTTGTTTGTACAATCGGCGCATTGCCGCCACCGCCGCCACCGCTTGCAGTGACTTTGTATCGCACTACCACAGAGCCTTGTGTTGACCATCCTGGAGCAATATTGCCAATAGAGGCTCCTGACGCAATCATTGAGGTATTTATTGATTGCGGAGATGATTGTGTTTGATTAGGATACCAGTAAGCTGAATCAAGTGTTGCCGTCCATTGCTGTCCAGCAGTCCCCTGAAGATTAACACTCGCGCTACCGTTTACTGCCGATGCATTATCAGCCCATACCTTTCCTGATACTGAAAACGTTGATCCGCTAATTTGTATCGGCACTGACAAACTCACTTTAGTATTATTAGCTGTCGTTTGCGAAGTATTGTGATAGTAAATAGAAAAACTCACCAGATCACCGTTGTTGGCCGTCACATTTGATGACCATGATGATGTTGATCCAGGGTTTTGCGTGTAATTTGAAACGCGCACTGTGGCATAATCCTGTGGGTCATTATTAAATGCCGCCTGTCCTGCCGCACGAGCCGTATGTGAAAACAGAGGCGCTATGCTTGCTCCCATAATAACACCGACCGCCACAATGGCTATGACTATTTGTTTTATATATTGTTTCATGCGTATATATTTATAACTACAAAGTAGAAGATAATTTCCTACAAGGAAAACACCTTCATACCCATTTTTTCTCGTAGAGTTTATATTATAACAAACTATTCTTAATATGTCAATAATTGCTACGTATAAGGATTCAAGCGATGTTACTGCTTAAAACCTTATATATAGAGCGGTTTCTTGCAGGCATAAGCCCATAAGAAACCGCAGAACTAAAATAATCCGAAAGATCCTCCGATAACAACCCCCCGAGGGATTGCTACACCATTACCTGGATTTACAGGTCCATTTGGAGGATTTACCGGTCCTCCGCCAGTACCGCTACCAGTACCACCACTCGTGTAGTTATTAACTACAACACCAGAATCATGGTGATTAAGGAGGATTGCCGTAGCTATAATAGATGCAACAACAACTCCTCCAATAACCCATAAAAGTGTGTGGTCACTTTTTTCAACAACGGGAGGCTGATGTGGATAAGAAGGAGGGTAATAATTTTGAGGAGATGGTTCTTCTTGAGGGACATACACCTTTTCTTTGACAATCTGAGGTGTATTAGTCCATATAACCTCAACATTATTCATATCGAGATATTGTAACGATGAAACACCCACTCGTGAGTAAACAGATGTTTCATTTCCACACTGAAGAATAACAAAATCTTTTATCTCCCCCCTTTGGAAATCATCTTTTTTTACGATAAGGGGTTCTCCCTTCCGTAAAATCCCTGTTACAACTTTTCCGCTCCCTGATTCGGTGCGGACATAAAAATCTTTGAGATACTTAATGAGCATCTCGTCGGAACGTACTTTCCTTTGGAGATCTTGTGGATCCGCTCCGACTTGTATATACGTCTGAGCAAATAACGAAAAAGAAAAGATAAAAAAGAAAATAAAAACATTGATAGCTTTCATCGAAAGCCTCCTTTTTTTATATAGTGATTAAAAAATTAAATTATTTTCAAACTTTGTACACTTCCTCCTCTTTTTTTCAAGGCTCCTTTCGGATTTTGAATTGGAAATGTCCTTTCCATATAATACTATAAACAAAAAGAAATGTCAATATTTTTATCTTCATCGCTACGAATAAATATCGGCTTTATTACTCACCTTTTATGAGTGGCACAAACGAAAATCCATAGTATTCCCTTTGTTCAAAGACATCTTTCCCCGTTTTATCAACCACAACAATGCTCTCTCCTATCGGCGCAACGATTCTACCTCCAATAATTAACTGGTTTTTCCATGCCTCACAGACATGATCACTTGCGGCGGCGGCGATAATTCGATCATAGGGCGCCCCACGTTCATATCCTTTTGATCCATCTCCTTCTATGAACGTAATGTAGGACAATAGGTCTGGAGCGGCTGACTCTATGGCATTGCGCGCTCCATGTGATAAAGCGGGAATGCGTTCCATTGAATACATGCATGGCTTGGGATGCGAAGTCTGCGATGACGTTTTAATAAGAAATGCAACCAGCGCTGATTTCCATCCTGACCCTGTTCCGATTTCAAGAACCTTATGCCCCTCTTGTAAACCAAGGAGTTCTAACATAAACGCCACAACCAATGGTTGGGAAATTGTTTGCGCATCGCCGATGGGCAACGCAACGTTTTCGTATGCACGAGACTGTAACTCTTGGGGGACAAAAAATGCCCGATCAATCGCCATAAACGCTTCGGCAATACGGTCTGTTTTTATATATCCCACCTCTCGTAATTCGCGTACTAGCTCTTTATTAGTATGTGCCATATATCTTATGATATCGCTTGCCTATATATATGGCAACAGTTGCGCAGATGCCCGCTCTGCGCTATGCTGGAACGCAACAGGGTCTATAGTTCAATGGTAGAATGTCGGTCTCCAAAACCGATGATCGAGGTTCAAATCCTCGTGGACCCGCACATAGTTTTAACACCTCCTCTTGGTAAAAAAATATAACCCGTATGGGTTATATTTTTGTTTCGTTGTGTATCGTATGAATGCGGCACCATGGACAATGCTTTTTAATAGCCAGCTTTGCCGTCGATGTTTTTTTGTTCTTACGTGTATAGTAGTTGATACGTTTACATTTGGAACATTTGAGTTTGATTAAATTTTCTCTAAATTTTGACTTTGCCATATGCGATGAAATTCAATAGTTGCCACTATACCTTGTCGCGACACAAAAAGCAAGCGCATTTCTTCTTTATTTAAAAAAGCCACATGAGCCGATGCGCAGATTTGAACTGCGGACCTACTCCTTCATTTCTACCTTCTTTTTACTTATCCGCTTTATATAGAAGGATTAGACTGTATCTTGAGCATACCTCATACAAGGGTTAGCTCCTCTTGTCAGTCGTTCGCCCGCCTAGGGCGGGACGGTCTGAACCATGCGGATGGCCTTTAACCGTAATTCGAGGTTCATTGAGGCGTTTCCACCACAATGGGCAAATGTTTACCATGGAGTTGCTCTACCAACTGAGCTACATCGGCTTTTGTATATGAGTAACTAACACATCCTAGCAAAAGACTACTCCTTTGGCAATAAGCATAAGATACTAATTTTTAATATCTTCCATACTCCAGAAGATATACAAAAATCACAAAACCGACCAATTGGAAATTTATTGATCATTGAAAACTGGAGGTTGATAACTATCCCTGAGCCACCTCGCAGATTTGAACTGCGGACCTACTGTTTACAAAACAGTTGCTCTACCGCTGAGCTAAGGTGGCAATACATTTTGTATTTAAAAAAGTGCGTCCATAACAGTCATACGCCTTTTGCAACACATCGAATCCATGGTGCGTGGGGTAGGATTTGAACCTACGTAGCCCAACGGGCGTCCCGATAGTGAGAAATTGTTCAATTCATAGTGCGTGGGGTAGGATTTGAACCTACGTAGCCCAACGGGCGTCAGATTTACAGTCTGATGCGATTGACCACTCCGCCACCCACGCACTATAGAATTGAACAGCTATAAAGATACACTATCGGGATGCGATTAACCACTCCGCCACCCACGCACTATGGATTCCATCTGTTTTATACACAACCATATCGTGCCACTTATTATCGCTCCACTACTATGCACAATATTTTTTTATAAAGCAACGTCTATGGCTACTTCTTCTTATCCTGCTCCGCTTTTTGGGACTCTGCTTTTTCGCTAATCTCGCGCAATATGTTTTGACTCCCCTCCTCATGATCGTGCGCCTTTCGTTTCACTGATTCAAGTCGATGCACCACCGCATTGTCAATTTTGAGAATAAACAGCCGCACTCGTCGTAATGTTTTACCCACTAAAGACAACGCCTGCTTATCAAGCGCATGTAAAAGATCATACTCAATCCTGCGTCCTTTTTTTTCATTTCCTTCAAGAGCCGTTATGTCCGTCACTGGCAACTTGATAATGATAAGGTATGCAATATACGCAATACTTGCAAAAAATATAATTTCTGCAATATAAGTCGTCATAAATATTAGAGTTCGTAACGAGCAAAGCGCTCAATTTTCATATTTTCTCCAATGGTGGCAATCATTCGAGATAATAAGTCGTTCATAGTCAATGATGAATCCTTGATAAAAGGTTGTGCCAGTAAATCAGTAACATTTTCCGGATTCATAGAAGCAATCTGGAGGGCGACATCATGCACAAATGCCTTAAATTGATCGTTTTTGGCGACAAAGTCGGTTTCACATCGAACCTCAAGAAGAACTCCAATGCGACCACCGTGAACATATGCTTCAAGATATCCGGCTCCTGTTTTGCGATCCTCTTTTTTTGCAGCCTTCGCAAATCCCCGTTGAAAGATGAGCTCCTTTGCTTTCTGCACGTCGCCTGCGGAATCATCTAATGCACGTTTGCAATCCATAACTCCCGCACCGGTTTGTTCACGAAGCTGTATGATGGCGTCATTCATAATGTGTTCGTTTTATACTCAAAAATATAATGTAACATCCTCAACGTACTATCGGCTTTCCTATAAGTTAGTAATCAGACGATTGATAACCCATTCAATTGATGCACGAGCGTGATCATTGGCAGGAATAAAATAACTAAAATCTCCCGGGTTATCATCGTTATCGATAATGCCCACAACAGTAAGCTTTTTAACCTGTGCTTCATGGAGCGCTGTCTGGTGATTTTTGGGTGATGAGTCAATAAGAAAAATAACATCAGGTACCACTTCAAATTTTTCCAATCCTTTAAACTTGGTATCCATTTTTTGAACCTCTCGCTCCATCAAAAGCCGTTCGCGTTTGGTGTACTTATCAAACGCACCTTCGGCAAGTCCCTTTTTTTGTTTTTTGTAGTATGCCAATCGCTTAGAAAGAACACTGAAATTGGTAATAAGTCCACCGATCCACTTGGTCACCACATACGGACAATCGCCCAACGCCTGCGAAAGTTTTTCAACCGCTTCGCGCGCCGCTGGTTGCGTGCCGATGATGAGAATATTCTTTTTTTCCGCAACGTTCTTTTTAAGGAATTGCGCCAAAAATTCAATGGCCTGCACCGTTTTGGAAATATCAATCACCTCAATACCGCTGCGCACGCTAAAAATATAATCATTAAAACGAGGATTTTTACGAGATTTTTTATGCCCGTACAGTACCCCCGCCTTCGTCATATCCATGAGCGCCTCTTCGTCAACGCCTGAATTTTGAAAATCAAAATGGAGCGTCGAAGCGTCCTTTTCTTCTTCACGTGAATCAACTTCTTTTTCTTCAGTTTTTACCTTCATTGCCATAACAAATATAATTTATATCACAACGAAAAGGAGTATACAGGAGCAGCGAGTAAAAAGCAAGGGAAATGAGGTTCATAAAAAATGCCGGCGTATCACCGGCAAAAAATTCATGCATTTGTATTTTCAATCCCTCCTTTGATTTCTTGAGGAATTTTGACAAAAACGGGATATTTTCCCTTTTTGTTACCATGTACCCCCATTCTTTTTTCCTCAACTTCCAGAGCGTTAAATGTTTCTTGAGTGTAATAGCCAAGAAAAACTTCATCATCTTGTATTTCTTTCTGCCATCGAGAAATACAAGTATTATCTCCCGAATAGGATATTTGGAACCAAATATCCCACGCTCCTGTAATGATGCATATCACACCAAATAAGATAGAAATTGACGCCTCTCCTAAATCAAGAGGAACATTAAAAAAATTAACGATAGGAAAGAGAATAAAAACAATTCCAACTGAAATAAGTCCTACTCCTATTTCAGCCTTTCTTGCCTGCGTATGCATGGCATCCTCCTTGTAGATTTTTTAAATTTTATTGAGAACCGACAAAAACCCTATCATAAAAATGTATACAGTACAACATGCCAATTCTTTTTTTAGCGAAAGTGTTTGAGCACATCAATGACTTTGCCGTTGATGATAAAATCATCCATGGGCGTGAGATATATCGGCTGGTGCACCGGATTGCTTGATTGCGGAAAAAGCCCAATAACCCTCTTTTCCACCCGTTTAAAATTTTTAACAGTCGCCAAGCCATCAATAACCACCAACACTTTATCGCCATCGTGATACTCGTGCGGACCAGGATCTACGAGGATAAAATCTCCATCCGCTATTTTCTTACCATTCACTTCCGCCTGATTCATAGAATCCCCTGCGACGCGCAGCCCAAATACTTTATCATTGCGCAGGAGACGACTAGAGACACGCAGGTATCCTTCTATGTTTTGTTCGGCAAAAAACACCGGCGTCCCGGCACTCGCCGATCCAAAAAGCGGTACGCGAATGAAATGATCCTTTGCCGCATCAATAAGTTCAATACCCCGTCGTTTTCGATCTGAAGGGCGGGTAATATAGTTTTTGCGCTCAAGACTTTTAAGATAGAGAAAAATACTTCCGATACTTTTAACCACCAATCCCATGCGTTCGGCTTCTTGTTGGATTTCTCTCACTGTTGGCATCACTCGATGGCTGGCAAAAAAAGATTTAATAGCTCCTAAAACCTTTTCTTCGTGCGGTGTTAATATATCCATATGTTTGTTCAATAATGTTATATATACATTAAACATATCGCGTCACCCATCTTCCGTCAAGTAATAAAAAAATGAGCTTATGAGCCATTTTTTTACGTTATCCACACCCTCTTGAACAAAAATGTTTATTAATAGCCCCAATATGGCTTTGTGTCATTCCATAAAAACACCGTGTAGAGTTGCTACACGGTGTTGCCTATCCCTGCGAGAGAAGTTCTTCCTCATAGGCAGGAACCTCTTCTTGAATAACTGAAGTGTATATATCGCGGATATGTTCATATACCCGCTCCCAAGAGAAATCTTGGGCATACGTTATGCATGCACTGCGCATCCGTGCGTAGAGATTTTCATCATCCAGAAGTTGCTGCGTTTTTTGCGCAAAATCTTTTGCATCTCGCGTACGGCATAAAAATCCGGTTTCTCCGTCTTTGACGAGTGTTTTACTCCCCCCTTCATTGGCGACGACAGGCACAATACCCGACGCCATCGCTTCAATAGTGACATTACCAAACGTTTCCGTACTTGACGGAAACAAAAGAATATCGCTGGAGGCATAAGCTATGGCAAGATCCTCTTTATTAATGCGCCCAAGAAACTGAGCTTTGGGCATTAATTTTTCAAGATCTTTTCTGTTAGGACCGTCTCCGGCAATAACCATAACAACATCGTTGCGTGTGCCACGTAAGATGTTCCATACTTTAGCAAGCGTCTTTAAATCCTTTTCCCACGTGAGGCGCCCCACAAAGAGCATAATTTTCTTCTGTTCACCAGTAAGAATTTTTGCCCGCCATTGGGCGGATCGATATGAGGGATTAAATCCTTTAAGATCTGTCCCCCACGGGATAACATGTACATTTTTTACTCCGTGGTATATAAGACTTTCCGCGGTTGCTTGTGAAGGCGTTGTGACCGCATCCACATTGTTGTAGACCCCCCGTAGCAAAAACCAGAGAAGCGGACGAAGTAATGAGAGGTGATAATACCGAAGATACTTATCAAAATCGGTATGATACGTACCAATAATAGGGATGCCTTTTTGACGAGCGTATGCAATGATTGCACGCGCAAAAAATGGTCCTGGACTGTGCAAATGAATAACGTCAGGATCAAAAGCATCCAACTTTTTTACCAGATTTTCGTCGAAACGAGTCTGATAGGGCATTCTATATTCCCGATACAGAGGAAATCTAATTGCCGGTACGAAATAGAGCGGAACTGGAGAAAGTTCTTGATGTTGCACCCAGCCAGTTACGACAATACTTTTATCGCCATACTCAACCGCTTTTTTAGCAATTTTTCTGACCACAACAGTAACGCCGTCTCCTTCCGGTTGAGCTTCATGACCCATAAGAATATTCATAGAGTTATTCCTTTTTTTATTATTTTCAAAATATAAAATAGCTGGATAGAGCATCGCAACAAAACGAATGCATGTCAAGAAAAAACTATTCTTTTATCTTTTCAACAATATACTCAGATCCCCACTTGTACAGAAAATACACCGCAAAAATAAGAAGTACCGAGATAAATACGGCATATTGCGCCTTCACAATTGTACCACTCAGATATGCATACGCCTTCCCCGAATAGAACCCAATGAACGCAAACAAGATTGATTTGGGAACGGTAATGATCAAAGATGTTTTAACAAATTTCCGTAGCGGGGCGCGGGATGAACCGATGAGTAAAATACCCGGAACCGGAATGACCGGAGATAGTTTAAAAAAAACCATCGTCTTTCCTAAATGACGATGCAACAATGATTCAAATTTTTTAATCCGCTCAATCGTAAGTCCCACATAGATACCGAACCGTTCGACAAATTTTCTACCACCCCAATAGCCGATGGCATAATAGAGCGTGTCGGCAACCAGGTCTCCTGCAATGGAAATAAGGATAATAATCGGCAAACTAAAATATCCTAACGATGCGGCGACACCGGCGGCAGCAGTGACCAGAGGGCCCTCAAGTATTGAGGCGACAAAAAATAGTGTGTACCCATGAGCAATAACCCAAGAAACCAATGTGATAAATGTAGGTTCTGTCATAGTTTGTAGTATATCACATTATTTTCCCGTGCGCCCATCAGTATCCTTTCGCCAAGCATCTATTTTTTTATGATCTCCCGATAAAAGCACGGACGGCACACGCCATCCTCGCGTTTTACCCTGAACACCTTTTTTGACGGGGAAAAAAACTTCAGGATGCGTGTAGGTCGGATAACTTCCTTTAATATCTTCCAATGATTCGTATGTCCCTAGCACACCAGGAATAAAGCGGGCCACTGCGTCAGCGACCACCAGTGCGGGAAGCTCCCCTCCTGAAAGCACCACGTCGCCGATGGAGATCTCTTCATCCGCCACATGCTCTGCAACCCGCTCATCAACCCCCTCATATCGGCCGCAGATAAAAATAAGATGATCATATGTAGAAAGCCGTTTTGCCACCGCCCCAGTCAACAATGTTCCCCGCGTACTCAAAAGAATCACCCGTGTCTTCTGTTTTTTTCCTTTTCTACTTTCAACTTTTGACTTTATACTTTTAACTCCCTTATATATCGGTTCAACCTTCAGCACCATGCCTGGACCACCCCCAAATGGCTTGTCGTCCGCCTTGTGATGCTTATCGGTCGCCCAACGGCGCAGGTCATGCGCTTTGACTGTTATGATTTTTTTCTTTTGAGCTCTTCCAATAACCGATGCGGAAAGATATGGCTCAAATACATCGGGAAAGAGGGATATGAAATGGAAAGTCATGGGATTATGGCTAATTTTTAAACATTCCTGCTTGCCGGCAGGCAGGAGAAACTAAAACATTATTTAAAAATTCAAAAATTAAAAATTATAAAATTCATTCCCCCTCATTAAACCACAAACCCCGCCCCTTTGGAAAGGAGCGGGGTTATTATTTTAAAAAAAGACTGTTCTACCTTAGAGATTCTGAAGATCGGCGACCGCTTGGTCGACATCTGAAACAGGCTGTTGCCCTTGTTCCTCTTCGTGCTCATTGTGCTCTCGGCGAGGCATGGACCCTCCTTCCGGCTCAAGAATTTTAAGATTCACGCGCGCATTGTTCTTCATACCCACAATACGCAACAATGATCTAATTGCCTTTGCGGTTGATCCTTGGCGACCGACAATTTGTCCCATGTCGGCACGGTGCACCTTCAACGTCAATAACACGCCCATCTCATCGATTGTCCGCTCAACAACAACGTCCTGCGGATTATCAACAATGGACTTCACGAGGAATTCGAGAAACATCTGATCTTTGAATTGTTCCATACGTACATTCGTGATTTCTTGCTCGAACGACCTTTATATTTTAGCTTACGTAGTATATCTTTTTCTTACTATTCTGTCACCTCGCTTGGCGCTTCTTGCGGCTCTGGCTCTGGTGATGCCTGAGGTTCTGGTTGCGCTGCGGCGGCTGTTGGTGCAACAGGAGCGGCTTCGGGCTGAGGTTGTTTTGATTTTCCATGCAAAGGAATTTTTGTTCCTTCAATGAGTTTTGCGGTAATGAGGATATTATGCACAGACGGCGTTGGAAGCGCGCCTGAGGCGATCCAATACTTTACCCGGTCATTGTTTAATGAAAATTTGTTTGTATGCGGATTGTACCAGCCAATATCTTCGGTAAATTTACCGACTAATTTTGACCGTTTTTCCCCTACCACCACGCGGTATGAGATCTGCTTTTTCTTGCCAATGGGACGGAGTTTGATTGCTAACATAATAAATAATTCGTTACTTCAATGGATGCTAGTGTATAGAAAATAAGGGGGAAAGTCAATGAAGGAATAGTATTATGGGATAAGGAGCAAGTATGAAGGAAGAAAAATATTCACCATGTTTTCTTCCATACTCCATACTACCAATTCCATATTCTTATCGTGCCACTTCTTGCGCCAACTTATCCTCAAGTTTTAATGAAAGCACCTTTGAGCCCCCGCCTTCATCCATAGTCACGCCGTAGAGCACTTCAGCCGCTTCCATTGCCACGCGGTTATGAGTCACCACGATAAATTGCGTATGGTGCGCAAAATTTTTAATGAGATCCGAAAACCGCTTTGAGTTTTTTTCGTCCAATGCCGAGTCTACTTCATCAAGAACCAGAAACGGTGGCGGACTTACCGCGATAAGTGCAAAGAGCACCGCAATAGACACCAAACTTTTTTCTCCTCCCGAAAGCATTTCTAAGCTGGTAATTTTTTTCTGCGGAATAGATACGTCCACATCAATCCCCTGCATCTGCGATGCATCGTCGCCACCACTGACCGGCGAAGCAACCTCTTCAAGTTCGCCCTCCAGTACCGTTGGCTGTTTTTCGCGTGATATGATTTTCATCTTTGCCGCCCCACCTCCAAACATAAGTCGAAAGAAGGTGTTAAATTCTTCATTTACCTGCTTAAACGAATCTTGAAATTGTCCCGTTATTTTTTCGTGAAGTTCACTCATGAGACGTGCTAAATCTTTTGATGCCGTTTCAAGATCTTGGGATTCACGGGTGAGATAGGTATAATGAGCTTCAACTTCGGTGGTTTCTTTAAGAAGCGCTTCGTCAATATCTCCGATAGCCGCCAATTCACCACGCAAACGAAGTATCTGTCGTTCACGATCCTCAAGTTCCTGAGGAGAAAAAGAAGCGTGAAATGCGGGGTCGGCGGCACGAGTAAAAAATGTTTCTGCCACTCCCCCCAAAGAAACAATGTAGTTTTTTAACTCTTCGAGCTTGTACTCATTTTTTTCCGTTTCAAAACGAATGGTGTTTTGTTGATCGCGCATATGGTGTATCTGCGTCCGCACCTGTTCCAACTGTCCAAATACCGATTTAAAACGTGTATTGAATGATTCCACTCCTGACGAGAGATCCCGTTCTGCTTGTTCTAATTCTCGAATGGCGGCGTCGGCTTGTGCAATGTATTTTTGAGTTTGAGCCCTCTCTTTTTCCATCTCATCGGTCTTGGGAGGAGTTGATTCTTTTGACATATTTCCCGTGAGCACTTCGTGCACCATCGCTAGGACAGCGGTAATCCGCTCTTTGAGGGAATGGACCTCTTGTATGTCAAGCATCGCCTCAAGATCTTTTCTCACATCGGTTAACGCACGCTGTGCCGTGGCGGCATCAACGCTGTGTTTCTCACTGACTGCCTGCACCCGTTCCAGTGCCGCCTCAGCACGAAAAAGTTTTCGCTCAAAATCTGATTTTTTTGCAAACAGTTCACGTTTACGATTTTGTATATCCTGAAGTTTTTGTGACGAGAGCGATCCGGATTCCAATATAGCCAACTCCTTTTCAAAACTCTGTTCTTCCACCTGCAGGGCGGCTATGTGTTCTTCTAAGGCCCCCATTGGTTCGGTGAGTTGATGGCCTCGGTCACGGAGTAATTTTATTTTGTACGTAAAGAAATCACTTTCTAAATCACGGAGTTGCTGTTCCACTTCAAAGCGCTTTTCCCATTTTGCTGTTTGACGTTTTAACATCCGCAACCTCGGCGCCACTTCCTGTACCATTGCCTGCACCTTTTCTAAATTATTGGTGGTATGTTTTAATTTGCGCGCGGCATCGGCTTTTTTTATCTGATATTCCCGCAAACCCAAAATCTCCTGCACCATCATCATGCGTTCCTGAGGCGTCGCCCGCACAAAAATATCTCCCGCCCCCTGACCGATAATGGTGAGTCCTTTGGTTCCCAATTTTATCTTTGAAAAGAAATCAATAATGTCTTTGAGGCGCACTGGCACATCGTTGATGTAATATTCAGAGTCGCCGTTACGGCTTATTTTGCGAGTAATAACCACCTCTTTAAAATCAACAGGGAGTTGTCCTGAGGTGTTATCAAATACCAAACTCACCTGCGCCATGGACATGCGCGGTTTTTTTGCGGTGCCGGCAAAAATAAGATCCTCTATTTTTCCTCCCCGCAAATTTTTTGCCTCACGCTCCCCCAATAGCCAGCGGATAGCATCAATGACATTTGATTTTCCCGATCCGTTGGGACCGACAATGCCCACAATACCCGAAGAAAACTCAAAGACTGTCTTTTGAGCAAATGACTTAAATCCATTTATTTCAAGTCTTTTTAAAAACATACCAAAAAATAATACCTACTCGCCCATTGCCTGCAGGCCATTCTTTGCGGCTTCTGTTTCCGCCTCCTGTTTTGAATACCCCTTCCCTTCGGCTATTTTTTTGTCCTTTAAGAAAACACCCACCACAAATGTTTTATTATGATCGGGACCCGTTGCTTCCAGCACTTTATATGTTGGCGTTACTTTATGTTTCTCTTGTGCCAGTTCCTGAAAATAACTTTTTGCATCCTTAAATGATTGATTGACCACAATATCGTCGGCAAGTATTAAAATATGTTTTTTAATAAACGTTGCCGCGGCCTCGTATCCGTGATCCAAATAAAGCGCCCCAAGCAATGCTTCACACGCATTGGCCAAAATAACATCCCGCGCGCGCCCTGTATCTTTAGCTTCTCCTCGGGACATTAAAAGCGCATCTTCCAACTTAATGGCACGCGCCACCTTGGACAGTGACACATAATTAACCAACGCCGCTCGCACATTTGTTAACTTTCCCTCATCCAATAACGGATATGTTGCGTATAAATTTTCCGTAACCACCAACTCCAATACCGCGTCCCCTAAAAATTCGAGTCGTTCGTTGTGCGGCAATTCCCACGATGGATTTTCGTTAAGATACGATCGGTGCGTTAACGCTTCAATGAGTATATCTTTCCGGTGAAACGATACGCCAATAGTTTGTTCAATCCCTGAAGTGTCGTGCATATGTCTAAAAGCTATACCTCTGGTATGTGGTGAGGGGCAGTGGACGGTGCCTGATCAGATGTTTCTGGTATAACCGCCGAAGCACTATCACCTCCTTCTTGTGAGACCTGCTCCAATTGTTTATATACCGTTCCTAACACACCATTAATAAATTTTCCTGAGTTAATGCCACCATAATTTTTTGCCAACTCAATCGCCTCGTTAATGGCAACTTTGTAAGGCACCTCGTTGTGATCCGCATAGACTAGTTCGTATACGCCAATACGCAGAACATTCCGATCAATGATGGTAATTTGATCAAAAGGCCATTCAACCGCTGACGTTGAAATAATGGTATCAATATCAGCAAGATGTTCAATGACTCCTTGTACAATTTTCCACACAAATTCAGGCTCGTTAATACCCGGCCCAAATTCATCAAGGTTCCGTTGAACAATTTTTATAAGATCCCCTTCTTTGTGGGAAAAATCCCACTCATAGAGCGACTGGAGAACGATGGAACGTGCAAGGTGACGAGTTGCCATATAAATGTAATAGGTGTGCGTAGTATATACCGTTTCAAGCTATTGTAAAATTCTTATGTCAATCTTCGTTTTCATTGCCCATAGTGCACGGTGCTTGGATGTCAGAAATTATTATAGAAAAAATGCAGCACAAACATATGTCGTACTGCACTAAAAACTTTCTATTTTTTAACCGTCTTTACATGCCGTCCCCGGTAGTAACCACAGTGCGGACATGCGCGATGCGACATAATAGGATGTTTGCACTCAGGACATGGAGCAATATGTTGAACTGGTTTTAACGCATGATGTGAGCGGCGCCGTCCGACTTTGGAACTGGTGTGATGCCGCATTGGTACGCCTCCCATAGTAGTGTGTTAGTAACTGGTAATTGGTAATTGGTAATAAACAATCGGTAACTGATTACCGATTACTACCTCTTTCTTTCTGTTCCATTGTACGCAACGAACCAAGAAAAGTCAACCGATGTATTAAAGAGGGACCATAACGACGGAGAGCAATATAATGCATACGCGTGCCATACCCCTTATGAATATCAAATCCATAATCTGGATACATGCTATGCATACGACGCATATACCGATCACGAAGTACCTTGGCAACAATGGAGGCTAGTGACACGGCGACGACTCGCTCATCGGCTTTGGGAAAGTGTTTGAATGAAAATCCCTCTGACACGCGTACCGAAAGCCCCCCATCGGCAACAACCTGCGCGGCAGTGATAACGCGCCGTGAGCGCAACTGTTCAAATGCCCGTTGCGCCGCCATATCAGATGCCCGTGCAATGTTCATACGATCAATGCGCGACGAGGATACCGCCCCATGTCCATACGCAATGCCATTTTTTTTCATCCACGCAAACCATGCTTCCCGCTGGGATGGCGAAAGTTTTTTAGAATCAGCCAGTTTTTTTGGGGCATTCGTCTTTTTAAACAACGCGCGATATGATGCCGGCAACATCACCGCTCCCGCATAGACACTCCCTGCCAAAGGTCCCCTCCCCGCCTCATCAATACCGATACAATAGTGTTGCGCATCACGAGCGTATGTTTTTTTATTTTTCCCCCCGACGTTTTGCATGACTCTATCGTACGCCCGTAGACGACCATTTTGCAATATGCGCCACTATCACTATAATAGGGGTACCTATGCCTACTGATTTTGTCCATCTGCATAATCACAGTCACTATTCGTTATTGGATGGGTTGGCAAAAATTGATGATTTTGTGGAGCGCGTAAAAGAGTTGGATATGAACGCGGTGGCGCTCACCGATCATGGCAATTTGTACGGTTCCATTGAATTTTATAAGAAAGCCAAAAAGATAGGCGTCAAACCAATTTTAGGCGTTGAGGCATACGTCGCACCAAAAAGCAGACTCGATCGCACCCCTGTTAATGCCGATAAGTACCATCACCTTACACTCCTGGCAAAAAATAACACCGGATGGAAAAATCTTTTAAAGCTTATCACCATTGCCAATTTAGAAGGCTTTTATTATAAACCACGAATTGATAAAGAAATTCTTTTTGCACACGGCGATGGACTCATTGTCCTATCGGGCTGTTTGAGTGGGGAAATTTCTAAATTACTATTGCGCGGACAGAAAGAACAAGCACATGAAGTCGCGCGCGCATTCAAAGAACGCTTTGGCGATGATTTTTATATTGAGATATGGAAACAAGAACACATTAAGGAAGCGGAAATAGTCCTTCCCCTCCTAATCGCGCTCGCTGATCAAGAACACATCCCCTTAGTCGCTACGCAAGATATCCACTACCTTACCAAAGATGATTCTTTCTATCACGATATTCTCTTGGCGGTACAGACAGGCAATAAAATAACCGATGATGATCGCATGAGCTTGCGCGCGGGTGATTTTTCCATGCGGAGCAAAGAGGAAATGGCAGAACTCTTCAAAGACCATCCTGAAGCAATCACCAACACCGTCGCCATCGCACAAAAATGTAATGTTGATATTGATTTAGGAACAACGCTTCTTCCCGAATTTCCCCTTCCCACAGGCCAAACGAGCACCTCTTTTTTACACGCACTCATTGAAGAACGTATCACCGACCGGTATCCCGATGCGGGACCGGCAGTACGCGAACGTCTCACCTATGAACTGGGGGTTATTGAAAAAATGGGATTCGCCGACTACTTCCTCATCGTGCAGGATTTTATTAACTGGGCAAAGGACAGAAAAATTGTTGTTGGTCCCGGACGCGGATCGGCTGCAGGAAGTATCGTTTCCTACATTCTTAAAATTACCGATGTCGATCCCATTAAGTACGATTTGCTCTTTGAACGGTTTTTAAACCCGGATCGCATACAAATGCCCGATATCGACATTGACTTTACCGATGTCCGGCGCGATGAGGTGATGGGATATCTCAAAGAAAAATACGGCCAAGATAGCGTCGCCCACATTATCACATTTGGAACCATGGCATCGCGCGCAGCCATTCGTGACGTCGGACGCGCCTTGGGATTTTCATATTCATTCTGTGATCACATTGCCAAACTGATCCCCTTTAACTTTTCTCTACAACAATCATTGGATGGCATACCCGAATTTAAAAAAGAATACGACACCAGCACTGATGCGCATAAACTCATTGACGCGGCGATGCATCTGGAAGGCGTCGTGCGCCATGCATCTGTACATGCATGCGGTATTGTTATTTCTCAAAACTCGCTCACCGAACACATGCCGCTCCAACACGCGCCACAGGACGACAACACCATCATCACGCAATTCGAAGGGAAGACCGTTGAATCGCTGGGACTTTTAAAGATGGACTTACTGGGGCTCAAGAACCTGACCATTATTGAAGACACCCTCAGACTCATTAAAACAACTCAAGATATTGATGTTGATATCTCGGCAATTCCCTTGGACGACGAGAAAACATTTCACACACTGCAAGGAGGGCATACCACCGGCGTTTTTCAATTTGAATCAAGCGGTATGCGACGATATCTCAAAGAACTCAAACCAACCGAGCTAGAAGACATTATCGCTATGGTGGCACTGTACCGCCCTGGCCCTATGGAACTGATTCCTTCCTACATTGCCCGTAAACACGGTCGTGAAGAAGTCTCTTACCTTCACCCGCTTTTGGAACCAATTCTTTCTAAAACATATGGCATCGGCATCTACCAAGAACAAATGATGCGCATTGCCCGCGACCTTGCCGGCTTCACACTCTCGGAAGCAGATACTCTGCGCAAAGCAATCGGTAAAAAAATAAAAGAATTACTTGATCAACAAAAAGAAAAACTGATTAATGGCATGATTGCCAAGGGCATTGATAAAAAGACGGCGCGGGCCATTTGGGATTTATTCCCGCCCTTCGCTCGTTACGGTTTTAACCGATCACATGCTGTCTGCTATGCGGTTATTGCCTATCAGACTGCGTATCTTAAAGCTCACTTTCCCGTGGAATTGATGACTAGTTTATTTAATTCCGATCGAGGCGATACCGACCGTATTTCATTTTTAGTCGGAGAGGCAAAACGCTGGGGCATTCAAACACTCCCCCCCGACATCAATCAAAGTCACGAACTCTTTGAACCGGAAGGCACCAACATTCGTTTTGGACTTACTGCCATTAAAAATGTAGGAGGCACCATCGTCGCCGAAATTATTCGCGAACGACAACGTGGCGGCCCATTTGCCCATTTTCAAGACGTCCTTTCGCGCGTACTCCACAAGGATCTCAATAAAAAATCCCTGGAAAGCATGATTAAAACCGGTGTCTTTGATAGTTTACAAGAAGAACGCAATCACCTTCTTACGAACTTGGATGCAATTCTTGCTTTCTCCCAACAAATGAAAAAGAACGCCACCTCATTGCAACACAGCCTCTTTGGAGCCGTTGAAGGCGGGGCTCGTTTGGTTTTGCGGGATGCACCCAATGCCAACGAGGAAGAAAAACTTTTTTGGGAAAAGGAATTGATTGGATTTTATATATCCAATCATCCGCTCAAAAAATACCAAAAAGTATTGGAAGAAAAAAAGGTGACGTCCATCAAAACACTCACGCATGCCAAAAACGGCGAATATAAAGGCAAACCCGTACGTGTTGCCGGCGTCATCAACGCGGTTAAAAAAATCATCACTAAAAATAAGAAACAGATTGCATTTATTACTTTGGAAGATCTCACCGATACCATTGAAGTTATTGTTTTTGCCGAAACATTGGAGCGACGAACCGAAGCATGGCAAGAAAAAAATATTGTTATCGTGCAGGGAAAACTCTCCGAGCGGGACGATGATGCAAAGATCGTGTGTGATCAGGTGCTGAAGCTGAATTAGAATAGTAATCGGCAAACGGTAACTGGTAATTAGGAAATTTAATCCTCCAGCTGACGAAAAATTTTTAATTTTTGAATTTTATACATACATCTTACATCTTTATGCCTGTCAGCAGGAATGTCTAAACACAAGAAATGGATTATGTCATTCTGAGCGAAGTGAAGAATCTCAATGATATATGGCAGTTTTTAAATATTAATCCGCCAGCCGGCTGATTAATATTTAAAAATTTAATTCTAGTTACCAATCACTGATTACCAGTTACTCTCCCCCTCTTTCCTCACTGCTTATTGCAATAAAAATCCCCCAACCCCAGAACAGAATGTCTGAAAGGTTGAGGGGAAATCACTGAAACAACTCACGAGGACCGCCATCCGGACTGGCGTCGTCCACATCGCCGCCGCGCGCGCACAGCCCCGCCGCACCGCCGCCCCAATCGCCGACCACCAGATAGCTATTGGCCCATAAAGATGATGTCCGTGTCCAGCCCTTTTTATCCATAAAATACTCCTTGGTATATTTATGGAAGCCGGTAGCGCGGAGATACTCGCGGAATTTCATGAACTGCATACCTTCTGCTGTCGCGACATTATAAGATTTTTCACGGTGGTTGCTGTCCGGCTCATTCTGCCCGGTATGCGCAAATACGACTAAACCGGATTGTAATTGGCGAACCTGCTTATTTTCCGCTTCGCGATTAATGTGCAGAGCAACTGGATTCATATATTCGTACAAGTTCACCGAACCATCAGATTTATTAAAAACAGATTTATTAAAAAAAATTCTGATGCAATCCATAATCTGGTCTTCGTCTTGAGAAAGATCATCAACCATGATTACAGGGAATTGAGGATTGTCAGGAAATGCAATCTCAAACAGATCCAGCTTTATTCCGTATACTTTCTGATAATATTTCTCAAGAAGCGGAATTTGAGCAAGAATGTTTTCTGATTGAGTAGGAATGTCGATTTTTTTGCAAATTTCGGCAATTAATCTGCGGATTTGAGTTTTGTTGCCCAATATCCTCTTCGCAGTATCAAAAGGTATATTTTGAAATACCCTTCCAAACTCATGCTGCAAATCCAAGACTTGCTGCATGGTCGCTTTTTTAACGGGGGCCGTTCCATGTTCTCCCATGGTCTATTCTCCTTATAATTGTTGTATAAAATATTTTTTAAGGTGCAACACATGATAGAACATACGTTATCACGTTGCGTTTATATAATACATTCATATGCAAATATTGTCAATATGTTTCCCTATGCAAAACAGCCACAGGTCTGCTACTATAATCGCATATGAAGGACATAAAAGAAGATAAATCTCTATTCAAGGTCAGGCACTCACTTTCCCACCTGCTGGCAACCGCCGTACTGGAAACATATCCCAAGGCAAAACTGGGCATCGGACCGGTTATTGAGAATGGGTTTTACTATGATTTTGACCTAAGCGCGGACGTACACGGACGGAACGCTGAAAAACGCGGACAAGCTGATACACGCGGATTAAGCGATGCTGATTTGCCACAGCTGGAAAAAAGGATGCGGGAACTCGTCAAACAACATCTTGCGTTTGAAAAAAAACCGGTTACGTATGTGCAGGCAAAAAAGATGTTTAAAGATGCTCCTTACAAGCTTGAACTTATTGAGGAACTGCACAAGAAAAAAGCGCCATTAAGCATCTACGAAACATCGCTTAAAATTTCTCCCCGCGAAAAGAAAATCATATTCGTTGATTTGTGTTCCGGTCCCCATATCAAAAACACCAAAGAGATACCCCCCGAAGGATTCAAACTCATGAGCATTGCAGGGGCATATTGGAAAGGCAGCGAAAAAAACAAGATGCTTACCCGTATCTATGGCGTCGCATTTGCGGACCAAAAGACGCTTGATGCATACATCACTCAACAGGAAGAAGCTGAAAGGCGGGACCATCGCAAGCTGGGCAAAGAACTGGACCTGTTTGTATTTTCGGATATCGTGGGCAAAGGGTTGCCGCTTCTGACTCCCAAAGGCACTGTAATACGAAAGGAGTTGGAAAAATTCGTGTTGGAAGAAGAAACTAAACGCGGCTATCAGCATGTGGTCACTCCCCCGCTTGCCAAAGTGGATCTTTACAAACAATCGGGACATTATCCCTACTATAAAGACACCATGTATCCGGTTATGAAAGTAGATGATGAAGAACTTATCTTGCGCCCCATGACATGTCCGCACCATTTTACGCTCTACAACTCCCGCCCGCACAGCTACAAAGAATTGCCGGTGCGCTACGCGGAAATCTCTCCGCAGTTCCGCTATGAAAAAAGTGGCGAGCTTTCGGGACTCACGCGCGTACGCATGTTCTGCCTTGCTGATGCCCACATTATCTGCGCCAAAGACCAAGCAGAACAAGAAATAAAGGATGTATTGGATCTCATTGATTACGCCAACAATATATTCGGACTCAAAAAGGGTGTCGACTACCGCTATCGGCTTTCTTTGGGCAACCGCGCTGATACTAAAAAATACTACAAAGATGATAAGGCATGGGCACATGCAGAAGGAGTGTTGCGCAAAGTACTCAAAGATATCAAGGCGCCATTCTTTGAAGCAAAGGATGAGGCGGCATTTTACGGCCCTAAAATTGATATCCAAATGAAGAAAGTGAACGGACAAGAAGAAACGGCATTCACCGTGCAGTATGACTTCGTCATGCCGAAACGATTTCACCTTACCTACATTGATGCGGACGGCAAAGAAAAAGAACCCGTAGTCATTCACCGCTCATCCATCGGCGCATTCGAGCGCATTATGGCATTTCTCATTGAGCACTACGCAGGCGCGTTCCCCGCGTGGCTTGCGCCGGTACAGGCAGTCATCATTCCCATCGCCGACCGGCATAAGGCTTACGCGCAAAAATTGGCGGGTACACTCCACCAAAAAGGAGTGCGCGTGGAATTATCAGGAGACAGCGAAACACTGGGCAAGCGCATCCGCGAAGCGGAACTCAAAAAAGTCCCCTACATTCTTGTAGTGGGAGACAAAGAAATGGAAGCAGGTACTGTAAATATCCGGCAACGACACATGAAAGAAACAAAAACCATTTCCCTAGAACACTTTGAAAAAAATCTTCTTGAAGAAATTGCTGATAAAAGAATAATTCCCTCCTCTATCTAAGTTTATTCAAAAAAGATTTATTCCCATAATAAATCAACGACCATACAAATAAAAAAGGACACCTCCTGCTCCCCTTTCCGTCCCGATCGGGACGGAAAGGGGAGCAGGTTTGTTGTAATTTATTATGTTCATCATAAGATGTTAATGCAGTATATGAACGTCACATATTAGTGTAACGTATATCAATGTAACGTATGCATGTACTACATTAAATTAATATAAAAATATTATATACTATATATATCATTATAGTGCATCAATGATGCGCCATTATTTCCTTCCCCATATACATACATGCATCAGAAAAAGATTATTGCCATTGTCGGCCCTACTGCCACCGGAAAATCAGATTTTGCGGTCGCTCTCGCACGCCACATTAATGCCCACAAAAAAATATTTGGTGTTGCGGAAGCGGAGATTATCTCCGCTGATTCAAGGCAGGTATATCGAGGACTCACTATTGGTGCGGGAAAAATAACCGCCAAAGAAATGAAGGGTGTTCCCCATCATCTGCTTGATGTTGCGTCCCCGTCACGTATCTATACCGTCGCGCGCTATCAAAAGGCGGCACAAAAAATAATCACCCAATTACAAAAGAAAAATATCGTTCCTATTCTTTGTGGAGGCACTGGCCTCTACATAGATGCAATACTATACGGATATATATTTCCTGCCGTAAAACCAAATGCATCCTTGCGCAAAAGACTTGAAACACTAAGTACAGAAAAACTATTCGCACTTCTTTCAAAAAAAGACCCAACCCGCGCCGCGCGCATAGACCGCTTCAATCGTCGCCGGCTCATTCGCGCCTTGGAAATCATAGAAGCAACCAAAAAACCCATTCCCCCACTCCTCAAACAAGCATGCTATGACGCACTCATTATAGGAATTCACCCAGATGCCGATACACTCACCGCACGCATTCATGCGCGACTCATCAAACGCATGAAACAAGGCATGATTGGCGAGGTTGCTAACCTGCATACGCAGGGCGTTTCATGGAAACGACTCGAGGATCTGGGACTTGAGTATCGCTATGTCGCCCGATTTTTGCAAGGAGCATTATCAAAGCAAGATATGCTTTTACATCTTGAATCAGAGATTAATAAATTCGCTAAGCGTCAAATGACATGGTTTAAAAGAAATAAAGAAATTGTGTGGATGGAAAGAGCTGACGCGAAGAAGGCGGAGACACTGGTTAGAGAATTTATGAAAAAATAAAAATTCCAAATGACAAATAAATTCGAATCACCAAAATTCAAAACAAATCTGTTTCGGTCATTTGGTTTTTGGTATTTAGATATTGTTTGAAATTTGGTGCTTGATATTTGGAATTTTCATCCTTACCTCATCAACTCCTTCTCAAAAAGCTCCCTCAACACTGATGGATTTGCGGCGCCCTTGGTTTGAGCCATAGCCTTACCAATGAGAAACTGCAGGGCGTTTTGCTTACCCGCCTTGTATTGCGCCACTACGTCGGCATGTGACGTAATAATGTTTTGAATAATCGCCATCAACGCACTTTCATCGGACACCTGCACTAACCCTTCTTGCTTCACAATATTATTTGGGTTTTCTCCGCTTTGATATACCCGTTTCAACATATCTTTTGCCACGCGGCTTGATATGGTATTACCATGTACCAGCACTGCAATATCCGCCAAAAATGCCGGCGTCAATTTTGATTCGGCAAGAATAATACCCACATCGGACTCAATTCCTTTCACATCAGACGACAAATAGCTGAATATAAGTTCGGGAGAAATATCAGGCACATCTGCGCGCGCCTCCGATACCGCCTCTTCATAAAAACTGCACAACACGGAATCTTGTACCAACAATGCAACTTGCTGTGCGGAGAGATTGTATTCCGATGAAAGCCGTTCTCGCCGCGCAGAGGGAAGTTCCACAATCGTCTCTGTTATCGCCTTGATATCAGCATCCAAAAACTCCATAGGCGGAATGTCAGGCTCGGGAAAATACCGATAATCATGCGCTTCCTCTTTGGATCGCTGTGTATATGTTTCCCCTTTCGCATCGTTCCATCCGCGAGTCTCTTGGATAATCTCATTCTGTCTACCTTCATTCCATAGCTGTGTGTGTCTCTTGATTTCATATTCAACCGCACCACCCACCGCACGAAATGAATTAAGGTTTTTAACCTCAACCTTTGTTCCCAATGTTTGACTCCCCTCTGGGGCAATAGAAATGTTTGCCTCCAGCCGCAAATGTCCCTTTTCCATATCTCCATCAGACACACTCACATACCGTAAAACCTTTTGGAATTCCTTTGCAAACGCTACCACATCCTCAGCACTATGAAAGTCCGGCTCAGTCACTAATTCCATAAGCGGTACGCCTGCACGATTAAAATCAATCAGCGACGCTGATTGTCCTGAATTTATCGAGGGACCTTCGTGAACAATCCGGGCAGTATCCTCTTCCAAATGAATGCGCGTGATGCGAATTTTTTTGCCGCTTTCCGGAAGCACTAAAAACCCATCCTTGCACAGCGGCTGATCGTATTGGCTGATTTGATACGCCTTGGGAAGGTCGGGATAAAAATAATTTTTGCGATCAAACTTCGATCGGTGATTAATCATGCAATTGAGTGCAAGGCCGGTCTTGATGACAAAATCAACTGCCTGCTTATTGGGTACCGGCAATGTTCCCGGATGACCTGCACAAACAGGGCAGATATTTTTATTGGGTGTCAGTTCTGTTTCGTCATTTAAACAATCACAAAACATCTTTGTCTTCGTTAACAGTTCGGCGTGTATTTCTAATCCGATGGTAGGGGTAAATTTCATAATTAAAATGTAGCATATAATAGGCTTTGTTTCACACCCTCAGTACTTGACTTACATTGTATTATGGTATATAATATCAACCAGATGTTTAACAAAATTATAAAGGACCATACCATGATAAAAATAGTGGATTCGCAAAAATTTCAGACAAAGAATTCTGACGGAAAAATTTTTGAACTCGAGAACGGAGACATTATTATAGGATTTCATGATCCCCTTCATACGCCCAAAATTAATTCTTCCAGTATCGTTTCTTCTCATACAAATCTTGACCTGTTGCCTGGAACGACATACTTAGTAAGCAGCAATCAAAATACGATAGACATAGTCACCTATCATTAACAGATAGGGTGAGCCCCTCGCGAAAGCGAGGTTTTTTCTTTTATACACAAAACCCCGCTTCCGCGGGGTTTACTTTATAATAACCTTTTATATTACACAGGAGATCCTTCGACAAGCTCAGGATGACGGAATTATTATTCCGTCACTTCTATTCCCATACTGCGAGCGGTGCCTTCGATAATTTTCATTGCTCCCTCAATATCCACAGCATTCAAGTCCGGCATTTTCTTTTCGGCAATTTCCCTGATCTGTGCCTTGGTCACCTTGCCTACCTTGTTTTTCAACGGATTGCCTGCTCCCTTTTCCACACCTGCCGCCTTGCGCAACATATCTGATGCAGGCGATGTTTTGAGCTTAAATTCAAACGTGCGATCATCAAAAATAGTGATTTCCGCCGGCACGATGTTTCCTACCATGTCTTTGGTCGCCTCATTGAATTGCTGACAAAACTGGCCAATGTTAATGCCCTGCGGCCCTAATGCGGTTCCCACCGGAGGGGCCGGATTTGCCTTTCCTGCTTCCAACTGTAATTTAATAACTATTTTTATTTTCTTTGCCATAATTAAGTAGTATGTATTATGTATTAAGTATTAAGGAATTAATTTGGGATAAAGGGTGATGAGTGTGTAATAATCATCCTTACTCCATATTCCTAACTCCTTACTACGTCCCTCTTATATCTTCTGCAATTGCAACGAATCAATCTCCACAATCGTCTCTCTGCCAAACACCGGTACCGATACTTTCACCCTCCCGTGTTCATCATCAACTTCCAAAATCTTTCCTTCATAATCACGAAATGGTCCATCAACTATTTTTACCAGATCTCCTACCGCGTATTCAACCTTAAATTTCGTTTCCTTGTCCTCATTCATACGGGACAACAAATATTCTATTTCATCGGTAGAAAGCGGTGTCGGCTTTGTTGAATCTGGACCCACAAACCCCATAACGCGAGGCGTATTGCGCACCACATACCATGAATCTTCGGAAAGGATCATATCCACCAACACATATCCCGGATACACCTTATCCTCAACCACTTTCCGCTTGCCATTTTTAATCCTGATTTTTTTCTCCTTGGGAACAATGACGTTAAAAATCTTGTCATTCATGGACAACGACTCAACGCGCTGTTTAAGATAGCGCAACACAGCATCTTCGTAGCCTGAGTACGTATGCACGGCATACCACGCTCGCTGTGCTTTTGTTTTTTCATCAAAATGCACTCCTTTTTGGTTTTCTTTTTGTTCTTCAGCCATACGTTATTAAAAGATGAGCGCTCCCAACCCACGAGAAAAACCAATATCAAGCAACCCCAAAAACACTGCTACCGCTAATGAAAATGAAATCACTACCAGGGTTAACTGCATTGTCTCTTGCCTCGTCGGCCAGTTGACTCGTTTTAATTCATGGTACGACTCCACAAAATATGCTTTTATTTTTGCTCCCATAGTCTTAAATATGTCTTATAAAAAAACCCCGCTTTTTCTATACCTACTGCATGGGGCTATCGGTATAGTATGGCAGACTTCCCCGTTAAATGTCAAGATTCTTTACCGTTGCCGCCCGACTCTGAATAAAATGTTTGCGCGGCTCCACTTTCTCTCCCATAAGGATATTAAATAACCGATCCGCCGCCTGAGCATCATCAATGGTCACTCGCTTCAGCACACGCTTTGTCGGATCCATGGTTGTTTCCCAAAGCTGATCAGGATTCATTTCTCCCAACCCTTTATAGCGCTGGATGTTGATCCCCTTCTCCTTTGCCTCGGGTGTTTCCAACGTGTTATCGGATACATCATCGTGTTCTTTTTCCGCCTTATCTTTGCGTCGCGCCCCACGAATCGCTTGCATGTCAGTTATCACTGTTTCTTTTTCTCCGTCGGAATATGCATATCGCATTTCTTTGCCAAATTTTATCTGATACAACGGTGGCTGTGCGATATATAAATACCCCTGCTCAATAATGGGACGGAAGTAACGGAAAAACAACGTCAACAATAACGTACAGATGTGTGACCCATCAACGTCCGCATCGGTCATAATAACAATCTTGTGATATCTGATTTTATCCACTGAAAAATCATTGCCAATAGCCGTTCCCAACGCAATCACCAATGATCTGATTTCATTGTTGGCAAGCATTTTATCCAATCGTGCTTTTTCCACATTTAAAATTTTTCCCCGCAATGGCAAAATTGCCTGAAACCGCCGATCACGGCCTTGTTTGCCCGATCCTCCTGCGCTGTCTCCCTCCACAATGAACAATTCTGAATCAGCAGGATTACGCGACGTGCAGTCAGCTAATTTTCCCGGCAACGTCAGTCCCTCCAAAGGTCCTTTCCGCAAGACGGTATCTTTTGCCGCCTTGGCCGCCTTGCGTGCCTTGGCCGCCAACAGCCCTTTGCTAACGATAATTTTTGCTTCTTGTGTATGTTTGTCTAAAAATTCTTTAAGCGCTTCAGCAACAACACTTTCTACCGCGGTACGAGCGGGCGGATTTCCTAATCGCCCCTTGGTTTGCCCTTCAAATTGCGGTTCGCGAATTTTAAGTGACACAATGGCAACAAGTCCTTCGCGAATATCGTCCCCCGTCAGATTTTCTTCTTTCTCTTTAATAAAATTATTTTCACGAGCATAGTCATTTAAAACGCGCGTGAGTGCCGAACGAAACCCCGTTAAATGCATTCCTCCATCAAGCGTGTAGATGTTATTAGCGAAGCTCAGCTCCTGCGTTTCTGTGTCGTTGTTGTACACAAACGCCGCTTCCACGTTCATGTCTTCGTAATCTTTATTTACGTAGAATGGCTCCTGTTGCAAACGATCAGAAAATTCCGTGAGGTATGATAAAAATGAGAGTAATCCCCCCTCAAAATGAAAGGCGTAATATGCCGGCACATCACCGCGCGTATCAATCACCTCCATTTTTACCCCTTTAACCAAAAATGCTTTTTGACGAATTTGATCAACAATGCGTTTGCGATCAAATTCTATTTTTTGAAATATATCCTCGTCGGGACGAAATGTTATTTTCGTTCCGGTCTTTTCGGTAGTGCCAATCTTTTTTACATTCTGCTGTGGCACGCCAATGTGATATTCCTGCACGTATATGCCTCCATCTTTGTAGACCTCTGCTTTCATCCACTTGGAAAGTGCATTGACCACCGATACTCCCACCCCATGCAATCCCCCTGACACCTTATAGGTGTCCCCGCCAAATTTTCCTCCGGCATGCAATGTGGTGAGCGCTGTTTCTAGGGCGGATTTTTTTGTTTTCGGATGCATGTCCACGGGAATACCGCGGCCATCATCAGTCACCGAAACAACATTATCCTTGAGCAATTCAATGCGAATATGCTTGGCAAACCCCCCCATCGCTTCGTCAATGGAGTTATCAACAATTTCCCACACGAGGTGATGCAAACCATCAGGCCCCGTGGAGCCGATATACATACCCGGACGCTTTCTGACTGGATCAAGTCCTTCAAGAACAAAGATATCCTTTGCGCTATACGATGACGACGCTTTCTTTTTGTCTTCCTGTTTTGCCATACAATATCAATAAAAAATGGGTACACCCATCTGCTTTATATGTCCCTAGTATACCATAACAGCATATTAAAAACAAACCATTGAGACATATAAAAAGCCCTTTTTAGGGGCTTTAATAACTCATAAGAGCTGTGCCGCCCGCTTCAGATAGCGGCGCACCTCTCCTATAGAAAGAATATCTAGCGATGACGAACGCAGAGCGCTTTCGGCATCAAAAGACAAGGTAGGACATTCGCTCAATAAGGGTTTAAGCGCTTTAATTCTTTTTGCACTCAATCCTCCGGCAACCGATACATGCATATGAAATGCATGCTCATTACGAGAAAAATAGCGTACATACGGAAGGATAATATTGGGATTCAAAGGAATGTGCCTTCCCAAGCTCGGATCCAAAAGAAGATAGTCAACCGTCCCAATATATCGAGACGCATGATTAGCTATACTACCAACCGTTCGCTGTCTTTTTTTTTGGATATCTTCAATAAACTCCACTTGGAGAATAACCTTTATGGAGGGATATTCTTTTTTAAAAGCAGAGAGGACCGCCGGATCTGGCCACAATGCATTCAATTGGATTCCATCGATATTTTCTTTACCAAGCCTCGCAATTTTCCGCAAAGATTCTATGGACAGCTCCTGTTGGCCAGGAGAGAAATGAATAACGTGTGCAATACGTTCATCGCGCACCAACACATCGGGAATAATTGACATGTCTGGATATCGGGAGGGCACATTATTTTTTTTGCCTTCCAACGTCATCTGACTTACCAAGGTTCCCAAAAAAACTTTCCTTTGGAGATTATCTGGAATAATCTTCAAAATTTCTTTCACTTCTTTGGGGGAAGTAATTCCGGTGACACCAACATATGGCGGATGAGGTTTTTTCATTCTTCTTTCCTTTCGATTTTATTAAATTATAGTAAGATCTATTTTTTCACATACACAGTAGTGTATATGCTCAGACTTTTCAATAGTTGTCCTGTGCATAACAAAACCCCCGCAAAGGGGGTTTTGTTTTTATGACACTCCAAATACCGTTATTTCTATTCAACTTAATTATTGCACAGAAACGTACGGGGTCTTCAAGATGGTGCTCATATAGGTCAATGTTGATTGACCTGAAACCTGAGGCAACGTGTTCCAAGTGACACCGCTTATGTACATATAGGTGCTACCCACATTTGCAGCCGTTCCGGGATGTAATGCAGTTGCATTTACAGTAAATGTAGCAGTTGAGCCTTCCGGAATGTCATAGTAGCCAGAAACCTGCGGGTATCCAGTAGGATCCTGGTATGAAACCAACGCATTTGGCACTATAGCAGCTGTCATTCCACCCAAGTTAATCTGGAATGCACCGAGAGTTGATGATGCAAGATAGATATCTGCACCGTTTGCCGTCACGTTAAACGTGAAGGTTCCCGTCATGGTTCCTGTTGCACCTGCATACGTTCCCGCAGTGTAGGTTGCATTCGCGCTTGCCAAAGCAAACGTCGGAGCAACTTTCATGACATAGAACGTGTCAGATGTGCCACTACCACTCAAAGTGTATACAGTACCATCAGACTTATAAGCAGTCCATGCACCAGTTTGTGCAATAGTAACTAAAGTAGGACTTGGATTGTTGCCAGCGTTTACAAAATCAACCTTCACAGTGATAACTTTTGTGCTATTTGGAGATACTTGAAAGTCATTCATCATATTGGTGAATGTTGCATATCCAGTTGAAGCGCTGATGCTTGCTGACTGCAACAAGCTACCGCCATCGTACAAGTACGCGACAGTCGGTATTGCTGAACCACTAAACTGAAGAACTACTTGATCAATTTTTGCTGAATCGTTATCAGTTTTAAGATCAAATGCAAATACCGAAACTCCTGTTACATTACCAGTCGCATCAGATACAAAAGTACTCGAAGGTGGAGAATTTGAATCGCGGAAAACTTTCAAGGTTGCAGTTGTTGAAAAATTACTTTGAGACACGGGTGATGGACTTGGGGTTGGGGTTGGGGTTGGTGTAGGAGCTGTATTCTGCTGAATTTGTTGGAGTGTCTGTGTTTGTTGTTGTACTTGTGTTTGAAGGCCCTGAATTTGTTGGGCATTGCTCTGTTGTATTTGTAATTGTTGTTGTAGCAAGCTAACTTGTTTTAAAAGAGCATCAAGCTGAAGTTGTATAGTGCTAGAAGCCTGAACCGGAGGCGTACTCGTTCCCACCTCAGAGATTGCCTCTGAATTAGAAGCACTTACCTCCACATCTGCTATCTTATTAACTTCATTTCTTGTCATGGGTCCGAAATATCCAGCGGCAGGAGTAATACCCTGTTTTATCTGGAATGCCTTAACGGCATTTAGAGTAAGAAAATAGAAGTTACCCGTAATCGGACCAGTGTATAGACCCTGCGAGGTTAGAAAATCCTGGAGCTGGGAAACCTGGGAATTATTTTGAAGTCCAAAGTAAAGGTTGTCCGTAAAAACCTGTGCACGTACCGAGGAAACATTTAAGAGAATAAGAACTACTATAATTGGTAAAATTAAAAAATATTTTATTTTCATATTTGTGTTTAATACTACTCTGATGATAGATCGACCTTAACCAAAAAGATTCCCACCAGCGATGGGGTATACCCCATCCATACCAGTTTTCTGGTATGGCCGTTCAAAGTGCTCTGACAAAGAGCTTATTACCTTGAACTGCTTTTACCCGTGTTATTTAGGCTTAAAACATGGGTATTAGATTATACATATATACTAATACAAATAACATTTTTTGTGAAATGGAAGATTGTGATATTTTTTCCCTTTTATACACCCTTCAAATCCCTGGTCACATAACAAAACCCCCACAAAGGGGGTTTTGTTGCTGGGGGTGAGCGACGGGACTTGAACCCGCAACCCTCAGTGCCACAAACTGATGCTCTACCAATTGAGCTACGCCCACCATTTTAATTTAGTGAATTCCACGCTTCATCAATATACGCCTCACATAACTCCAGTCAAGACCAACTTTTTCTCCTATTTCTCTATAAGGACGCTTTTTTGCCCTCATTTTTATTGCATGATTAATCTTTTCTTTTACTAATTGCTCATGTAATTCTTTTTCTTTTAGATATCGGGTGAGAAAAACCACAACTCCCTCAGCGTGTTTTTTCTTTACCACAAGAAATGGCAATATTTTCCCTAGAAAAAAATATACATCTTTTTGATTCGCAATGTAATATACCCAGCTATCCTTCCAATGTTTTTTACGCTTAGTCACCTTAACGACGCTCCCAACCCCACTAAAAGAGATGATATCTTTTAAAACATCCTCATTCGTCTGAGCTATGGTAATCCTATACCCCTTACCATTATGGCAAACAGATCCTTCTCCATCGAAGAATCCTGCTATATAATCCCATGTCATACGATGATTATATCATACTATTGTGGTTAACAAAACAATGACACATCATTTTTATAACCACAAAAATAACCTATGTGCCGGAGGAGTTCTTGATCTCGCCTCTCACCTCGCCCGCCGCTCGGCTCGGGCTGATCATCTCCTCGCGTTCTTTCCTGCTGGAAAGAACATGCTCCGGCGTTCAATTCCCGATCGCGAGCAAAGCAGTTTGCTCGCTCCCTTCGGCAGCTGCATTCGCTTCGCTCACTTGTGCCGGAGGAGTGAATCGAACACTCGACGCCAGCCTCTTCAGGGCTGCGCTCTGCCACTGAGCTACTCCGGCAATGTACCGGCTGATAATAGCAATATTTTAGATGACTTTCAACTCTCCTATTGGAAATGGTACGTTTGGGATATTTTATTATGTACGTACCCCCGGTAGGACGCTTTGCTATCTCCCCGCTCACCCCCGACCCCCGCTTAAGAAACCTTCTGGTTTCTTACGTCGTCCGCCCTGGGCGGACTCCTATTTTCCAACACGGGGACTCACTGTTCGATTCCTTGGGAGAAGCTACCACAAGAATACCCCCTTTGAGGGAGTATTCTTGTGGTAGTACTCCCCGGCGAAATCAGTTGGAACCAGATTATAGATGAGCTTGAAAAATGGGCTGAATGTGCCAAAGAAGCAGAGGGGATGGAAATTCCTGTCTCAATTCATGGT
>JAJXYJ010000019.1 GCA_021780615.1 bacterium | reverse complement strand
TCTACCTGTGTTTGAAGTGGTTTCTAAGCGCGTGGGTGGAGCAAATTATCAAGTTCCTCGCGAAGTACGCCCCGAACGGAAATTTTTCTTGGGCTGCAAGTGGATGATTGAAGCCGCGCAGTCCTCAAAAGGAAAACCGATGGCAAAGCGTCTTGCGGCTGAATTGATTGCCGCATATAACAATGATGGCGCTGCTATCCGCAAGAAACAGAATGTGCACAAGATGGCAGAGGCAAACCGGGCATTTGCTCATTTCTCTCGCTAATATCTGACTGTATCGCGATTATTACATTACTGATTATTCATTTTTTCCATGGCCCGCAATTATCCTCTTAAGAAATATAGAAATATCGGCATCATTGCTCACATTGACGCTGGTAAAACAACCGTCTCAGAACGTATTCTTTTCTATACCGGTATTTCTCATAAAATTGGCGAAGTGCACGAAGGTGCCGCCATTATGGACTGGATGGAGCAGGAGCGGGAACGTGGCATCACCATTACTTCAGCGGCGACCACCTGTCTTTGGACGCCGATTCGCGAGATTATGCGCGCATCAAGTGATGAGGAAAAAATCAAAGCCCGTGAACAATTTGAGCATCGCATCAACATTATTGATACTCCCGGACACGTGGATTTTACCGTTGAAGTAGAACGGAGTTTGCGCGTGCTTGATGGCGGTGTGACGGTATTTGACGGCGTTGCCGGTGTTGAGCCGCAATCCGAAACCGTGTGGCACCAAGCGGACAAGTATGCGGTTCCACGCATCTGTTTTATTAATAAAATGGATCGCATGGGTGCCAATTTTCAAAAATCATTTGATTCTATTATTGAACGCTTAACGCCCAACGCGATTCCTGTGCAATTGCCGATTGGCGCCGAAGAACATTTTTCTGGTGTTGTTGATCTCTTAACACAGCAGGCTTTTGCGTTTGCCGGCGAACATGGGGAGACGCTTAATCCGATTGCTATTCCTGCTGATATGGTAGCTGATGTAGCAGCACAGCGGGCGCACTTAATTGAAAGAATTGTTGAACAAGATGAAGTGCTTATGGAAAAGTATTTGGGAGGCACCGAACCTTCTCTTGAGGAACTTCGTGCTGTGTTACGTGCGGCGACCATTGCCAATGCGTTGGTGCCGGTGTTTTGTGGTTCAGCGTTAAAAAATAAAGGAGTGCAATTGATGTTGGATGGCGTCATTGATTATCTTCCTTCTCCTTTGGATATCACTGATTCAAAACCGATTAAGGGAACCGATCCGGCAACGGGAGTTGATATTATTCGTCAGCCTGACGATGCAGAACCGCTGACGGCAATGGCGTTTAAAGTTGCTACCGATCCATTTGTCGGAAACTTGACGTATTTTCGTGTGTACAGCGGTGTTATCAAAAAAGGAAGTTATGTGCTGAATGCGACAAAGGATATACAGGAGCGTATTGGTCGCATTGTGCGAATGCATGCTAATCATCGGGAAGATGTTGATGAAATGTTTGCTGGTGATTTGGGTGCTATTGTGGGTTTAAAGAACACTACGACAGGTGATACGTTGTGTGATCCGGCACAGCCGATTATTCTTGAAAAAATCACTTTCCCTGAACCGGTTATTAGCTTGCGCATTGAACCAAAAACAAAAAATGACCAAGAAAAGCTTGGTCTTGCGCTCAAGAGATTGGCTGATGAAGATCCGACATTCCGTGTCACGGGAAATGCTGATACGGGAGAAACGATTATCTGGGGTATGGGAGAATTACATTTGGAAATTTTGGTTGACCGCATGAAGCGTGAGTTTAACGTGGAGGCCAACGTTGGTCGTCCGCAAGTATCCTACAAAGAAACCATTACCAAAGAAGGAGAGGCTGAAGGAAAATACATTCGTCAATCGGGAGGCCGCGGACAATATGGTCATGTGCGTATTCGCTTAAAATCACTTGAGCGCGGTAAGGGATTTGTGTTTGTAAACCAAATCAAAGGAGGGGTCATTCCGCAGGAGTTTATTTCTGCTGTTGAAAAGGGTATCAAGGAAGCTTTAACAAAAGGAGTTATTGCCGGGTATCTATTGACTGATCTTGAGGTGATCCTCTACGATGGATCATACCATGAGGTTGACTCATCCGAAGCGGCGTTCAAAATTGCGGCATCTATGGCACTCCAGGACGGCGCACGAGCATCCGGTCCCGTACTGCTTGAGCCGATTATGAAAGTGCAGGTGATTGCACCGCAAGAATATCTGGGAGATGTGACTGGTGATGTGAGTTCAAAGCGCGGTCGCATTGAAGAACTTTCTGATCGCAGTACGATGAAGGTCATTGACGCGATGGTGCCGTTGTCCGAGATGTTTGGATATGCCACGAAACTGCGCTCCATGACGCAGGGCAGAGGATCGTTTACCATGGAATTTAACCATTATGAAGAAGTCCCCAAAAACATTGAATTGCAAATTGTTGAAGGGAAGAAATAATTAGTGTAGTATAACACCCGTATGAAAGACCATATCATTGATTGTACTAATAAGCGTGTCGGCCGTGTCGCCAGCGATATTGCGGTTATTTTGCAGGGCAAAAAGAGCCCCTCGTATGACCCCCGTTTGGAAGGCGATGATCGTGTGATTGTCAAAAACATCAACGATATTTCTATGAGTGGCATGAAAGAAGATCAGAAAGTGTACTATTCGCACACCACGCAGATTGGGCATTTGAAAGTGCAGCCGTATAAAGATGTGGTTGCCAAACATGGCAAGGCATACATTTTAACCCATGCGGTAATGCGCATGCTTCCCAAAAATAAATTACAGATACGGCGCATGAAGCGTATTGTATTTGAATAAACGTATGGAAACGACAAAACAGAAAAAAACAACAGCAATCTATACTGAAGCCGTCGGTCGCCGTAAAACATCGAGCGCGCGGGTTCGTTTAGTCGCAGCTGCACCGCAGACAGGAGATGCTCTTGATCAAGCGGCAAAGAAATTGGTAACGGTGAACGATAAAGCTCTTGAGGTTTATTTTCCTCTGCAGAATCATCAGCGGTTGATTATGAGTCCGTTTGCGAAGGCTGATCTTTTAACTCATTATAGTGTTTCAGTTCATGTACAAGGCGGTGGCGTGGCATCACAAGCAGGCGCAGTGCGCCATGGTATTGCCCGTGCGCTAGTCCTTATTGATGAAACGTTACGCAAGAAGCTCAAAAAGTTTGGCTATTTGACCCGCGATCCTCGTATGGTTGAACGCAAGAAATACGGCCTTAAAAAAGCTCGTCGTGCGCCGCAGTGGTCAAAGCGTTAGGGTTCTCCTATGCGTCATACCTCACTTTCCGTTGTCATATATTTCTTTGTATTTTTTGCCATCGTGTATGGACTGGCACTTCTTTTTGGCTGGTTTGACAGCGCGGTGTGGTTTGATGTTCCTATGCACATCATTGGTGGCATATGGGTTGGTCTTGTCTTTTTATATCTGTTTTCGGGATTCTTTTCTCATGAATCTTACGACCATCATGCCGAACGGGTAAAAATATTTATTTTGGGCATTGGATTTGCCGCACTCATTGGTATCTTTTGGGAATTTTTTGAGTTTGGACTGGATACATTTTTTTCATTATCATTGCAGGCGAGCGTCGCTGATAATATGAAGGACCTTTTAATGGATGTTATTGGTGGTGGATTGGCTGTTGCGTGGGTGTTGTTTATACAACGGCGATTTGCTCATCCCAAGTCTCCTTCGGCATTGTAGAACGTGAAGGTATAATTTTTTGTAGGAGTGTGTATGTATAATAATTCGGCGGTCCTTGAGGGGCCGCCGAAGCGCGTTTTAAAAACACTATCATAACCGCCAATAAGCGCGGTGTTTTTATGGGGAAAAGTCGAGATTAATTGTTGTAAGGGTGCCATCGTTTCCCAGGAGCAAAAGGGTATTTTTTTGCTGTACGTAGGCAATGTCTTGATAACTGCCCGAAGCAACGGGGAAAGCATTGTTAGGATCGATGGTACTTACTTCTGCTAATGTTACGGTGTTGGGGTAAGCCAAGAGGAGATGGTATGAGTCAGTGTACCACCAGAGGTGTTGTATGTTTGCCGTATCAATGAGGTGAAGGGAAATGATATCTCCTTGGCGAGCATTTAATGCTTCTAAGTCATTATCCAGCATATACACAAAGACTTCGCCGGTTGTATCTTGCCAAAGGAATTTTCTGCCATCGGGAGAGAATGAAAAATATTTTGCATGTGAAGACAACTGTGTGGTTGTTGCTTGCGTGGTATCATAAAGAAACAACTCACCACTTTTAAGGAGGAGTGCCTGATATTGTCCCCGTACTTCAAAATTAGCGGTGTTGGTCCCATAAAAGGTCGCCGGATAGCGTTCGGTTGATGTTGCCTGAGTTGGATCTGATACCGAGGCAATGATGATGCCTGCTGGATTTGGTGGTGCTTGTTTTTTTGTTTGCTGTTTCTTTTGTGTCGGCGTTGATGTTGCGGTACTGGTGGCTATCGGCGCGATAGGGGCAATGATATAGAGGGTATCTCCTTGGGTCGTATAAAAATCAACTTCTCCGCTATAAATCTCGGTTATTTTTTTTTGTACTGGATCAATACGAAAGAGGCCCGTATTTGATGTTCCGATAAAAAGATTTTGGTGTTGTGGGTAAAACGCCACGGCGCTGAATTTTTGTTTCGTAAATGTTGATGAGCTTGCGGTGATATCGGTTGCTGTTGATGAAGCAGTTGGGAGGGGAAATGAGTAGGCGGTATAGTGTGTGGGCGTTCCCAAAGATTTGGTGATAAATGATCCGTCCCCGGCAACTTCGGTGATGGTATTTCCCTGCACGCCTGTCGTGATGGTAGTAGTGGCGATGGTGGTGGGTACCAACAGTGCGTGAAAGAGGCGGACAACTTGTGAGGGTTCTACCTGAATATTTTTTTCATACGTATAAAATCCGTTTTTAGTGACGGTGAGTTGATATTTTTTGGGTAAAATACTGGAGATGAGTGTGCCATTTTTTAAAAAACCGGACTGATCGTTATAGTGGGTGCTATTAAGATAGATATCCACGGGCCGTTGATATCCTTCGATATACACCGCTCCCGTTTTTTTAATGGTCCAGGTCGAAAAATCAATACGATATCCTTGAGAGTAATAGAGCGCACTTATGCCTAACATAAAGAAGAGCGCAATAAAAAAAGCCAACAGCTTTCTACGGAAGTGTATAGTCATACAGTCCCTATAGTGTACTTGTTTTCTGGCTATTTTTCAATTGTACATATGTGGTATGCGACACTTGTCTGTTGACTGTATGATACATACTATGTATACTCATACACAGCTCTATATTTAATTTATATAATTCTTTAAAATAAATTTTTTTGGAGGTGTTATGTGTACTTCTAAGGGTCAATTACTTGTTGCTGAATCATTTAATCCCGATTCGGCTGATGCTGAAATTCTCTATGCTCTTGAAGACGACGAGCTCGTCTTTCGTAGAAAAAAGAACAAGGAAAGACACATTAATCTTGAGGAAGTTGTTGTTATCCCGTCATTCAATTTTTTTGATGTAAATGGATCCGATCCATTTGCATTGAAAGAGATGGTGTATGATCAGTTTGATGAAATGATTTCTTCTTCTGACTCTGATTCTGACTCTGATGATGAAGAGGATGTTTCTGTTATACAACAACATAAAAATCTTCCCAATGTTACTGTTGACGATTCTAAGATCGTCAAAATGCCGGAGATGCATTCTTTTACAAAAGAACCGGCACATAAAGAAGATGTCCGCCTAGGACGCCTAGAGGAAAAATTTTTTTGGAAGGAAAAGGCTCATGAGCGCATCAGGAGGATGCGTAAAGTGAGACTTATGGAGAAATTTGTTTTAGTGTGATATAAAAAGGGGCTCAATAGAGCCCCTTTGTTATGGGCGTGTATGTGCTTTTGACTTTGGAGTGTATTCCCTCTATGATAGGGGAGATATTTTTGATATATGATGTTTACGAAAAAAATTGGTATTGATTTGGGAACGGCAAATACCGTTGTATTTGTGCCTGGCAAGGGCTTTATTATCAATGAACCGACCATTGTTGCTTTGAGTGTGCCAGATAATAATGTATTGGCAGTGGGCCGTGAGGCGAAGGATATGATTGGTAAAACTCCTTCTGATATTATTGCCTATAAACCCCTCAAAGACGGCGTTATTGCGGACTACTATATTACTAAAGCATTGTTAAAGTACTTTATTTCTCGTGCGGTTGGGTCATTTAATGCGTTTATGAAACCCGATGTGGTTATTTCGGTGCCGGCGGGAATTACGCAAACAGAACGGCGGGCGGTGATTAATGCGGCAATTGAAGCCGGTGCTCGTGAAGCGCACATTGTCAAAGAGCCTATTTTAGCCGCCTTGGGTGCTGGTATCCCCATCAATTCTCATTCGGGCAATATGATTGTTAATATTGGTGGTGGTACATCTGAGGTTGCGGTGGTGTCGCTGGGAGGGATTGTATCCTGGGCATCGTTGCGTATTGCTGGTAATAAGTTTGATCAGGCTATATCGGAATACATTAAGAAAAAATACTCTCTGTATATCGGCGATCAGACAGCCGAAAATGTGAAAATTGCCATTAGCTCCGCGGTCTCCAGCCGATCAAAAAAAGAATATCAGGTTCGAGGCCGAGACATTACCTCGGGATTGCCGCGTGATTTGGTGCTGACCTCTAATGAAATTGCCGAAGCGCTTCATCCGCACCTGGTGGACATTGCAAAAAATATTCAACAGGTATTTAACGAAACACCTCCGGAGTTAGTCGCCGATATTATGGAAAAGGGAATGATTATTTCTGGTGGCGGTGCGCAAATAGAAAACCTGCCTATTTTCTTTAAAAAGGCGCTGGGCGTGAATGCCTATGTTGCCGAAGATCCGCTTTTGTGTGTTGCGAAGGGTACGGGACTCATTCTTAATCACTTGGACGTGTACAAGAGAACGTTGCTCAATAAGAAATAGAGAAAAGGTTGTATAAAGAAGAAAATTTTCAATGATCAATAACCAATGATCAATTAATTTTAAAATTATTTAATTAAGAAATTAATTGTAAATTGAAAATTGTACATTGTAAATTACGTAAAGAATGCAGATTTTTGTATGGTATCTTTGGGATAAGCCTTGTTCTCTAAATTATACAAAAAATATTTAAGCACCACTCTTTACGTATTGTGCTCTACGGATTTGATCATTTGCAAAAGACATTTCAACGACTCGCTGATGCGCGGGCACTTTCGCATGCATATCTTTTCTATGGACAGCCACAGACGGGAAAGTTTCACTTTGCACACGCGCTTGCCACTTATCTTGAAACAGGAGTATTTGATGTGCCTACTCGACCATTGCAAGAAACGCATGTTATCGATTTTTCTGCCATGGTACGTGAGGTGGGGGATGGCGCGCCTACTGAAAGTGTGGGTATTGATGCGGTTCGTGATATTGAGCACTTTCTCTATGAGACGCCGGCGCTCTCTCCATATCGGAGTGTGATTATTCGTGATGCACATTGGCTTACTGATCAGGCTCAAAATGCCCTCCTTAAGATTCTTGAAGAGCCCCCTGCGCATAGTCTTATTATAGCCACCGCTTATGATGCGAGTGTCTTTTTGCCGCCTGTAGCCTCACGTTTTGTGAAGGTATATGTCCCTCCCTTGAGTGATAAGGAGATGCTTGACTTTTGTAGTAAATATGATATAATAAAGGACGTTACTTCGATCAAGGATGCTTATGGCAGGATAGGTCGTGTAGTGGCGTCTGCGAGTGATACGTTATCACTTGTCGCCCACGCGCAACAACTTGCGTTACGTGCCGGTGCGGTGGGAAAAACTTCCATCGAGCGCCGCGCCATCAGTGATGCGGTGTATGACTTTGTCAGTCAAAGTCCCGCTCACTGGACTGCCTTTTTTGAACAATTGCTTTTAGTGTTGCATCGTGATGTTGTTCGTCATGCCGCCGCACTCCACGCAGTGGTTCGCCTTATGGCACAAGATCAATTATTTACGTTAAGTAAACGTATTCACCTTAAACATATCATATGGACGATACACTGACTTTTTCGCTTCTTATTATCATCGCCTTCATCGGCGTCTTTTGGGGTATTTCTCTTTTGAATCCCACGGGAATCGCAGGGCTGTTACCCTCAGGATCGGGTGGAACATTGTTGGCATCGGCCGCATCGGCATTTACCGGCGCTCCCGCAGAGAATGGCACCTTTCTTATTTCATACGACACATTTGCCAATGTGCACAGTGCAACGATACAGAGCAATACACCCTTGCACGTGTTTGATGTGGCAACTCAAACAACAACACAACCGCGTACACTCTATCTTGCCACTGATCATGGTATGGTTTTGAGTTTTGATAGCGGACTAACATGGCACCAGTTTACGTCTTCAAATAATGAAATAACATCTGATGCCAGTGTTTTGCGTATTGTACAGACGGGAAGCACTACTTATTTGATATCTGTTTTTCAAAATGGTGAAGGGGTTATGTATCAAACGACGGATAATTTTTTTACCCTGACGCCCCTGCTTAATTTTAAACACGAAGCCGCATACGACATGGTCCCTACCGCATCGTATCTTTATGTGGGGCTTTCCAATGGACAAGTGATCCAGTATTCGTGGAAGATGCATACCAGTGAAGTGGTGTATGTTTTCAAGTCACCGGTGGCGCGCATGGTGAGTCATAATAATGAGTGGTATATTCTTTTAAAGTCGGGCGTTTTGATTACCGGTGAGTCGTTGGCGGGACCGTTTAGCCAAGTGATTGTTCCGGGAGGTGGGCTCTTTGCTTCATCGGCGTCGGTGATTCATATGGCGTTTGATACCAATGGAGTACTTTATGTGCAGACAAGCGAAGGCATTTGGCGTAGCGATGATGCGGGAAAAACATTTGTCGTGTTAAAACATATCCCACTACTTTCCAGTACCATCAATGCGTTTGAGGTACATGGTACAACCGTATATGTCTTTTCTGATGGACGATTGTTTATGAGTACGGATGGGGGAACGAGCTGGAAGACTCAAGATACTGCCACATCTTTTACACCAACCAGATTCTTTTTTGAAGGTGATGGGTTAGTGCTCCTTACCTATTAATATATTCTTAATTTGTTTTGTTTTTCTGCACACAGCTCCTTACAAGGAGCTGTTTGCGTTTGCGATACTCCTATCGTATACTATCGCCATGGACACCTTTATACATACATTAGAGAAAAAAATCGCTGATATTCTGAAGTTTTTTAAGGATGATGTTGCCTCTATTCGTGGTTCGCGTCCGACAAGTGCGTTAGTTGAAGATATTTCGGTTGAATACTACGGCCAAAAAATGCCCCTTAAACAGTTGGGATCGATTAGCATTATTCCTCCCCGTGAGATACAGATTTCAGTGTGGGATGGTGCCGCAGTGGGAGCTGTTACTGCGGCTGTCAGCGCCCGCCTTAATAGCATGGCCGCTCAAGAGGGTACTGTCATTCATGTTAATTTGCCATCACTCACACAGGAGCGGCGCGATGAGTTTATTAAAATTGTTCGCACGAAGGCGGAGGATGCACGTATAAAATCGCGAGCGGCGCGTGATGAAATTAAAAAAGAAATAACCGCGCAAGAAAAAGAAGGGAAGTTAACCAAGGACGATACCTTTGAACTTGAAAAAAAGATGCAGCAGGTTATGGATGTATTTAATAAGGATGTTGATGTCTTGGTAGAAAAAAAGACCGCAGAGATAAATGAGTAGATGAGATAATATTTAAATTTTATAATTTTTAAATTTTTAATGTTTTAAACATTAAGATTTATTTATAAAATTACAAAATTAAAAATTCAAAAATTAGTTTTCTCCTACTTCCTACTTCCTACTACTTACTACTTACTACTTACTACATATCCCTTACCACCCATTTTACCATGTTTCTCGATATTATTATTTTCATCGTCATACTTGCCGCATTGATTATCGCCCATGAGTGGGGGCATTTTTTTACCGCAAAAAAATTTGGGATGTATGTGGAAGAATTCGGTATTGGATTTCCGCCCCGCCTGTGGTCAAAGAAGAGAGGTGAGACACTAGTGAGTATTAACGCGATTCCTTTAGGGGGATATGTAAAGATTCCGGGGGAAAATGGCATTGATGAAGAACTGACCGAAGACCAAAAGGCGATTCCCCGCGAGCGGTTTTTTGCATCCCATCCGGCATGGCAAAAAATTATCGTGCTTGTGGCAGGGGTGGTGATGAATTTTTTGGTCGGATGGCTCTTGTTAACGCTTGTCTTTATTATTGGCGCTCGGCCGACTGTGGTAGTCACCGACATTGCCGCTGATTCTCCGGCACTGAGTGCGGGAATGCAACAGGGTGATGTTATTGTCGGGTTTTCTAATCCTGATGATTTTATTGCGGCAGTGAATGCGCATGCGGGGTCGCAGTTTTCTTTTCAGGTGATTCGCCATGGCGCATCTGTTGCTTTGTCGGTTGTGCCGCGCGTGCATCCGCCACAAGGGGAAGGTGCGTTGGGTATTGGTATTGCTGGCGGTGGGGCGCCGCAAGAACCGTTCTTTGCCGCATTCGGGGATGGTCTTGTTTCGGCGGCTCAGATTTTTTCGCTGATCTTTATGTTGCTTTTCAAGCTCATTGCCAGTCTTTTTGGCGGCCCTAGTGTGCTTTCTTATTTATCGGGCCCGGTGGGAATTTATCAGGCAACCGCACAGGCATCATCAATGGGAGTTGTATACGTGCTCAATTTGGCGGCACTCATTTCTATTAATTTGGCGGCATTGAATGTATTTCCTTTTCCAGCGCTGGATGGGGGGCGCATGGTGTTTGTGATTGCTGAAAAGATTCGTCGCAAGCCGATTGCCGCCAAAGTACAGTATGTCGTCAATGGCATTGGATTCCTCTTGGTTATTGGTCTATTATTGTTTATCACTGTTCGGGACGTGATGCATTTGCTATGACTCAGCAATTATCAATGACCAATTTCCAATGATCATTGAATTTTTAAATTTTAAAATTAATCAATTGAAAATTTACTGAAAATTGGAAATTGAAAATTGTAAAATTATTTTATCCCTATGCTTCAATCACACTTATCTCATTTTATTCGCAAAGAAGCTCCAAAAGATGAAGAGGCCTACAATGCGCAGATTCTTATCCGCGCCGGTTTTATTGATAAACTTATGGCAGGGGTGTATACCTTTCTTCCTTTGGGGCTCCGGGTGCTTCACCATATCGAGTGTATTGTTCGTGATGAAATGAATGCATTGGGTGCGCAAGAGGTCTTAATGCCGGTCCTGCATCCTCGTGAAAATTGGCAGCAGACGGGCCGGTGGGATTCGTTGGATGTGCTTTTTAAGGTTATTGCGCGTGATAAAAAAGAGTATGCCCTGGGACCGACTCACGAAGAAATTGTGGTGCCCGTGGCACAGCGGGCGATTTTTTCCTATAAAGATCTTCCCATGGCGCTGTATCAGATACAAACAAAGTTTCGCGATGAAGCGCGTGCAAAATCGGGGCTTCTGCGTGGCAGAGAATTTTTAATGAAAGATCTGTACTCATTTCATACTGACGAAGCTGATTTGGAAATGTATTACCAACGAGCCATTGTCGCATATACAACAATATTCAAACGCCTCGGACTTGACGCGCTCTTAGTTGAGGCATCAGGAGGGACATTTTCTAAGTTCTCCCATGAATTTCAAGTACAGGTTGCCAGCGGCGAAGATCGTATCGTGTATTGTGCCGTGTGCCAATTCGCGCAAAACAGAGAAATTAATGAAGCGCAGGATGGCGATGCGTGTCCCACGTGCGGGAAACCGTTGACGGTCGTTGCCGCCAGCGAAGTGGGAAATATTTTTCAACTGAAGACAAAATATTCTGATCCTTTTAAACTTCAGTACACCGATCATGCCGGCACATCGCATGCGGTTATTATGGGGTGCTACGGTATTGGTATTTCTCGGCTCATGGGTATTATTGCCGAACTTTTTCATGATGAAAAGGGTTTGCTATGGCCCGCGAGCGTTGCTCCATTTCAAGCACACCTGCTTGCCATCGTCCCGGCGGACGAAGCTCAAAAAAAAGATATTTTAGCCAAGGCGCAGGGGGTGTATGACCGCCTGCGGGCCGAAGGTATTGAGGTGCTCTATGATGATCGTGAAGGAATTTCTGCTGGAGAAAAATTTGCCGAGAGCGATCTTATCGGTATTCCTGTGCGGCTCGTGGTCAGTGCAAAAACGGGAGAACGTGTGGAATTTAAAGAACGGGCAAAGCCCGATGCTTCACAGGTTGATTTTTCGTTCATAACGCAGTATTTTAAGGCATAATCTTTATTTATATGGGTATATTGAATGGGTTAAAGACTGATATTGGTGTTGATTTGGGAACAGCAAATACGCTGATGTATGTCAAAGGAGAGGGAATTGTGGTCAATGAGCCGACGGTCATCGCGTTAAATACCAAAACGAGTCAGGTATTGGCGATTGGTAACGAGGCAAAGCGTATGATGGGCCGTACACCGGCGCATATTGAGGTTATTCGTCCGTTAGTCAACGGCGTTATTTCTGATTTCCTTATGACACAGGAAATTCTTAAAAACTACATAAAAAAGATAAAGCGTGATTCGTTGTTTCGATATGTGCGTGCGGTGGTTGCCGTTCCCACTAATTTGACTGAAGTTGAACGCAAGTCGGTAGAGGATGCGGTTATTTCATCGGGGGCATCAAGCGTATATCTTTTGGAAGAACCCATTGCCGCAGTGTTGGGTGCCGGATTGCCGATTGGGGAGCCGACCGCAAACATGATTGTTGATATTGGCGGAGGGACCACGGAGATTGCCGTCATTTCTATGGGGGGTGTGGTGGTATCCCGAAGTCTTAAAGTTGCCGGTGATAAGTTGAACGATGAAATTATGCGTTTTGTGCGGGACGAATTTAAAATCGCCATCGGTGAACCGACCGCGGAACGCATTAAGATAGAAATTGGTTCCGCGTTACCATTGGCTGAGCGACTTGATTTAGCCGTCTCAGGACGGGATTTGTCGTTAGGACTTCCTCGTGAAGTACTCATTAAAGACACGCAAGTACGCGGAACGTTGTTGCCATTGCTTAAGCACATGGTTGAATCTATAAAAGATATTATAGAAAAAACACCCCCGGAACTTTCGGGAGATATTCTCAAGCGGGGCATTTACCTTTCAGGAGGAGGTAGTTTATTGCGAGGGCTTGGAGAATTTATTGAAAAAGAACTTTCAGTCAAAACGATTCTTGTCGATGATCCGCTCACCTGTGTGGTGCGGGGTACCGGTATTGCCGCCGAAAATATCGATGCATATATGGACGTCTTTGCGCTTGCTCTCAAGCCTATTATTCTTGAATAACTATGCACCAGCAGTATCAGCGTGTGATTCTTATGAGTATTTCCGGTATCCTTGTGATACTGATTGGGACGGGGTTTTTCATTGCAAAACCTCTTGAAATTTTTTCATCATTGTCTCACATTTTTTCTCTTTCCAGTATCGTCGAAGAAAATACCACGTTGCATCAGGAGAACGATGGGTTAAAAAACGAACTCTTTGCGCTCCAGCAACATATTGCCATTGCTTCTTCAACAGGGGAGATTTCCGCGCAGGTTTTTTCGGCCTATCCGTTCAATACCAAAAATAGGATTTTTCTTGATAAGGGAAGTCTTGACGGTGTTATGACTGGTGAGGGTGTTTTTATTCCTTCTCGAGTTCTCATTGGTCAGGTGACACGAGTGACTCCTCACGAGAGTGAAGTGATGACTGTTTTTGATCCGGCATTTTCTCTTCCGGTGCGTATTGGCGCCCAACAAGTCGATGGACTTTTAAAAGGAGGAGTGAGTCCGTTGGTTACTCTTATTGATAAAACAAAGCCCATTGCTCCTGGGGATCTCATTGTAAACGCATCAAAAGATTTTATGTATGGGGTTACCATTGGCACGGTGCGTGATATCACTCCTGATACATTAGGAGCATTTCTTCAGACATCTATACAATTTTCTTACAGCATGAATGATGTGCGTAACGTGGAAGTCCACCCCTAGGAACATGACACACTCATCACCATTACGGCAGGAGATACTTCGGGGCGCGTGGCTTTTGGCAGGAATCATGGCGCTTTCTTTTCTTGCGAATATGCCGTTGGTGATTCGTCCTGATGTGTTGTTGGTCGGCGCGCTTGCACTGGCATTTTTTATTGATGATGCGTATGTGTTTATGATGTGGTTGCTGGCGGAATTATTATGGGCGAAGTACGCACCATCTCCCAGTTATGAACTGCTTTTTATTGGCATCATGGGTGTCGTTGTCTTTTTTATCATACGATCATTCGTTCTTCGTCCGGCGCCGATTCTTTTTATAGGTGCTATTCTCGTGGGAACCGCTCTTTTCTGGTTGGTGTTTTCTTTTGCCCATACATTTGTGGCGTTTCCATTTTTGATGGAATTTCTCTATAATACTGCCGTTGGCATGATCCTCTTTGCCTTCGGTTTATGGCTAAAAAAGAGATTTTCTTAGAAGATGCCGTTTTGGATGATTTGTCCGAAGGGCTCGATATTATTGAGCGTCCCATTACAGGAGGCGGTTTTCGTATTTTTGCATGGGTTGCCGCCGCTTTGGTACTGTTGGTTTTTTTAAAGGTGTTTCAGCTTGCCTATCTTAAGCAAGATTTTTATCAATCTCGCGCGCTGGCCAATGCGGGACAGGAAACAATTTTGCAGGCTCCGCGGGGCATTATCTATGATCGCTATGGAGTGCCGTTAGTTTCCAATGAGCCGAGCTTTGATGTGAACTTAAACCTCTCACAAATTCTTAAAGATAAGAGTCACTTGGATAGTGAGCTGGCAACGATTGCGGCAATTGTTCCTTTTAATGTTGCTGATATAAAACAGAAGGTGTTGGCCACCGACTTAGAGCAACAAGCATACTATCCGATTGCGCGTGCGGTGCCGTTAAGTGGCATTATCGCATTAAAAAAACTCAATGATCCCGCGGTGGTTATTGAAAATGGTTTTGCGCGCAACTATCTTGATGGACCGGCATTTTCTCATATTTTAGGATACATCGGATTGGTGAACCAATCGGATTTAACCAGTAATCCATCGTTGCGTCTCAATGATGAAATTGGCAAGGTGGGACTTGAAAAACAATATGACACTCAGTTGCGGGGGGTTAATGGGGAGCAGATAAGTTTTCGCGATGCCCACGGCAATGTTATTGATGAAAAAACGCTTCATCAGCCTGTTGCTGGTGATAATATTTATACGACAATTGATGCCGCTTTACAGCAAGAATTTTATACGGCATTGGTGACGCGCTTAGGGCAGTTAAACCGGACTTCGGGAGCGGGTATTGCCATTAATCCGCAAACAGGAGAAATTCTTTCTCTTATCAGTATGCCGTCTTTTGATGGTAATAATTTAACATCGTCATTATTTACCGATCCGACTCGTCCGATGTTTAACCGTGCAATTGCCGGGCTCTATAGTCCTGGATCAACCATTAAACCATTAGTTGCTTTTGGGGCACTCGAGGAAAATATCATTGATCCGCTCGCTTCAATCTATTCTCCCGGATATTTGGACCTTCCTAATCCATATGATCCGGCGCATCCAACGCGGTTTTTGGATTGGAGGCCTCAGGGATGGGTCAATATGTATTCTGCCCTTGCTCGATCGAGTGATGTTTATTTCTATGAAGTGGGAGGTGGCTTTGGAACACAAAAAGGATTGGGGATTAATATGCTCCATGCGTATTGGGAAAAATTCGATCTTAATAAAGAGACCGGCATTGATCTTCCGGGTGAAAATGCAGGAAGCCTTCCGACACCGCAAGAAAAAGAAGATCGTACCGGCCAAATATGGCGCATTGGAGATACCTATAACGTATCTATCGGTCAGGGTGATTTAGTTATTACTCCTCTTGAACTTATTCGTTACATTTCCGCAATTGCGAATGGCGGTAAGCTCCCCACGCCCTTTATCGCTTCCCGTATCGGAACTGATGCGACTGATGCGACAGTGGTGCACTCTCCAACGCTGACGCCAATTACCATGAAGGATCCTGCTCACCTTGCGGTAGTTCAGCAGGGGATGCTTGATACAGTTACCAAAGATTATGGTACTGCCTACCCCATGCGTGTGGTGCCTATGGTTATTGCCGCTAAAACAGGAAGCGCGCAAATTCAAAATAATACAAAAGAAAACGCTTTTGTGGTGGCATATGCGCCGGTTCCCAATCCTACCATCGCTATTGTGGTGCTCATTGAAGATTCGGTGCAAGGAAGTCTTAACGCGGTCCCAGTAGCGCAAGAAGTAATGCAATGGTATTATGATCACAGAGTCAATGTGACTTCTCAGGCAACAAGTACTTCCCTATATGCAACAACCACACCGGCAACAACCACATCCCAATAATATTTCCGCTCGTCATCTGCATAGCGCATCGCGTTTGCGGTACGATGTGCTTTCGGGTGAATGGGTTCTTTTTGTTCCTAAGCGATTTGATCCGGCAAAGTCGTATGATTTTGTAACGGTGCCGCCACAAAAAGTTTCTGCGACCACGTGTCCTTTTGATGACCCACAGGCGGCGGGTAATAAAGCTCCTCACTTTTGGCTTCCTGCCAACCAACCACTGAGTCAGTGGCGTGTGCAGGTATTGGAAAATAAATTTCCCGCTCTTGAACCGTTGGAGGCGGCGGGGTACTCGTATGTCGCCGGTGCAGACGATCTTCCCGGTTATGGGTACCATGATCTTCTCATTATGCGTGATCATAAAAAAACGTTAGGGTCATATTCGGAGGAACGCGTAGGTGAAGTATTTGAAGCAATTCAGCAGCGGGTGCATGATGTTATGCGTGATACGCGCATATACTACAGCGCTTTATTTCAAAATCAGGGGCCTTTGGCGGGAGCAAGTATTGCTCATTCGCACCTACAGATGATTTCTCTTCCGGTAGTACCGCGGCACATTCGTCATGAACTATTGCACGCCGCTTCTTTTTATACGAAGCATCATGCGTGTTTTTTGTGCCATGAACAGACTGCACACCATGCGGCCGCACGAACACTGTATCGTGATGCGCATGCAATTGTTTCCGCTTCCTACACTTCTCGTGAACCATTTGAATTAATGGTGATTCCTCGTGTACATAGTGCGTCGTTTGAGACTGCATCGCCTGATGTTATGCATGGTGTTGTCCGCGCACTTCATGATGCCCTCCACACCTTAGAGGAGCATGGTATGACTGATTATAATTGGTATGTACACACGGCACCGTTTCATGGTTTGCGGAGCACACAACAACGCTCTTACCATTGGTACATTCGAATTGTTCCCCGTTTTACTCGCATTGGCGTTGATGCTGGTTTTGAATTGGGTACGGGCATTCAAGAAAATCCGATTCTTCCCCAAGATGCGATAGCGGCACTGAAGGCGCATAAGAGTTAAGATGCGTCAATGTGAATTTTCAATTTTTAATGACTAATGATTATTGAATTTTCTCCGTCAGTCGGTGGATGATTAATTTTAAAATTTTAAATTCTTACGCTTTTAACTTTATAACTTTCAACTACCTTTATGTTTTCTTCTTTACTTGGATTACTCATTGTCTGGATTATGTCCTTTATACAACATATTGGCTATGTCGGTATTGTGGTGCTTATGCTTATTGATAGTTGCAACATACCGATTCCTTCCGAAGTGGTCATGCCTTTTTCAGGATTTCTTGCGGCGCAAGGCGTTTTTTCTTTTTGGGGAGTTGTTTTTGCCGGAACGATTGGGAGCTGGTTAGGATCAGTTATTTCATATGCGATTGCTGACTGGCTTGTCGCTCATCGGAAGCAGTACCGCATCTTATCAAATCTTTTTTCCGATGAAACGCTTACACGCGCTTCGCGCTGGTTCCAACGTTATGGTGATGCATCGGTCTTTTTTTCTCGTATGTTGCCCGTTATCCGTACCTTCATATCCCTTCCTGCCGGGATTGGCAAAATGGACAAGAAAAAATTTTCTCTGATGACTATTGCCGGTTCATTTATATGGGTAGTGGGGTTAACATATGCCGGCTGGATGTTGGGGGATCGATGGCAGGTATTGGAGCCATACATTAAAAAATTTGATGTCGTGATAGGTGTTGCTATAGTTGCTGGCATTGCGTGGTGGGTGTGGAAGCATTTGCGAAGACGCAAAATTTTTAATGATCAATGACCTCCACCAGCTGGCGGATTTCAATACATTATTCAATTGATTCATTTCAAAATTTATTGAAAACTGAAAATTGAAAATTGATTATTTTTTCTTATTTTGTGTTATACTAACCCTCTATGGCACAGCGTAAAGCAACATCCTTACAAACACCTTTATTGGTGTGCAATTGGAAGATGAATCCGCAATCATTGCGAGAGGCGCGAGCGCTTGCTTCAAAAATTATCCGTGCGGCGCGATATGCGCCTCCGGCATCGGTACTGCTTGCTCCGCCATTTCCATACGTTGCTCCGCTTCATGCGTTGTTAAAGGGGCAGCGTGCGGTAGCGCTGGCGGCTCAAAATAGTACAGCACATGAACAACGCGCCCTGACGGGGGAGGTTTCGTATGGGATGCTTGCCGACATGGGAGTGTCACGTGTCATCGTTGGTCATTCCGAACGGCGCTATATTATTGGAGAAACAGACAAAACAATTAATGAAAAAGTTGCTCTCATTCATGCTCACGGTATGACGCCGTTGTTGTGTGTGGGGGAAACAAAAAAAACAACGCCCGCCAAAGCGTTAGCGTTTATTGAACAACAATTAGTCCGTGATGTTGCCGGTTTTGATAAGCGTGCGCATTTTAGTATTGCCTACGAACCGGTCTGGGCGATTGGAGGGTCCAAAGAGGTTGATCCGTCATATGCGGCGCACGTTATTGAAGGTATTCATGTGTTTTGTGCCCACCATTTTAGCAGTGTTCCGCGCGTACTCTATGGCGGGAGCGTCCATTGCAAAAATATAGATGATTTCCTATACTACAGGGATACTATTAATGGATTTCTTATTGGATCCGCAAGCCTGCGCGCGCAGGATATGACTATTATTATTAAAAAAATATATGGAAAAAGATAAAAAAGTATTATTTCAAGCAGGGTCGTTATTCTTATTTATTGCAAGCGTTTTGCTTATTTACGTTGTTTTTTGGGGAGCATTGAGCGGGAGTGCCGCGTATCCTCGTCGGACAATGTCAGTTGAGGCAACTGGTAAAACAACCGCAGTTCCCGATGTAGCAACGATTTCATACTCAGTCGTCAAGGAAGGAAAGGATACCAAACAGATAGCCAGTGATAGCAATGATCTTATTAATAAGACAATCGCCTACTTAAAAGATCAAGGTGTTGATTCTGCCGATATTACCACCACGGACTACACTTTAACGCCGGTATACACCCAGCAGACGTGGAGCAGTTCCCTGAATTCATTTGTTCCCAGTATTGCTAGTTATAGTTTGACGCAAACCGTTGAGGTAAAGGTGCGTGATTTTTCAAAAATATCTTCTTTTGTTGACACCTTAAGCACGATGGGCATTAATCGCATTGATGGCGTTACGTTCTCTCTGGATGATCCAACAAAAGCTCAGGACACGGCGCGTGCCGATGCAATCACCAAGACGCAGGAAAAGGCGCAGGCAATAGCGCGTGCCGCAGGATTTTCTTTGGGGAATGTGGTATCCATCAATGAATACAATCAGCCACAACCATATATGCAAACAGCAAAAACATTTGGTCCTGGAGGATTGGTTGCCGCCGCTCCCAGCAGTGCGCCGACTATTGAGCCGGGAAGCCAGCAGGTGACCGTGACGGTTAATATGGTGTACGAGATTCGTTAATTCTTTTTAGCGTACGCACTTCTATGACTATCTCAAATAAAAAAAAGAAATGGATGTCAATTGGCGTTGGCCTCGTGGGTATCGTGACTATTGTTGGTCTTTCTGACCTTATGTTTATTGTTCCTCAACAGCAAGTGGCAGTAGATACGACGCCGGTGGCGACTGATACACCCATACCGTTTGTGACAACAAGTTCAACATCAAGTCAGGGTGTTACTGTTCCTCTTTCCCTTACACCACCAACAACGACATCTCAACAGCAGAGCGAATCCGTATTTTCTTCATCTTCGGCACCGCTTGTACCATAAGTATAGGCTATACTATACCCATCCTATGTTTCTCTTTCATGCTCAGACGCGAAGGGATGCTATTGCATCAATAGTAGTTTCGGCGTGCATTGGCATATTTCTTTCTCTTACCTTAGGAAGTTTATTTGGATCACTGCACATTGTTATTGGTGCCGGCGTTGGCGGGTTTCTTGTGTCGTGGGCGGCACTTACTCTTTCCCGTAAACTCTTTTTTAAAACACCAGTGGTGTTTCAAGTCATAAAGTTTTCTGCGGTAGGTATCTCTAATACGCTTGTGGATTTGGGTATTATTAATCTGTTGATGTTGGTAACGGGTATTGCGGTGGGATGGTGGTTTGCTTTCTTTAAGGCAATAGGGTTTTTTGTTGCTCTGGTGAATAGTTATGTGTGGAATCATTTATGGACGTTTGATGCGCACTCGCGTCGAGTAGGAAAGATGGTGACGGGATTTGTTATCGTCAGTGCGGGAGGATTTCTTATTAACGTTGGTGCCGCATCCCTTTTGGTTAATGTTGTTCCTAACTTTCTCCATGTTTTACCACAAGCATGGGCAACTATTGGTTCTATCGCCGCAGTGGTGTTTTCCATGGTATGGAATTTTATTGGATACAAACTTTTTGTATTCAAGGGATCAAAAGAAGAGCCAAATGCGGCCCAGATAACGTTATAAATAGTAACTAGTAATTGGTAATCAGTAATCAGTAAAAAGTTTCCAGTTACTAGTTACCGATTACTGATTGCTTGTGCCCTCTTGACTTTTTCAAAAAAAGGAGTATAATGAACCTTGTTGAGTGCAAAGTTTCCATTTATTAAGGGAGACTTTGTCCTTTTTTCTCCACCCCCCAGCAATGGGGGGTGGAGTTTTTATAGAGGGGGATGATAATGGGACAAGGAGTATGTATTAAGGGAGAAGCTAAAATCCCAAATAAATTCAAAATACCAAATTCAAAACAAATTCGTTTTGGCTATTGGTTATTAGTATTTGATCCGGCGTCTGGCGGATTATTTGTTTTTTGGTGCTTGCTATTTGGGCTTTTCTTTCTCGCTCTTTATTCCTTAATACTTCTTATTTCCCATGTACCTTCATATATATATTGTGCTATACTTATTGCGGGTGGCGATGCGCGTACTCACTCAACAACAAAAAAGGAGGTCACCCTCGCCGCCTATTGCGGCATTCAAACATCTCGTTTCTTTATTGAGGCGGGATGTTTTTATATTTTATTTAAAATATTTCATTCATACATAGGTGATGGTTATGTATGTACTTCTTGATAACCTGTTCCCCTTTCCGTCCCGATCGGGACGGAAAGGGGAACAGGTTTAGGTTGTATGTATGATTTTAGAGGTATAGAGATGTGTAGAGATTATTGTATGTTCTTGTGGAATACATACGTTTTATGAAATTCAATAAAAACTTTTTATGTGCGTACAAGAAAGTATGTTATGGAACGTTGTATGCTGTGTGTATCACACTCTATGCATTAAGATACCTCCATTTGTTATGAGTGTTTTTATTTTGGAGTGATTATTGTATGAATGATTGTCGTATGCAGTGGTTGTCTGCTCATTTATTTTTTAATGTGCGCGTATCATTATTTTTTTATACGATTTTTTAAAAAATAAAAAAATTTTAAAAATAAAAATTTTAAAATAAAAAAAATAAAAAGTTATCCACAGATTTTTTATTTTTATTTTTCAAAAATAGTTTATACTATGTATAGGTATTCATAGCCACAACATCGTACGTGAGTCGTCGTCAAGTATGCATGTTGGTCACTAATATTTCTTGTGCGTCATACGTGAGATGTATGATTGTATAAGCAAACATCTATGGCAGCAAAAAAAGCAAAGAAGCCGGCAAAAAAGAAAGTGGTAAAGAAAGCAGCAAAAAAGACCGTAAAGAAAGCCGGAAAAAAGAAAGCTTCAAAAAAGAAATAAGCTTCTAAAAAATCAGCCCTTCGGGGCTGATTTTTTATGTCCGCATCTTGCTTATGCGTACGTTGGAAATGGCTCAAGGACTGTGGTACACTTGTGTATAGAGTCGTATGTATTCTGCATAATATCATTGTTTTATTACTATGCGTATTTCATTACAAGGATCAAAATTATTGCTTACTGATGCTCTCAAGGAATACACCATAAAGCGCCTCGCATCACTGGATCGCTTCTTGAAGCGCTTTGAGCATGACGGAGAAGTGCTTTTGGAAGTGGAGATTGCCCGTGTAACGCGTCATCATCGCAAAGGAGATGTGTATTATGTGGAGTTCACATTATCTCTTCCTAAAAAAATGATTCGCATAGAACATACTGATAGCGATGTGCGTGCGGGTATTGATGCCGCACACCAACGCTTGAAAGTGGCCGTTGAAGAATACAAGCACATGCTTGAAGATAAGCAAAAAACACCACGGGTTGCAGGGCGAAAGTAATGATGATATTGTGTGTGCCCGGTGCGTTATTGCCGGTAAATATAGTTTTTTTGAAATGAAGCGTCTATAAAAGTGTCTATTTTTAAACGATGCAACAGATAATTTTGATGTATGATTTTTTATGTTTTTAAAATTTCTTTTTTCACCATCCCCCTTAAAAGCGTTCGGTCCCATTATTGAGCGGATCAACGAATACGAATCAACACTTCGTGATTTGTCCGATGCCGATCTTCGTGCACGGAGTCTTGAGTTACGAAGTCGCGTCGAAAGCGGATTAGCGCCCGTAGCAGAAGTGCGCGCCGAGGCCTTTGCGTTGGTTCGTGAAGCGGCACGGCGTACATTGGGACAGCGACATTTTGATGTACAGCTTGCAGGAGGACTCGCTCTATTTGAAGGGTCAATTGTTGAAATGAGCACCGGTGAGGGAAAAACGCTCGCCGCAACCGCTCCCGCATATACCCATGCATTAACGGGCAAGGGAGTGCACGTTATTACGGTTAATGATTATTTGGCTCAACGTGATGCGGTATGGATGGGGCAGATCTATCATTTTTTGGGATTATCAACCGCGTGCATCATACATGATGCGGCGTATGCATACGATCCCGCACACACTCGTGATGTTATTGATGCGCAATCACCAGTCTTAGAACAAGGATCAATGACGCTTGATAAAGAGCGCGATGAAAAAGGAGGATTTTTGGTAAAACGTGAATTTCTAAGACCCATTTCTCGCCGCGAAGCGTATCAAGCCGATATTGTGTATGGTACCAATAATGAATTTGGTTTTGATTATCTGCGTGATAATTTGGCATATGCGACTGCGCAACAAGTTCAGCGCGGACATGCGTACGCCATCATCGATGAAGTGGATAGTATTCTTATTGATGAAGCGCGCACGCCGCTCATTATTTCCGCTCCTGATGTCGAAGCCGCTCAATACTATAAATTATTTTCCTCAGTGGTGAGTCGTTTGATAAAAGATGAAGATTATGAGGTTGATGAAAAAGCAAAGTTTGTCAGAATTACAGAACCTGGCATTACCAAAGTTGAACAAATTCTTTCCATTGAAAATCTCTATGATCCTCAGCATGTGCGCTTAGCGCACTATCTGGAAGAGTCGCTGAAGGCGTATGGGCTTTTTTTCCGTGACAAACAGTATGTGGTTAAAAATGGTGAGATTGTTATCGTTGATGAGTTTACTGGCCGATTGATGTATGGCCGACGGTATTCAGGAGGGTTGCATCAAGCCATCGAAGCCAAAGAAGGTGTTTCGGTACAGCAGGAATCAAAAACATTTGCACAGATTACCATCCAAAATTATTTTAGGCTCTATGAGCGGGTGAGTGGTATGACGGGAACGGCGCAGACATCATCTGAAGAATTTAATAAGGTGTATGGATTGAATGTAGTGACTATTCCCACCGATAAGCCGCGCGTAAGAAAAGATTTGCCTGATTTGGTTTATAAAAATAAAGATGCAAAATATGCCGCTCTGGTGGCACAGGTGCGGGATTGTATGCACCGCAATCAGCCGGTACTCATCGGCACGACGTCCATTGATGAAAACGAACTACTTTCCGCGCGATTTAATAACGAGGGTATGATGCATGAAGTGCTTAATGCAAAAAATCATGAACGTGAAGGAGAAATTATCGCGCAGGCAGGGCGCCCGGGGCGCGTGACGCTTGCTACCAACATGGCAGGGCGGGGAGTGGATATTATTTTAGGTGGTAATCCGCCTGATACTTTGGAAGGTGAACAAGTGCGTGCCACTGGTGGATTATTTGTCATTGGTACACAGCGCAACGATTCTCGGCGCGTGGACAATCAATTGCGTGGCCGTGCCGGTCGCCAGGGAGACCCAGGACAAACACAATTTTTCCTTTCATTGGAGGATGATTTGATGCGTGTATTCGGCGGTGATCGAGTTAAATCGTTGATGACCACGCTCAACTTGCCTGATGAGGTGCCCATTCAATCACGATTAGTAGAAAAGGTTATTGATGAAGCACAAAAGAAAGTCGAAGGACTTAACTTTGATGCTCGTAAACATTTACTGGATTACGATGATGTGCTTAACCGTCAACGGAAAGCAATGTATCGACGACGGCAACATATATTGGAAATGATTGAACAGGGGAAAACCGTTGATGTTCTTGAAGAAATGGTGTTGCAATATGCACAGCGTCTTTCGGCTGCTCACACACAAGAAGAGCATGCGCACGAAACAGCGGGAGCGGATGCTCCTGCATTACCAAGTTTGGGTGCACGATATGCGCAAGAATTTTCGCGCATACGACTCATTAAACATGATGGTGATTTTTCTGCGGATGATGTGACGGCTCTTGAGGAAGGTACGCTTCCCGATGTGCTCCGTAAAGCCATTGCTCAAGCCAGTAGCGATTCACAAACAGGGATACGTATCATTGCTTCATTGGATATGTTTTGGACAAGTCATTTGGAAAATTTGGAGGCGCTTTTAGAAGCGGTGCGTATGCGGGCATACGGTCAACGTGATCCATTGGTAGAATACAAGCGCGAAAGTTATGATATGTTTAAAACGCTCTTGGATGATGCACAACAGTGGGTAGTATCTAATGTATTTGTGTTAAGTGAAGCGCAACTTGCCGCTCAGCAACAGGTGGTTGCACAGGTGTCGGGAGGTTCTGCTTCGGGTGCGGTTGATCCTGCATATAAAGACGTGGGTAGAAATGATCCGTGTTGGTGTGGAGCAAAAAAGCCGGATGGCACGCCGGTTAAGTACAAGCATTGTCATGGCAAGAATGCATAAAGATAGGTTAAGGGCGGCATCCTCCAAAGCTTAAGCGAAGGAGGATGGGTCAGGTAAAAAATATAAAAAGTGCCACGGGGCGAATCTCTGAAATAAATAATTATTTTTTCCCTCATACAATAAGCGAGAATATAAACATTATCTTTAATGGAGGTGTATATGTTCCCTCCCTTATAATAAGGGAGGGGTAGGGTGGGTTATTATATGTGGCTATGCCTTACTTGTATAATGACAAAACGATCAAATTGAGGCGCAGGTCCCTGCGGGTTTCACAAACAGACGCCGAGCGCAAAATCTGGAATATTATACGGGGAAAGAAGTTGAGTGGATTTAAATTTTTAAGACAGTATAGTGTTGGCAGTTATATTCTTGATTTCTATTGTCCCGCGCTGAGATTGGCAATAGAAATTGATGGCAGCCAGCATATAGATAATACTCATGACATAATGCGCACTGCTTTTTTGAGGCAGCACAACATCTCCGTGCTTCGTTTTTGGAATAATGATGTTTTAAGTAATATGGATGGCGTGTGTAAGAGTATAATGCTTTATATTGCAACCAAAAAAACATAACCCCTCCCACCCTCCCCTTATCCTAAGGGGAGGAGGGAAATCTATCTCCCATGCACCACCTTGCCATCATGAAAAAATCGTGGGGGCTCATTCCTAAGATTTTATCCGGACAAAAATCAATCAAGTCACGTTGGTATCAGATATAATAATTGTAACTGTAATGAAGCTATATCAAGAATCAAAACTTGCAAATGGGCTGTCTATTATTACAGCTGAGGACAAAAATGCTGATATTGTCACAGCATCTTTGTGTATAAAAGCGGGCTCTCGTTATGAGCAGTCAGATGAGCGGGGATACGCGCATATACTGGAGCATATGCTTGTTAAAGCAACACAAAAACTGCCATCGCCGCAACAACTGGGGGATGTCATTGATCGTGCGGGGGCATATTCCAACGCAACCACAAGCTCTGAAAGCCTGCGCCTGCATGTGCAGGTTGTCCGCAACCGTTTTGAAAATCTTTTTGAAATCATGTCGGATATGGCGGTAGCACCGCTTCTTGATCCGCAGATGCTTGAAACCGAAAAGAAAATCATTCTTGAAGAACTTCATCGTTTTTATGACGATGACAACGGCCGTATGCTTGCTGAATCAGATGCTTTCGTGTTCGGTGATCATCCGCTTTCCCATAATCCCATGGGAAACGAAGAAAGTATTGCTCACGCAACCGTTGAACGCCTGCGCGCGTATTATAAAAAATATATTATTCCTCAGCGGAGTACTCTCGTTCTTGTGGGAAATATATCTCACGCGGAAGCTATTTCTTTGGCTCAAAAATATTTTATGCGGTGGAATAGCGAGTTGCATGAAGAGGAAATGCAACCGGTTCCTGAACAAAAAAATGGCCATACATTCGTGGCGTTACCTCGCGTGCAAACAAAATTATTTTTTAGTTTTTTGTATCCCCGCGCAGGCGTCAGGGAGGCATTATTGTTGAGTTTTATTGCAAATATATTAACGTATGGCAAAGCGCCGTTCCTTAAACAGGAATTACGCCATAAGGGCGGGCTCATATATGCCGTGAGCGCTAGTGCTACCCCGTATCAAGATGTGACGCTGATGCGCATTGTTGCCGGAACCACCGAACCAAAGAAGGTGCTCGCATTGTTGCCGGAACTCATTTCTTCGTGTGATGAGCTGTATGTGAAAAATATTTTTAACGAACTTAAAGAGCAATTTAAAAATGTATTTGCACGGCTGTTAAACGACCCTTATTATGAGGTGGGTATGTTATGGATATATAAAAAGCTTGCAGGAAGCATGGTAACGCCCGAAGATATGTTTCACGTCATTGATTCTTTCTCCTATGATGAATTTGTTGCTATAAAAAATAAGTATCTCTCAAAGGACGATATGTTTGTCACGGCATTTGGGAAAGAAAACCCGTTTGAGGATTGATTGAATGGTTTTAGTATATTTTTAAGAAATAAAAAAGCGGGCATTATTACCCGCTTAGACCTTTTGTGAGTGTCTGTATGAGAGCTTCTGATATAGGCATTTTTTGTAAGTGTCTCTATTCCTGCTCACTGGCTGTGTGTCGATTCGTTTATATGCACTCTTTTATTTTTGGTTCAGAAAGTCTCATTCTTGGCTTCCCACAAGCCTCTTTTTGAGTTATCCACAGGGGGTTGCACATTTTGAAAAACGGTTCATAATAAACATCATAGTACACAAAATCTAAAACAATTTTCCTGAGAGGAGGTGAGAAGAATGGGATGGAAAGATTGGTTTGACGTTGGTGGAGGAGAGTCTATGACGGAGAAAACAACCCAATATGATGACGGGTCTTCAAAATATGAAAGTCTTCGTACAAACGATAGCAGCAAAGAAGATCATCAGCATACATGGATAAACTACGATAAGGATGGCAACGTTCAAAGCGGAGGGTCTACTCCGGGAAAGGATCAGAAATAGATATCTTAAAGCCCGATTCATTCTCGGGCTTTTATATGTTCATTAAAATATGTCGTAAGCTCTTGCATTGATGAGAACGATCCTTCAAAATCATCCTCCGCCACAAGCATGGCATCAAGACAAAAGTTTTTTTGTATGTCGGGTATGTCTGGTAGCTCGCTTAAAAGAAGAAATAGACTTGATGCGCTTTCTTTTTCTCCGCGCTCCAGCATGGCAATGCCTTGTAATACGATTGTGTTCAGGTATCTTGTTTTCTCTTGCGATGGTTGTATTTCCAATAACTGAAGGGCATCGGCATACAGTCCTTCTCCTATCTTTCTATGAAGATGTGGGGCTTGTTTTTCAAGATGGTGAATGAATAGATCTTTATTCATATGAATGAAGTATACACCTTTTATTTTTATACATCAAAGCGGTTTAAAAGCCGCTTTTTGCGTGCCTTTTTGACTTATCCACAGGTACTTGCAAAAATCGTGAAAATGGTGTATAGTATAACCAGCTAACCTTTGAAAACTGAATAAAAAGTATGTTCCGATGAGCGGATACGTGCTGATTCCAGTTTTTTTAGAGCATTTTAAAACCCTTCCGCTTCAAGGCGGAAATATTCCCTAAGGAGGGAACAATGAAAAAGTTTGTTATTCTTTTTGCGATTTTATTTTCTATGTTATGTGCCGCACAGGCGCAAAACTTAGGAAATACGCCGCACCCCTCCATGTGGGATACGGTGAACGGATTTAAAATCTGGGGATGGTATCCCGCCATTGATTCGGCGGCAACTTACTCATCCGTCGTTGATTCCGGGTTCCAGTCCTCCAAGGCTCAGGATTTTCATCTCTATGGAAATCCTCGCATTCTTGTTTTGGGAGGAGATACCGTCGTATATCATGGTTCGTATCGCTATGAACTGTGGAATATTTGGCTGAAAACATTGCGGGACAGCATTAACACTCCCGACAGCATTTCTGTTGATATGAGATTGATCCATGTCGATGGGGATTTGGATACCTCTTTTTCCTATCTCACCATCTCAGGGTCAGGGTGGTCAACTGCTCCTGCTCTCGGATATTTGAATGGAAAATGGGTTCACTTTTCTATCCCGACGGGATATCTCGCGAACCCTCCAGGACCCATAACAAAATGGGGAAAGTATGGGTTTCTCATAGATGTCTACTTTCGGGATTCCTTGTATAGCGGGATTGTTGTCCGTGTAGACAATTTCGAATGCTATAAAAACGGGCAGGTGATCTATCAGGATACCTTTGGAGATGATTCCATTGCGGATATCGTTCCTCCTATGCCGGTTGTTCCTGCTAATTTCCATCTCTACCAGAACTACCCCAATCCCTTCAATCCGTCCACGCGGATTGACTATGACGTTGCCAAAGCAGGCGACGTTAAACTCTCCGTTTTTAATACCCTTGGGCAAGAAGTAAGCATTCTTGTCGACGGTTACCAATCTGCAGGCCGTCACACGGTGGTCTTTGACGCTTCTCACCTTGCGTCAGGAACATACTTTTATATTTTGACATCCGGCTCCCAGCGGATTGTCAAAAAAATGGTTCTTTTGAAATGAAAAGTGCCCTGCGTGTTCCTACCGTACACCAGGGCCTTTTTGTTTTTTTTTATTTTAATGTAACGAAGTTTAGATCCTTCTCCGCCCAAGGCGGATCAGGATGACATTCTTTCTTCGTCATGCTGAGCACATTCGCTTCTGCTCAGTGCAGGTTCCACGAAGCATCTGCACTTCGTCAATGATAAATCCTTCACTTTACTAATTACCGCTTACTAATTACTAATTCCCCTTCTTTCATTCAAAATTCGAAATTCTCTCCCTAATTACTATCTTTTAATCTCTTCCATTCGAAATTCGTAAATCGAAATTCGAAATTGTATTACCCATTATCCGTTATGCACAGCTGTATTTCCTTCACAAAACACTATGGTGTATACTATATGCATATAAAACTAAGTATTATGATTAAAAAAGTTTTTCTTTTTGCTTTAGCAATTTTTGCGGTCGGTTCTTTTGCTGTTGTGGCACATCATGTGCAGGCAACTGGTGTCTTAAGCGGCCCCCTGCACATCAATGATGTAACGGTTACACAAGGTGGCACAGCTGTTGTCAGCCTTGTCCGTCCGGACAATAACCACTTATATCAACTCGCCCCTATATCGATACAGTGTACTACATACAGTAATCAAAATGGTTGTTATGCGTGGATCAGCAGTCAGCCAACACCTCCCAGTGGCATGAGCGTCAGTAATTATAGCTTTAATTATCCCAATAGCTTTACGCTCAATGTACCGGCAAGTATGCAGCTTGGAACATACACCATGTATGTTGAATATAACGCCGGACCTTTTACCAATGGTCTTCCTCCTACTGTCAGTCAATCAGTATCGGGGATTCTTTCTTTTACCATTAGGGTAACCAATCGGATAGCTACTCTTAGCACCAACCCCGCATCAGTGACTGTTTCTGGGGGCAATACATTTGCTGTCGCTTTACTTAATGGCAGCACTAATATTGTCGGCGATCCTAATGTTTCTGTGACACCGACACCGGGAACCTACGTGCATGCACAGGGCGTCCAACAGCAACCTCCTCAAGTGACTCAGTTGGGCAATGCCACTGTGGTTAATCCATATGGATATTATTACTATAGAAATTTGACGACGGGACAAACAACCAACAACATGGCGGCATTGTTTTTAAGTTTTCCTTCGGGATATAACAATGGCGTATACAGTGGAAACTCTGTCATTGTGTCCGATCCTCGTTACGGTCTTTTTAACACCATGCAGCTGCCGGGTGTATCCGCCGCAGTACAGGCGGGAAATGTTTCGTATCAGGCAACGCTTCAAGGCAGTATGGATAGTTCTCATGTTCTTTCAAATATTCCTTCTCAGGCGGGAGGCAATTGGACGTTTTGTACGCAACAACCTACAAGCAGTGGCACGTGTCCGGGAACTGAGGTGAGTTTAACGCTTCTGACTTTGGGACAGCCGTACTCTCCAGGGATATTGGCTTATCGATCCGGAGATTCTGTAAAAATTACCCAATCAACTCCTTCATCCGTTCCGCCGACATACATATTCAGCACCAGCTCATGCACGGGAAGCAATCAATCTGAAAACATCACATTCTCATATCAAGGATCATCGGTGAGTGTGCCAGTGACGGTCACTTGTCAGGCATCACAACCCGAAACTCTTGCCATCACCGCGGCATCCCCCACACTCTCTGTGGCTCCCGGTGCATCGGTAACCACTCTCATTTCTACCACCACGCAACAGAATGTAACTAATGTGGTGTATGCTCAGCAGGCGGCGGTGAGTGGTACAAATCAGGCGATGATAACATCTGCAAAAGTTGATCCTAATACGCACATACTGAAAGTGACGGCGGCATCAAATGCAACACCGGGAACAAATACGGGGATAAAAGTAACACCGAGTGCAACGGGTGTGGGGACAGTAACGAATAAGTCCATACCAGCTACAACTGATGTGAATGTGACTATTGCATCGCCTGCTCCGTGTTCGTTTAATTTCAGCGCATCCCCCACGACACTGACGGTTCCTCAGGGAACGAGCGAGATAGTAACGTCACTTATCTCCGCAACGAATATAGTAGGTATTGATACGGGTAATAATCCGATAGCATTTTCATTTTCTCCATCATATGCATCTAACTACAGCATCTATCCGTACCTGACTGCAGTGAGTAGCGCATCGCCAACAACGCAATCAAAAAATCTAAACTTTTCGGTCACCAGAAATGCTTCTCCGAGCACCTATGCCTTTACGGCGACCGCTGTTGGTACGTGCGGTAATGGTTCAACGGTAACTAAAACGGCAACGGTAAGTATCGTTATCGCACCACCTGCACCAACGCTAACTATATCAGCCACTACGCAATCATCTTCAGCTATACGAATTGATGGGCTTACGACTACCGGTGCAACGACATATGCCGTATATCGTAATACCTGGAATGCGAGCAACACCTATCCCAAAGGAAACTCCTATCCTTTGTGGAGAACTGCCACTACTTCAACGCCGGGATCTTCGTTTACTGACACTGGTCTTCCTGCAAGCTCCACGTTCTACTACTTTGCGGAAGCATACAATGCTGCTGGGGTTAAAATTGCAACCTCAAATGTAGTGACTGCCACAACACTTGCAACACAAGCATCATCTTTCAATCTTACTCCAGTACCGGCAACAATTACTGTTCCCCAAGGAGTAACAACGAGCTCATCATCAATCATTTCCGCGGGTAACTTAATCGGTGTGAATGCAAACAGCATTTCATTTTCTCCCGCTTCGTCTCCTGCGTCTGCGTCTAATTACAGCATTATCACCAATCTTTCATCCATAGGCGCTCCTGTTCCGGTGCGAAGACTGACATTTTCTATTCTTGGTACCGCGGTTCCAGGCACGTATCCATTCGTGGTCACTGCCGTAGGAACTGCTGCAAATGGATCAGCGTTATCTCAAACAGCGACAGTGAATGTGGTTATTACACCATCTACTCCTACTTCATTCACACTTTCCGTCACTCCATCGCAAAACACTATAACGAATGTACCCGGCACGACGGCATATACCGTCACGGTGAATCGCAGTGGGGGATATAACGGCGCAGTCAATGTTTCATCGAATCTTTCGGGAACTGGTTTGAGCGGATCATTTGGAACAAGCGCGGTTATACCGGCTTCGCAAACAAGCATTGCGTATACCGTGTCCGCATCTTCCAATGCCGCCAATGGTTCATATCCATTTACGGTCACGGGCACCGGCGGAGGAAACACGGTTGTGTCTAATCAGGCAACGGTGATAATTAATCAAACTCCGCTTCCAAATCTTTTGACCTGTATGCTTTCGGCATCGCCGGCAAGCGATCTGGGAACGCTGTCTACGACACTTACCTTAACGGCA
>JAJXYJ010000014.1 GCA_021780615.1 bacterium | reverse complement strand
CCAAGCCTTCTTCAACCAGATTAAACAGGTCAAAGTACGGATTTATGCCGAGAACTAAGACCTGTGAAATTAAAACCGGAAACGCTGGAGAAACTCCGCGTGATTCTTAAAGAAGACTTTGGCCAAGAAGTAAGCGATCAGGAACTGCATGAAGTCGCTTTTAATCTTCTTGGTTATTACGACACGCTATTGCAGTGCTACTGCGAGGATAACGAAAAAGCCGAAGTGCCAATAGTGCAATATGACCATGAACTTGAACGACAAAAAGCATAAGGTCCGAGATTATCGGGAGACACCATTCGCTTATCAAGATAAGCCGGCTTTGCGATATATGCGACAGCAATGGATTGATAAGCATGTGAGCGATGATGCCTATCGTAATCTGCGGAACGTGTACTGCGCCCTGACTGAGATTGCTTCAAACAAAGCCAGCCAAACCATAGAAGCATCAAATAAGACGCTTCGGATTTACTCTGGCCTCAAAGATTGGCGGACGATCAAGAAGTGCTTGGACAAACTCGAGGAATGGACATTCATAGCAATCACTAAAACTCGGGGCGAGGACGCCAAGTTCAAGCCCCGAGGGATCACTTTGCTATCCGTCCTACATCTGACGCAGAACGGAAACCAATCAGCATCAAAAGCCGGACGGCACGGAAAGCAGTCCGCATACGACGGCGATGATATAGAAGTTAAGGATTTAAAAGAAATTAAAGAAAATTATAAAGAAGTTAACGGCCGAAACCAAATCAAGAAATTAAACGAGATGAAAGCCGGATTAATTGCCAAAATGACCATGAGAGACAATCCGAGGCAATCATAACGGCAATAAACCGCAATAAACGGCAACAAAATGAACAAAAAACCCAACAAGACCCAACAAATCGAGCAAAAAGTCTCCTGATGTGGGCAACTCAAGCTTAGCTTGTCCGAAAAAATAGCGTATGTTGTGTCTTGAGACCAAAAGTCGAATTCGAACCAAATAAAATTATCATTAAATATGACTATGACAATGCAAAATGAAATTGAACCATTGCGAGCCGTAGGATATGCCCGTGTCTCCTCCAAGGATCAAGAGGACACCGGCTACTCCTTACCGGCTCAAGAAAAACTTTTGCGAGACTTTGCCGATCGAAACGGCTACGAGCTCGTAAAAGTTTTTGCCATTCAAGAATCGGCGGCCGGCAAAATCCAAAGAAAGATATTCCACGAGATGATGGAGTATGTAACCAAAGCTAAGATCAACACGATCTTCGTGGAAACCACCGACCGCCTAACCCGTAACTTCGCCGACGTGCCGGTAATCGACGAATGGATACTGGCTGATGAAAAGCACACCATTCATCTGGTTAAAGAAAGCTGTACTCTGCACAAAGACTCCAAATCCCATGAATGGTTTATGTGGCGAGTCAAAGTGGCCACGGCCGAGTATTACATCCGGCTTCTTTCAGAGAACGTAAAGAAAGGTCAAAAAGAAAAATTATCGCAAGGCTGGCTTCCGACCAAGCCACCGCTTGGATATAAAACAATCGGCGACAAGGGCCACAAAATCCATGTGCCGGATGAGGAAAAAGCACCGCTTATAAAAAAGATGTTCGAGCTTTATGCTTCCGGCCAGCATTCAACCAAAACCTTATGCGACGTAATGTACGAGAAAGGCCTCCGGTCCCGAACCGGCCACAAAGTAAGCCATGCCAGAATTCACCAGCTTATCGGCGATCCATTTTATTACGGAATGAACCGGTGGAAAAATCAGATCACCAAAGGCAACCACGAACCGCTCATAACCAAAGAACTCTATCAGCAGGTACAGGATAAACTGCACAGCTATGGCGCGCCGAGAGCACGCAAGCACAATTCGCTATTCAAAAGCGTATTCCGCTGTAGCGAATGCGGAGGAACGATAACGTGGGAGATACAAAAAGGCCACTGGTATGGCCACTGCAACCATTATAAGAATTGCTCACAGCGAGATTGGGTCAAACAAGAAAATATCGACATCCAAATCGCTGAATCCATAGTCGCCGTAACCCACAAAGACGAGCGGGTAGAACGCATGTTGTCGTGGGTCCAAGAAGCTCTAAGGGAAGGCCATGCCGATGAAATTGCCTTTAGAGAAAAATCTTCGGCCGAGCTTGAGCGACAATACCAGATAGCGACCCAACGAATAGACAAACTTTATGACGATAAAATCGATTGCCGGATCAGTGCCGAGTTTTATAACAAAAAGCTCGAGCAATACAAGAAAGAGCAGGACAGCGTGCTTGATAGCTTGAATAAGCATCGCAATGCCAGTCTCAAATACTTTGAGATGGGCGTGACAGTGCTTGAGATCGCAAAACAGGCAAGGGAGATTTATTTGAACCCAAGACGGACAGTCGAACAGAAACGGATGCTATTCTCATTTTTATTTTCGAACCCAAGGATAAACGGCAAAAATGTCGAGATTTCATACCAAAAACCCTTTCAACTCATACTCGGCACCGTAAATGAAGCGTTATCCGAGAAAAACACTGATAAAAATACTTTCGAACCGCCAAAAGAGCCCGTAGATAAAGAGAAAAGCAGAGCTTTTGGCTCTGCTCATCCCATATGGCTCCGCAGGTAGGACTCGAACCTACAACCATCGCCTTACACGTATCCCAAAATTACTTTTGAGCATGGACTATATCACTCTCCTTTATTAAAGGAGACAAGGCGCTTCCACTGACGCACGCGCCAGCGTACTTCCTCTCCTTCTTCGCGTAAAACTATGAAGGATTCAAAGGAATAGTCTCTACACCTCCAATCGAAAGTCTGATATCAAACATCAGATTTTTGAGAGTTAGGCTCGGTATTACCCTTCGATACACTCAGGGCTTCACCGATTTCACCTTGTTTTTCCTCTTTGGATTACTCCAAAGGGCTGCGTTATACCGGCTTCTATTTCTCTGTGGCAATTAGCACATACCAGAATACATTTATCGAGTTCTTGTTTAATCTTTTCCCAAGAACGCGTGTACCCTTTATCACCAATGCCAAAAGATTTAGTACTGCTATTAAGATGGTGCAAATCCAATGCACCTGGATACGTATCGTATCCACACACTTGGCACTTGCCACCTTTATAAGCAATAGCAAGAAGTTTAATCTTTCGCCGTCGCTTAGCAACGGCCTTAATTAATTCCTCTCTTCTGTCGGCATAGGATCTTTTCTCTGCCATATATAAATTATAGCAAATAAAGACTATGTTCACAGGGCGCCGCTCTACCATTGAGCTACTGCGGAATATATAAATGACAAAGTTCAAAGTTGAAAGGTATAACGCTTCAACCTGTCTCTTGCTTTAAAAGACAGGGGTAGTGTATATGAACCGAAATAAAATTTCAACCACCAATTGATAATCAACTACCCAAAGGCAATTGACAAATGGCTCAATAATGCCGTAGTGTCAAGGCAGAACAATACACATAATTTCAAAACCATATAGAAAGGACTTGTCCATGAGCACTCACATACATGCGGTAAAAGGAGATATCGCTGAAACAGTCTTTATATCGGGCGATCCTCTGCGAGCACGATGGGTTGCAGAGACTTTTTTGCACCATACTCTGTGTTATAACACAGTCCGCGGCATGCTCGGCTATACCGGCATAACCATACAAGGAAAAAGGATTTCGGTGCAGGGCACGGGCATCGGCATGCCATCTACGAGTTTGTATGTAAGCGAACTCATAGATGACTACGACGCACAAAGAATTATCCGCATTGGGAGCGCTGGCGCATTGCAGCATGGAATACCATGTAAAAGCGTGATATTAGCGATGGGATCATGTTCAGCATCTGGTATGAATCTGGAACGATTCCCCATTGGAACCACATTCGCTCCCATGGCTGATTGGGAATTGCTATTCAAGGCATATAACATTGCCAAAAGAAAAAATATACCGGTGAGAGTGGGCAATAACTATGCTGCCGATAAATTCTATGGATCAGATGCCTGGAAAACATTCGCGGCATATGGCGTTTTAACAGTTGAAATGGAAACGGCTGAATTATACACGCTTGCCGCCCAAAAAAATGTCGAAGCGCTCACTCTTCTTACTATTAGCGATAACGTCATCACCGGTGAAGAACTTTCCCCCGATGAACGCGAAAAAGGCTTTAGCGATATGGTGTCCATAGCGCTGGAATTATAACACACACACAAAAACCCCGATGTATGTACGTTGGGGTTTTTCTATATCCGCACAATACGATATACTTGCAGGTATTACCTATTATTATGTTTGATACACTCCTTGCGCGAACCGATAAAGCTTTAATCGTACTCATCGTACTGGGACTTATTGCCCATTATACGCATATCATTGCTCCGTCCATTGATATTCCAATCGAAATTGTCCTTTCGGCTATTGCGTTCATTCCCCTGCTTTCAAGCACCGTGCGATCCATTAAAAGCAAACGGGTATCAGTGGACCTGCTTGCCAGCGTCGCGCTTATCTTTTCATTCTTGGCCGGCGAATGGGCATCGGCGCTTTTTATTAACCTCATGCTGACCTCCGCCCGCGTCTTTTCCGTGTATACTGATAATCGCGCTCGGCATGTCATTAAAAGCTTACTCAAACTGAAGCCAACTAAAGTGAAAGTGAAAAAGGGAGATGCCATTGTTGAAACACCTCTTGCCAACGTACACCCGGGCGACATCGTCATTGTCGAATTGGGCGAGCGCATTCCGGTTGATGGCGTCATTATCGATGGCGAAGCAACGGTGGATCAATCATCACTGAGCGGCGAATCGATTCCCCTTGAGCACAAAAAAGGAGATCATGTATTCAGCTCCGTGGTGGTAGTGTCGGGCAATCTGACCATCCGCACCGAAAAAACAGGTAAAGATACAACGTTGGAAAAAATCATCACGCTGGTGGAACAATCCCAAGAAAGCAAAGCGCCCATTGCGTTCATTGCCGATGCGTTTTCTTTGTGGTACATCGTCATCATGCTGGTAGGCTCGGTTCTTTTGTATGTGTTCATGCATAATGTTGCGTTAGTGCTGGCAGTGCTGTTGGTCGTATGCGCGGATGATATCGCTGTTGCCATTCCCCTTGCCTACACCGCCGCCATCGGTCATGCCGCCCAACAGGGTGTGATTATCAAAGGCGGAAATTACTTGGACGGCCTGCGACGAGTAAAAATCGTAATTGCCGATAAAACTGGCACACTCACCAAAGGCAAATTGCACGTGGAACGCGTCATTCCCTTTGACACGGATGAAAAGACTTTGATTTTTCATGCTGCTATGGCATGCTTTCTTTCCAGCCACCCCTCGGCAAAGGCAATCATTACTTACGCCCACGAAAAACAGATACCCGCCGCGGAACCGGAACATTTTGATGAAGTAAGTGGCGAGGGAGGCACCGCCACAGATAAGGGGCAGATCATATACATCGGCAAAATGTCATTTCTCAAAGAACACGGCATTGCGGTAACCGCAGCACAAGAACAAAAGATCCAAGAAGAAAAGAATGCGGATATGAACACCACGCTGGTTGCCTACGATGGCGCCTTGCAGGGTATTTTTTCGCTCGCCGACGCCTTAAAGCCACGCATCAAAGAAGATCTTGCGCAGCTCAAATTATTGGGCGTGGAAAAATGCATCATGCTGACTGGCGATAACGAAGCCACCGCACAACGCATTGCTGCCGCCACCGGCATCGATGAATACCACGCAAATCTTTTGCCTGAAAATAAAGTTGAAACAATTAAAAAATATTTGAGCCCCAATTATAAAGTCATGATGATCGGCGATGGGGTCAACGATGCCGCAGCGCTATCACTGGCCGACATTGGCATTGCCATGGGCGCCATCGGATCGGATGCCGCCATAGAATCGGCTGACGTCGTGCTCATGAAAGATAATTTTGCCAAGATACCCGAAACCATGCGCTTGTCGCGGTTTGTGGCCCGTGTTGCGAAAGAAAATTTTTGGGTGTGGGGCATAGTAAATGCCGTGGGACTGGCGTTGGTATTCGGCGGCGTGCTTTCCCCTGCCGGTGCGGCGGCGTATAACTTTTTTACCGACTTTATTCCCCTCATCAATTCGGCGAAGCTGTTTAAAAAGCATCTGCCGTTTGATAGGCTGAAATAAAACTGCACAGGATTTACGAAATCCCGGGGATTTCGTAAATCCTGTGCCTGACAAAAAGAGAAGAATTATTTCTTCTCTTTTTTTGACGCTTTTGCCAAATGTCTTTTTTTGGGATGCTGATGCAGTTCTTCGTGTATTTCGTATATCATCTTGCGCATCTCTTCGATTTCTTCAAAAATACGCTGCGTGTGCGCCTCTTCTTTTTCCAAATCCTCTTCGGTGCGCTGATCCAGGCGCTTTTCTTCTTTGAGCCCGGACATGAGCAATCGTTCTCCAATGAAGAATGACACGAACGTGCCGGTTGCCATCATGATAACAATGGACACGATAACCGACGTCCAGGGGGTCATGCCGTACATGTCCGCCAAATCCCATATACCCCGCCAAAAAAGCACAATGGCGATGCCGCCGATCCAGGCGTACACCATGGGCCGGTGGCTGAGGTGGTAACGAACCTGATCTTCGAGTTTGTCAAAAAAATGAACGATTGCTTTATACATATAATATATATTAGTATAAACGATATGATAAAAAGTTAAAAGCTGAAAGTTGACGCTCCTTGCTTTTTGGTCTATATTTTCAACTGTTGTTTCCATAAGAAATATATGCGCCCGTAGCTCAGTTGGTAGAGCAGCTCCCTTTTAAGGAGATGGTCGAAGGTTCAAGTCCTTCCGGGCGCACATAGCAAAACACTCCCCTTGCGGGAGTTGTTTTGATATAGGCGCTCCGAGCGAACAACTATTTGTTCGCGTGAAGGACTTGAACGCCGGAACGTTGCGCACTCAGCAGAGTGCACCGTGAGGCGGTGCCCAGCCCGAGGAGCACGACGGTGCGACGAGAGGCGAGGGCAAGCTCTTTTCCTTCCGGGCGCACAAAAATAAACACCCCAAAAGGGTGTTTATTTTTTAGCCCGAGAACGCAAACTGCTTTGCGTTCGTGAAGGACTTGAACGACGGAGCATATGCGAACAGCGGTGAGCATAGCGAGTCGGTGGTTAGCCCGAATTGAGCGACGGCGAAATGAGAGGCGAAACCAAGTCCTCCCCCTTCCGGGCGCACTACTTCGCCAAGGCTTCGTGATGCACAGCACTCCTTCATCTCTCCTTCGTTAAAATTACTTTGCCCTGTGATCTTTTTATGTTAACTGCAACATAAAATTATTTAAAATAAAGACCCGCTCAGTGCGGGTCTATAAAATAATATTTTAGTATATTGAGATGTTTTTAACACATCTAATCACCTTCTTTTTCCTCGTCCTCATTGCTATTCATATCTCGAGCCTCTAGAATCTCCTGAGCTTTAGCACGCTCCTCTTCAAACTCTTCGGACTCAAATATTTCTCTTGCCTCCTCATCAACCTCAGCACTTATCTCTTCAAGAGATTCCGTCCTTGGTACAATAATATCGTTAAGAAAAAATGGATCATGAGTCATGGTAAAAACATGATCATCTCCATCGTTTACTATAAGTGTTAATGCTACTTCCAACCGAGGAGCATTTTTTACATCCTCGATAATCAGCGAAGCATCTTCACTGTTTTCAAGTTCCTCTACTTGAAATTCATCAAAGGGCGCGGGTCCAAAAATTTCGTGCATTCCCTTATCGTCCCAGAAAAAAATCGAAAGGAATACTTCGTGATCGTGCGTGCTTACCGCAAAAATAGCATTGGGACTAATTCTATTGAACAGGCTTGTGGATGTTACATTGAACTCCACATCTTTTACTAATGTCTCCACAGAGACCTCCTTTTTAGTTATTTAGTGTTCTGTTATTTAAGAGCACGGTATACCATATTTTATAAGAAGAATCAATTGCTATACAAGATTTTATGCAAACTGAGTACATTTAAAAAGCACCCGTATGGTGCTTTTTAAAATTCTTTATTTTTTATTTTTCGTCTTTTTCCAACTCATCAGCAAGTTCGCGAGCGAGTTTTTTTGCCTTCTCGTTCATCTTTTTAGGTGTCTGCAGTTCAAGCTCTATAATTAAATCTCCTTTCTTATGAGATCCCAAAGAAAACCCGCTGTGCGGCATTCCCTCACCTTTTATAACCACCGATCCCCGTACATTAAAATGCGGTGGGATATCAAAACTAATACTTCTCCCACTGATATGCTCAAGGCGTAACGCCTCGCCGCGCAAAATGTCGGCAAATGATACTTTCTTAGTGGTAATAAGATTATCCCCCTCAACACGAAAATGGGGATGTAAAGGAATTTTAATGCGCACATACAAATCCCCCGCTTCATGACCTCGGAGCCCCGCTTCGCCTTCAGCCTGCAGCTTAATAACCTGCCCGTCACGAACACCTTCTTTAATGTGTACTGACGCATGACGCTGACCCTTTACTCGCCCCGTACCATGACATGTGGCGCATGGTTTTTTGGGAATTTCTCCAGTACCTAAGCACGTACTACACTCGCGAGTCTGCGTAAACGTGCCGAAAAATGATGCATGTTGTTCTTTTATTTTTCCCGATCCCTTACAGACATCGCATTTTTTGACTCCTGCCGCTTTGTCATAGCCAATACCTTTACAAGTATCACAGGATATTAGTGATTCAAAAGAAATATTTTTTGTGGTGCCGGTATATACTTCTTTAAGAGGTATTTCCAATACTACCTGTACATCACTGCCACGCTTGGTGCTTGCTTGCGTTGCCCCCCGCCCGCCACCAAAAAATGCCCCTAGAATATCATCCAAATCACCAAAGTCGGCACCTTGTCCTTGGCTAAAGCCGTTAAAATCAAATCCGAAGGGATTTCCACCGCCTGCGCCGGCACCAAACGGACCTCCTTGGGCACCGCCAAAACCTCCTTGTTGATCAAAGGTTTTTCCAAATCGATCATACTGCGCACGCTTTTCTTTATTTGAAAGCGCTTGATAGGCTTCGTTGATTTCTTTAAATTTTTTATCGTCTCCGCCGTTTTTGTCGGGGTGATACTGATGCGCTAATTTGCGGAATGCCTTTTTAATATCGTCGTCAGAAGCGGTGCGCGGCACGCCTAATATGTCGTAGTAATCTTTCATGGCAATATGGTTATGTAAGGGTAATTACCTCCTTACTCTCGTTTTTAAACGAAACGGTGAAAAACTTTGTAAAGAGAAACAGTTCATAAAAAAGAAATGCAATGGGAATAAGAACGAGGCGAATGATAAATGAAAGCGCTCCCACTGCTAATACAAAAATAACCGAAAGAAACATTGAGACACTACTTCTTGTTGGTTCGTCGAGCGTATTAAACTTATGTAGGAGTCCATCATACACAGCGGTAGCAAGTACTTCGTTTGCTTGAATGGGTACTCCCATAAATGATTGGAATGAGGTTTGTAGTTGCGCCACCGCTTTATCAATAAACTCCTGACGTAATTGAGGAGTCATACTCCGTTCCAAGAGACGATTGCCGCTATTAGCAACAGCGCTATCAACCTGCTGACCAGCCACCTGTTCCAAGGTCATAGACAAATCAACTGTGCCACCAAAAAGTGGACTCGCAACCTTTGAAAAAAGAGGTGAAGCGGCGTCAAATAGTGATCGAGGAAAGAGCAGATTGTTGCCATCAAGCGGTTTAGTCATAGATACGTTAAAAAAGACTACCGCCAAAAGAATAGCAAATCCCAAGAGCGCACGACTGGTAACCAGGCTCAATATTTTAATAAAGCGAATAGAAAGTGATTTTTTAACCTCACGATTTCCCTCCAATACGGCCAATAGAATGAATAGAAAAAAAACTCCTCCGGCAATAGCAATGGACATACCCACCTGTACATAAAACGGATACACCGCCGCAATACTCACCGCCAACGCACTCGCCCCCAACGCCCACTTGTTATTAATCGCAATTGCCAAAAAAAACAAAAACGAAAAAAATATAATCGCCGATATAACAAAGAGTGCGGCATATCCTCCTAATGATTCACTGCCACTATAAAAATAGTAGTGAAGCACAAATCCCAATGCACCGGCGGCGGCAATGGTTATGAGAGCAAGTGTAACTGCTTTCCACGAAGAAAGAATCTTTTTGGTAAGAGGAGATGGCTCCATTGACCCTTCAAGTTGCGTTTCAAACATATCGTACGAAGAGCGGATGTATTAGTTGCCACCCGTTGTTCCCTCGTGCGTGCCAGTGTCTGAAGGGGGAACGTCCTGTTGAGGAGGCTGCTGCTCTTCTTTTTGAGTATACATCGTCTGCCCAATCTTTTGAAGCTCTGCAGAAAGATCTGACGCACCCTGGGTCATCTTTTCAACATCGTCGCCTGCAAGCGCCGTTTTAAGCTCTTCTATTTTTTTAGTAATACCATCTTTAATACCCGCGTCAATTTTATCTTTCCATTCGTTAAGATTTTTTTCTGCAAGATACACCACTTGCTCAGCATGGTTTTTTGCTTCCACTACCTCTTTCTTTTTCTTATCTTCCTGCGCATGCACTTCCGCTTCGTGTTTCAATTTTTCAATTTCATCTTTGGAAAGTTGCGTGGAGGCTTCAATGCGCACTGATTGTGATTTGCCGCTTGCCTTATCTTTTGCCGATACATTTAAAATGCCGTCCGCATTGATATCCAACATCACTTCCACCTGCGGCACGCCACGAGGCGAGGGAGGAATACCGTCTAAGATAAAGCGTCCTAATGTTTTATTATCTGCCGCCATAGAGCGTTCTCCCTGAAGAATATGTATTTCTACCGATGTCTGGTTATCCGCGGCCGTAGAAAATATTTGTGATTTTGAAGTAGGGATAGTGGCATTCTTTTCAATAATGGGCGTAAAGACTCCTCCCATTGTTTCAATACCCAATGAAAGCGGTGTCACATCAAGTAACAACACATCTTTTACATCGCCTTGGAAAATACCCGCTTGCACCGCGGCACCGATAGCCACCACTTCGTCAGGATTAATGGTCCGATTCGGTTCTTTGCCAAATAACTTTTTAACGGCATCCTGAATTGCCGGCATACGAGTCTGTCCACCCACTAAAACCACTTCATTCATATCGCTCACCTGCAACCCTGCATCTTTGACAACCTTTTCTACGATAACAATTGATTTTTGAATCAACTCGCGCACCAATTCTTCCAATTTTGAACGGGACATTTTCATAAGAAAATGCTTGGGGCCGGCGGCATCGGAACTGATGTAGGGCAAGTTGATTTCTGTTTCCAATGCCGTGGAAAGTTCATGCTTTGCTTTTTCCGCCGCTTCTTTAAGACGCTGTAACGCGAGTGGGTCTTTGGACAAATCCACTCCTTCTGTTTTTTTATATTCCCCCACCAGCCAGTCCATGATGATTTTATCGATGTCATCGCCTCCCAGGTGCGTGTCTCCGCCGGTTGATTTAACCTCCACGACATCGTCTCCAATTTCAAGCACGGACACGTCAAACGTACCGCCACCAAAATCGTAAACGACAATCTTTTCATTTTTCTTTTTATTAAGCCCATACGCGAGTGCCGCCGCGGTAGGTTCGTTAATAATGCGTTTGACTGTCAAACCTGCAATTTCTCCGGCATTTTTAGTTGCCTGACGTTGTGAATCATCAAAATATGCCGGCACGGTAATGACCGCTTCGGTTATTTTTTCCCCTGTCTTTGCTTCGGCGTCCGCTTTTAATTTTGCCAGCACCATAGCAGAAATCTCTTCCGGCTTGTACCACTTATCAGCCATCTGTACTTCGACGCCGCCCCCTGAGGCTTCACGCATCGCAAAGGGAAACCATTTAATATCGTGTTGCACCTCAGTATCTGCAAACTTACGCCCAATGAGGCGCTTAATAGAAAATATGGTATTGGCCGGATTTACGACTCCTTGGCGCTTTGCCACTAATCCCACAAGCCGCTCTCCCGACTTACTCATTGCCACAATGGAAGGCGTTGTGCGGTTTCCTTCGGCGTTTTCCAAAACCTTTGGTTCGCCGTTTTCAATGATTGCCATTGCAGAATTTGTTGTCCCTAAGTCAATACCTAATATTTTTGCCATAATGTGTTTTAAAATTTATAATTTTAAAAATTGTCTCATTTTCCAATTTCCAATGATCAATGAATTTTCAATTGAATAATTTTAAAATTTAGAAATTTATTGAAAACTGAAAATTGATCATTGAAAATTTTTTATGATGTACGAAATTCAGCTTGATTTCATACATCATAAAAATTATTTTGCCACTCGTACCCGCGCGGGACGAACTAATTTTCCTCCCAGTAGATATCCCCGCTCCACTTCATCAACAATTGTTCCCGGAGGCTTATCTGACTCAATAACAGCTACTGCTTCATGTACTGTTGGGTTAAACTCCTCTCCGACACTTACCACCACTCGTTCCAAACCATGTTTTTTGAGGACGTCTTCCAATTGTGCACGAATAAGATACACTCCTTTTTCCACCGGACTATGTGCCTCCAGCGAAGCAAGCGCCAAATCAAATGAATCAAGTACCGTAATGGCATCTCGCATTAATTGCTCGTTGGAAAGCTTCATAATTCTATCAAGGCGAGCAACTTCTTCATTTTTATAATTAATAAAATCCGCCTTCGCACGTTTCCATCCGTCCAAATATTCATCGCGCTCGCGACGCAATGACTCAAGATCAGAAGGATCTACGGACGGCGGCAAATCTTGTTGTGTTGATGTATCCATACCTGTGTTTACGTTCCCTATTGTAGCGATTTTACGCAATATGTCAAACTATACCATAAGCTCATTACCATAAAAAAATGGCGTTAAATCGTATTTTTTAGCCCTCATACCGTAGCGGAAGATTTTCTATCGCCTTGCGCTGGTAAATAAAGCCGCACTCATTTATACTACATCCATATTATTGTTATAGTCGCATTATCTTTAGATACATAATTATTGCTATGACCATTCGTAAGGGGAAAATAAATTGGATTCACATTACCAACCCCAAAAAAGAAGAACTTGAGGCATTGCGTAAAGAATTTAAGTTTCACCCTGTCGTTCTTGATCAAATCGGATCAACGTCGGCGCATTCAAAAGTTGAAATTTATGATGAATACCTTTTTATAGTACTCCACCTACCTATCTACGACGTTACCGAGCGCGTTTCACGCAAAGGAGAGATAGATTTTCTTATTACCAACAATACGCTGATATCAATTCAGTATGAAAAATTGGAACCCTTCAGTGTCATTGAAGAAAAGATAGAAGACGACCCTGATTACAAAGATCGCCTATTAGGAGGCGATACCGCACGATTACTCTACTACCTCATAGAAGCAGGAGTTATTTTTTCACTCCGACAACTGCGCCATATCGATGAAAAAGTTGAAGATATTCGCAATAACATTTTCAAACATGAAGACCAACAACTGTTGGAAAAAATATCGTATACCAAACGCGATTTGTTGAGCTACTATCTCATCAGTAAATCACAGACCGGCATCTTTAATTCGTTGGATAAAATTGGTGTCCAGTTTTTTGGAGAAAAATCAAAAGCATATTTTTTCGATTTACAGGGCGATTTTCTGAAAGTGACGCAACTGTGCGAAAATCTCAAAGAAACCATTGAGGCCTTCGAGCACACTAACGCACAACTCCTTACCATTCATATGACCAAAGTAATGCAGCGTTTTTCAGTACTGGCATTTCTTACATTCCCCATTATGGTATTCTTGTCACTCTTTAGCATCAACACGTCCTCACGGCCTATCGTAGGAATGCCCTACGATTTTTGGATTCTTGCCGGTATTGTGGTGTTTGCTATTTTCTTCATGACGCTTATTTTCAAAAAGAAGGGATGGTTGTAGCACGAAGCGTGCACTGTCAAAATTTCTAATATCTACATACCCAATTTAATTTTACAATTTTATTTGCCAGCTGGCGAAAGATATGAATCATTGAAAATTCTTCTTTCTCTCTGCTCCTCGTTTACAAACACAGGACACGATATAAAAAAGACCCCCTTATAGGTCCCGCTAAAGTAAGTATGTGTCGCGGGAAGGGGGTCCATGCGCTTAAACAACTATTATCATGAGGTCTGATTACAGTAAAGCATGGCACCACCCCTCTGTCAAGTTTTTTATGCTCGCCTTGTCATTCTTTTTAGGCTATACTGTAGCTCTATTGTCCTCATGATACAGATTTTTAACACACTCACGGGAATCAAGGAACCGCTTAAAAAAACAAGTCGGCCAATACGACTTTTTGTGTGCGGACCAACGGTGTATGACTCTCCACACATCGGCAACGCCCGTACCTATGTAGCATTTGATATCATCGTCCGTTCCCTGCGTACCTTGGGATATACCATCGTATATCTCCAAAACATTACCGACATTGACGACAAGATTATCCAGCGCGCACAACAAACCAAAACATCATGGCGAACTCTGGCTCGTTCTTATGAACGAGAGTACCACCAAAACGAATATGATTTGGGTATCATATCTGTTGATGTTTATGCCCGCGCCACCGATCACATACCTCATATTGTTGCTCAGGTGCAAGCACTCTTAAAAAAGGGATACGCGTATGCCATTGCGGATGACGGCTACTATTTTGATATTGCTCGATTCAAAGATTATGGCAAACTTTCAGGGCGCACCGCTCTGCAGGCAGAAGACGCGGTTACACGTGTTGACGATAGTGTTGCCAAAAGGAATAAAGGAGATTTTGCTCTCTGGAAATTTGCCAAGCCCGGTGAACCATCATGGAAGACAGCCTTAGGATCAGGACGCCCCGGATGGCACATTGAAGACACCGCCATTACCGAAACATACTTTGGCACCCAATATGATATTCATGGAGGCGCGCTGGATTTAAAATTTCCCCATCACGAAGCCGAAATCGCCCAGCAAGAAGCGGCATCCGGAAAATCCCCTCTGGTACGCCTGTGGATGCATACCGGATTTTTACTGATGCAGGGGGAAAAAATGTCAAAAAGCAAAGGGAATTTTTTAAGTATTAATGATTTTCTTACTTCCTACCCCGCTCCTGTTTTTCGCTACATCGTTCTTTCTCACCACTATCGAGCACCTCTTGATTACACCAACACCACTGCATCACAAGCACATGCCGCACTGGCAAGCATTCAATTGTTTGTGTGGAAATTACACACCATCACTCAAAAAGGAATGTTATCAAAAACCATTAAAGACATCGTGGCACTGGCGCGCAATCATTACCATCAAGCTATTGAGGATGATTTTAATACTCCCCTGGCACTTGCCGCGCTCTTTGAACTTATTGGCACCACAGAGAAAATATTAGAAACCCTTTCAGCACGCGATGCCACCTACATAGCCTCATATATCACTGATACCTTCCGCACTCTTGGCATATCATTAAGCGCACGCCCCACTATTCCTGCGGCTATTACTCGTTTAAATACGCAGAGGGAAGCACATCGAAGATATAAACAGTTTATGCAGGCGGATGCCTTGCGTAATGAAATGGACACGCTAGGATACATAGTAGAAGATACGCCCCATGGGCCTTTCCTTTATCCAAAGTCTCACTAACACACATCCTTATGGCACCAGCAACACTCCCCCCACAAGACCTCGACGCCGAAAAATCGGTATTGGGTTCCATCATGCTTGACAAGCATGCCGTCAGTAAAGTCGCCGACACCCTCACGCCATACGATTTTTATGCCACCGCGCACCAAAAAGTATACGAGGTAATGCTCGATCTTTTTTCGCGCAATGAACCTATAGACATTTTAAGTGTTACTAATGTCCTTAAGACGAACCAAGACCTTGAACGTGTTGGCGGCGCCAGTTACTTAACCGATCTTATCAACGTCGTCCCTTCCTCATCGCACATCGCTCACTATGCAAAAATTGTGCGAGAAAAACGCGTTCTGCGAGATCTCATTACCATCTCATCGGATATTCATGAATCTGTTTTTGAAAAACGACTCAGTGTTGAAGGACTCATTGATTCCATTGAACAACGCATTTTTTCAGTGTCTCAAAAATCACAGGATAAAAAATTTGTACACATTAAAGACGAACTCAAAGATGCCTACGAACGTATTGAGAAGCTCCACCAAGGTGATGGATCTCGTCTCCGCGGTGTCACCACAGGATTTAGTGCTATGGACAATTATCTCTCTGGTTTTCAAAAATCAGACTTAGTCATCTTGGGTGCGCGTCCTTCATTGGGTAAAACAACTCTCGCTCTCGATTTTTGTCGTGCCGCCGCCAAATCAGGAGTTCCAGTGGGTATTTTTTCACTTGAAATGTCCAAGGAACAGATTATTGACCGCTTCATTTCATCAGAAGCCCAAGTCCCCCTCTGGAAACTGCGTACCGGCAGACTGAATAGCGAACTTGATTTTGAGTTGATCCAGGGAGCGTTGGACAGGCTTTCACGTATGGATGTGTACATCGACGACACTCCATCATTAAATATTATGCAGCTGCGCTCCATCGGCAGACGACTCCAAGCAGAACATGGATTGGGGCTTTTGGTTATTGACTACGTACAACTTATCCAACCATTAGGGTCGTCAGAAAATATGGTGCAACAGTTTACCGAAATCAGCCACGGCCTTAAAGCATTGGCGCGCGAATTGAACGTACCCGTTCTTGCCCTCTCACAGCTCAACCGTTCCGTTGACCAGCGCGAATCACAAATCCCAAAAATTTCTGATTTGCGCGAAACGGGCAGTTGGGAACAGGACGCGGACGTCGTACTGCTCATTTATCGCAAAGATCGTACTCGCAATGAACCCTCATTGGAAGACGAAAACAGCGCCTCTATTATCATTGCCAAGCACCGCAATGGCCCTATCGGTACCGTCGATGTGAAATTTGACCCTGAAAAAGTCACCTTTAAGGAGGTGGATAAAAAATATGCGACACTGGAATAATACAAGAAGTGAGTAGTATGAAGTAAGTAGTATGGAAGAAATTCCAGAAATTAATCACACTATTTCCTCCACTCTTCTTTAATACGTAATACATAATACATATCCCTTGCCTCTCCCATGCTTCCTGATGCCATTCAAAAATTTATACGCGTCTTCTCACGCCTCCCCTCTATTGGGCCACGGCAGGCAACTCGTCTTGCTTTTTGGTTAATCACTTCTTCAAAAGTGGGGCTTGTGGAAATACAAGACGCTTTAAGCGGCCTTACACAAATGAAAGTATGCCCCCGCTGTTTTTTTGTATATGATAGCCCCGCGGCAATGTGCCATACTTGCGACGCTCCGGAACGACACAATGGTATATATATGATTCTTGAAAAAGAAACTGATTTACTTTCCATTGAACGATCGGGGGCATATCAAGGAAGGTACTTGGTGCTGGGAACATTAACTAAAACGGGTGTTTTTGATGACTGGCAACTTCGTCGCCTGCATGCCCTACAAGAAACTATCACCACCCATGAACCCAATGGCATCGCAGAAGAAATAATCATCGCGCTCAACCCGGGCACGTATGGCGATCTCAATGCATCAATCATAGAAAAAGAATTTATCCATCGCGCGAAAGTCATTACTCGCCTAGGACGCGGCATCCCCACAGGCGGGGAAATAGAATTTGCCGATGACGACACACTCGCTCACTCCATTACCCGCCGCTCCTAACCTTTTCGATTCCCGACATCGAAAGAATATGTTTGCGCAATAGTGTCTACTATTCGAATCGGTAATTTTGTGTTCTTTCGATGTCGGGAATCGGAAGAACATATAAATAAAACCCCCATATAGGGGTTTTATTTATTATGCTTTAATTGATGTTACCTGTATTTCTGAAACATGTTGCCGATGTCCCTTTAACTTGCGGTATCGCGTCTTGGCGTGATAACGAAAAATAATCTTTTTTTCATCACGTCCCTGTGCGATAATTTTTGCCTCAACGACGCCATGAGCAACTGTGGGAGTTCCCACAACAGTGCGGGAACCATCGGAAAATAAGAGCATGTCGGAAAACGATACGGTGTCTCCCACATTCCCTTCAATTTTTTCTATAGTTACTTTTGTATCGGGAGAAACCACATACTGCTTCCCTCCGGTTTTAATGACTGCAAACATATGGCGCAATACTACCAAATCACATCACAAAAGTCAAAGAGAAATATCCCCTTGACCAAAGCCACCCTTTTTCTATAAGCTGAAGAATAGCAACTTGTATAAGTAGAAACAAAAGGAGGTCATATATCATGAAAAATCATGGCAAGTCATTTGACGCGATTATCGTTGTCAATGATGGCACCACACCGCCCAATAAACGATGGCAGTTAGCCATTCAAGGAGAAATAATTTCAAAACAACATGGAGCTCATCTGATTGTTGATGAAAGCATCCCCATCTCACAAAATGTACCTCATCTGAATTTGAAAGTACCTCATAAATTAGGGTACTATCAGGAACTTACTAAAAGGATAAAGCGACTCATATGGAAACATGAGTGGAAATCCATTTTATTTATTTTTTCATCCCCTGCGGCAACTCCACACAAAAACTTTCTTAAATCATTTAAAGGGGTGTCTGTCGCAGAAGATATAGGCATCAAAAAATTTTTTGTTGAAGAATAATTATTAGTCGAGCTTATGTGTTTACCCTGCTTTTAAGCAGGGTTTTTATATACCCCGTACTTAATTAAGTCCCACGACAAAAAAGATAAATAGAAGCCCAATAATCATCACAAATGCATCTGCATACGCTATCACATAGGAAAGCACGCGTTCACGGACATAAAGAGCGTAAGAAAGTAGTGCATTAATAATTCCCAGACACAGAAATCCACTGAGTGCAAAAAATAGCTCTTTACGCGCTCCCACCATATCAATCTCTCGATTGACATTGAGATGAAAGATAATCTTATCTCGAACGGTAAAAAAATGAATGTACGCATCAATGCCCCCGATAACAAGCGCCACAATCCCTATGGCAAGCGGTATCCATATATGCGGATCGCGGATGTATTTTTTTAACACATTCTTGTTCATAGTTATTTTATTGTATCCGTGCTACCAAGCATTTGCAATACGCCTACCGCGCATGTAACAATATCATCACATCACATAATCTCTATGAATATATTTTCACTGAAACCAATAAAAGATTATGAACTGTTAGATTCTGGCCAAGGATATAAGCTGGAGCGGTTTGGCGCCTATACACTTTCTCGTCCTGACCCTAATGCCATATGGCGTCAAAAACTTCCTAAAGATACGTGGCTCAGTGCCGATGCTTTCTTTCATGCCGACGCCAAAGCGGCTGCATCTCGATGGCATCACAAAAAAATAATGTCTCCGTGGCAATTTAACTATAAAGATATTACCTTGCAGTTAAAACTCTCCCCCTTCAAACATACCGGACTTTTCCCCGAACAAATTCAAAACTGGGAATGGTTTTCAGACATTATTAAAAAATCACCCACTCAGCCAAAAGTATTAAATCTCTTCGGCTACACCGGAGGCGCGACGCTGGCCGCGGTGGTGGCCGGGGCACAGGTCACCCATGTGGACGCCTCTAAACCATCGATAACCTGGGCTCGCGAAAATCAAAAACTAAGCGGACTGGAAGAAAAACCCATCCGCTGGATTATTGATGATGCCCTCGCGTTTGTAGAACGCGAAGCGCGTCGCGGCAACACCTATGATGCCATTATCATGGATCCACCATCATTTGGCAGGGATCCCAAAGGAAAGGTGTTTAAATTTGAAAAAGACGTCCCCCTGCTTTTAAGCACATTACAAAAAATATTAGATCCTGATCCGCTTTTTGTGCTTATTAATAGCTACGCCATGGGATATTCCCCCACGGTTATTAAAAATATACTCGGCGATATTCTACCACTTGAACGCATCACCTGCGGCGAACTGCATATTACCGAAACATCCGGCGGCAGAAGCCTTCCCTGTAGTGTCTTTGCCCGATACGAATAGAGGCGAGTAAAGAAGTAGAAAATAAAAAAAGATAGGATAAAAAATCAGCTGCCAAAAAAAGCAGCTGAATAACTAAAACCTAAGCGTTTTCTCGAGATTCGCCTATAAATACATGGGCAATCTCTTGTATTTCTAAAGGCCTCAAAGACATTTTTTTAATCCGCGAAGGAATTTTTGTCTTATTGAATTCGGGCATAATAATCTCTTCTATCAAAGAAGTGGCAAGGTGCCCGGGAATAAGAGGATGTTCTATTTTTAAAATGATAGTTTTTTTATAATAGACTACCCTCTTATCAAAACTCATTTCCCCTGGGTAATAGTCCCTGATGGAAATTCTCAATACTTTGAAATGCCAGATGTCGTTTTTAATCCATAGGGAAATTTCAGGGAGGCGATCACCATTCTTTATACCCAGAAACAGTCCTTTGCGCTGTATTTCTATTCCCTTGAATGTATCAGGAAATCCGATGTGATATTCATCATGATACACGCATTTCATCTTCTTATATCCAAAGAATTTTTCTTTAATCCGTTGAAGCAGATCTTCCACTGTCTCTCTTAGAATTTCTTCCGCCGTTAGTGTTCGCATGGCCTTGCTGGTAACCATAAGCGACTCCTTTCTTTTATAAATGTTCAAAAATATATTACATTTTGCACTCTATGATAAAGAAGCATAGGAGTCAAATAAATACCATTGTGCCATAAAAATCCCGGAATATATCCGGGAAAATAGTTACTGCGGAGCGTATGTTCTTTCGGCAATAGAAGATAGTTTTTTTTGTAATGCATGAAAGCGAGGGCGGACAATCTCTTCAATAAATTCGTAGAGCGGAGAATCTACGGTATATGAATTATAAAATTGTGCATCCTCTTTCGTTTCTACACAAATTGATTCTATGCATTTGTTGCTGTTAATATAACTCGCAAACCGGCGCACCGATAAGCGAAATAGCACATGTGGATAAAATGACGCTGACAGCTCCTCCCATACATAAAAATGAAAGTAACTCCCCTTACTTTTGCTTATTCCTAAAAACCCATTCATTCCCCGTATGTGGACTGCGGAAAACATTCCTCCTTGCAAAGAAACATCCACCTCTTCTCCTTCACCATACTCTTTGTTTAGTTGAAGAAACAAACTTTCAAGAACCTCTTGCGGGCTCATGTAACCTCCTTGTGTTAATGTTCGAAAAATATCTAGATTTTGATTATCCCCCCTCTATGTGACATTGTCAAATAGTTTTTTTATTGCATTATACCCCAAAATATGCCACCATATTCCTTGTCAGTCCTATCTTATTACATTTCTAAATTCAAAATTCGAAATTAAAAAATTGTTTTCTATCCGGCCCTATCGTCTAATCCGGTTAGGACGCAGGGTTCTCATCCCTGTAATATGGGTTCAAATCCCATTGGGGTCACCGCTATAAAACACCCTCTCGTTTTTAAATGAGTGGGTGTTTTCTATAACGATCATCCAATGGGATTTGAAGGGTATGTAAAAAATGCAAACTGCTTTGCATTTTTTACAACCCCGGCTTTGAAGGAGAAGTGAAGCATGTGCAATAGCACAGCGAAACGACGAGTGAAAAGAAATCCCATTGGGGTGGTGAGCGATGAAATTCCCACTAGTGTCACAAAAATAAAAAGGCCACGTTTCCGTGACCTTGAAAAAAAGCCATAATCTTCTTAAAGCACATTAAGAAACCGTTGGTTTCTTATGAAAAACAATTTTCTTGTGCCAGATTATAATAATTCCAAGAAGAAATAAGATAAGAGTAAATATTCCCCACCAGCCATATGTCTGATAGACGCCGCCCTGAAGCATGAACCACAATATCCAATTCAGGAACATCCAAACAACATAAGCGCCCCAAAAAATAATGTCAATCATGACATAAACTATCCACACCCAACAAAAAAATACGAAATAATCTTCTAAATTGTCAGGTTTTCCTGATTTAGCTTGCATTCCTCCTGGACCAGCTATAAATTTTTGCACCAGCGAAGTCGGTGTAGCTCCCTTGTCTATCTGCTTAATAGTACTCATATAATAGTAGCCACTATTATAATAAATCCCCGCTGCGATAATAATTACCAAAAAAACCATCATACCTTTTTTCACGTAACCTCCTATAAATTTTTTGTTTTATACTTATTTAAATTTTCTGTATATATTATACATTTTATATAAGATTAAGTCAATACTGTCCCACTAGAGTCACGTGAAATAAAAATATCCATCACTGTATGGATTTATAGCCCATATTCCCCAATCAACATCGTAGTATGCATACTATAATGCTATACTAATACGTACATATGAATAAAATTTATCTCGTCCACGGATGGAGCGGAAATCCGGATAACGCTTGGTTCCCTTGGCTGAGGCAACAACTGGAAATGCAAGGATATGAAGTCATCGTCCCCGCCATGCCCTACGCTGATAACCCGCGCATCGAAACATGGGTTAATGCACTTTCCCAAGTCATACAAAACCCCGATGAGCGTACATACCTTGTCGGCCATAGTATCGGCTGTCAGACCATTATGCGCTACATGGAGCACCTTCCCACGGATACAAAAATAGGAGGCATTCTGTTTGTCGCTCCATTTTTTAACCTCCCCTATCTGGAAACCGAAGAGGAAAAGAGAATCGCCGCCCCATGGCTTACTACCCCCATTCATTACAAGCAGATAAAGCAACACACCAAAAACATCACCGCTCTTTTTTCGGACAATGATCCTGATGTGCCACTTTCTGACAAAGATCTTTTTAAAAAAAATCTTGGGGCAAAAATAATTATAGAGCATGCTAAAGGGCACTTTAGCGATGATGCCGGCGTTATTGAGCTTCCCTCGGCACTTGCTGAAATTCTTGCAATGACCAGGTGATGTTTTACACACATTCCTTCCATTAAAAATTCCTGCCTCACGCAGGAATTTTTATATAACGGGAGATTCTTCGCGGAGCCTGCACTGAGCAGAAGCGAATGTGCTCAGAATGACCTGTTTCAAATTTTAAATAATATTTCAATTTTTAGTGTTTTAAACATTAGGATTTATTTATAAAATTATAAAAATCAAAAATTAAAAAATTGATTTCAAATTTTAAATTCTCCAGTTTCCAGTTACTGTTTACTCATTACTATTTTCCCCCGCTTTTCACCCCATAGTACAGCAAAGCTGACTACGGGGCATGCTTTTTACTTTTAACTTTATAACTTTTATATCCTCCTCATCTCATTGACTACCGCATCGAGGCCGATGGAATGAGATCCTTTTACCAAAATAAGATCTCCGGGGAGCATAATAGCCTGCAGTTTGCGCGATGCCTCTTCGGCATTTTCCACCACAAATACTTTTGTTTTATACATACCCTTTTCAAGTGCTTTTTGGGCAATAAATTTTGCGCGATCACCAACAGTGATAAGAATGTCGGTCGCCTGTGGAACCAACGCTCCCGCTCGTTCGTGTGCTTGTATCGTAAACTGTCCCAACTCCAGCATATCTCCCAACACAGCGATTTTTCTTCTGTGTGTGACCATTTTAAGCGAAGCAAGCGCTACTTCCAGAGCCGCCGGAGATGAGTTATAACTCTCATCAATAATTTGAGTGCGCTTTATACCCTCAACCAGAGCAGAACGGCCCTGCACGGGCTTGTAGTACCGCTCCAGTGACGTTGCTACCACCACGGGGTTGATACCGATACTATGCGCGATAGCCACTGCGGCGGCAATGGCATGGGCATGACTAATGGAAAATACGTTTCGTACTACAAAAGGAATAGAAGATCCTTCTACATCAAGTTTAAAGGTAATACCCGCAATCGCATCACCCTCATAGGTATGACTCACGCGTGAAATACGAATGTCCGCTTCTTTATTAAATCCATAGGATACAATGCGAGCTTTTGTTTTTTTAACAACGTCGGGGGCGTGAGGATCGTCAATATTGATGCAGGCAATATTTGATGTATACAGATCACTGACGATAGTACTCTTCTCTCGCACTACCCCATCAACGCCGGTTAAATAGTTTTCAACATGCACCGGAATTATACCAATGCCGGTCAATACACCCATATCAGGATGTGCAATGCTCATAAGATGCTTAATATCTCCTGCGGCATCAGCTCCATATTCAAGGACCAACACCTCGGGGTAATGATCAAACGGTTTCCATACAAGTCGCGCCGATGCGACGATGATAACCTTAAGCCAAAAGAAGAAGGCGGGTTGTTTGATGTATTTCCAATCTCCCAGAATAGTCAGTGATACGCCTAATTCATTATTAAGATTCGCCGATGATCGTCGCACACGCTTTGCATCACGCAGAACAGCGTAAATCGCTTCTTTGGCAGATGTTTTTCCCACGCTGCCGGTTATAGCAATAATAAATGGCTTAAACGTTTGAATCGTTTTAAGAGCAAGATGGCGGATAATATGATTAAGAATTTTTAATAATGTATCTTTCATAAAAAGGTATACGTTACGGTGTTGCTGACACTGTTTGATTGTCCGGAGGCACATCGTAGTAATTTAAAAGAAACTCCATGAATTTTTTAAACGAAGGGACGACAGCGGCTCCAGCCAAGGGACCATTCTGCGGATCCATAATTTTCATAATCAGCACGAATTGCGGATGTGACGCAGGAGCAAATCCGGCAAAGGTATCTGCGTAGCGATCGGGATAATATCCCCCATGCTGGAAGTCGGGTAAGTTTGCCGTTCCTGATTTTCCCGCGACATTATATTGCGGAATATGCGCCAATATATTTTTATTAACCGCGGATACCATCATTGCCGTCACCTTACTAGCAGTATCCTGACTAATCACTCGATGGAGAACGGTCGGTACCTCATCTTGGGTAATGAGCGGTTTCATAAGCAAGCCACCATTCGCAATGGTTGAAATAGCAGATGCTAATTCAATCGGTGTGATGGCAATCCCCTGTCCGTATGATGCGGTTGCATAGTTAATATCAAGTCCATGGTTTAAGTTACTCAAGTCTCCAGATGCTTCAGAAGGAAGGTCTATACCCGTTCGATCACCCAATCCAAATTTTTTAATATACTCGGTAAAAATCTGCGATCCCATAGTCCGCTCGGCAAAAACCGCACCAGTATTAAGCGATTGTTCGATAACGTTGGTCATCGTAAGTTTACCGTGCGCCTTTAAATCCCAGTTGCGGATTGTACTACCGTTTAACGTCACTGATCCGGTATCCACATACGTCGTATCGGGAGTAATTTTTCCCGAATCAATACCGGCGGACATCGTAAGCACTTTAATAACCGATCCTGGCTCGTATACCGACTCAACATTACTGTTAATATAATCTTTGAGGCTACTGGCTTGGCTGTAGTTATTGGGGTCAAAAGTCGGTAGATTTCCCATGCCCAAAATTTTTCCGCTCATGGGATCCTCAACAATAAATCCGGCACTCGCGGCGTGCCACTGCGCCATCAGATCACTGATGATTTGTTCCCCTTCCGCTTGGACATTACGATCGATGGTAAGATGCACATCCGATCCATCGGTTGGCTTTCGTACTTCATCAGCGAGTGCGGTACCGCTCTTGCCCTCAAGAATGTCATTAAATTCACGTTCAACACCGTACTTTCCTTGGGGAACATCTCCATCATTAACAGTTGAGGTGAACCCAAGTACGTTTGCGGCCATGGTGCTAAATGGATAGAAGCGAAATATCTCATCCCGCATATAGATGCCGGGGATATTTAGCTGCTGTACACTTGCCACCTGGTCTTGATTTGCCTTTTGTGCAAGAAGTGCGTAGAGATTTTGTTGGGAAAGTTTTGCTTGCAGGAGTTGCTGGTTCATGCCGATAATGGGCGCCAGCTTTGCCGCGGCATCGGCCGGATCTTTTATTTCCTTAGGAACTGCATAGATGGTGGGATAATCTTTATTGAGAACTACCGGAATATTGTTGTTGTACTTATCGGTGATATAAATAACTCCACGTTGTGGCATTAATTGTCCCGAAAGTTCTTCGCGAGCCTGGGCTTTTTGTGCATAGTAATTCCCTTTTTGGACCTGAATCGAGTACAAGTTGACCACCAGGGCGCCAAAAATAAGTACAAATGTTATTCTAATCAGCCAAAACTTCAGTTTCATGAAAATAGTAGCTATACCAGCACACACAAGCTCACACGATACACTACATCAAAAAGCATCCCGCGATACTACCAGCGGTGTTTTGCTGTACTGAGGACTTTTATCCAACACCAAACCGCGCGATTGGAGAAATGCTTCCTGACCCGTGCCATCAGTTATGCTGTACAATGAATTTTTTAATTCTGCATTCTGGACCTGTGCCTGTTCAAGTGTATTTGCTGCCGTATCAATATTGTGACGCACAGTCGTGACACTATTATACAGGAAAATATTCCACAATGCACATCCAACCACAGACACAATGAGTCCGGTGATGAAATAATTTATTTTTATGTCGCGAGAACGAAATTCTATAACGGTCATATGATTATTGCGATCCTTATTATCAATTATGATTACTATGTATCGACCTTATTTTTATATTATTGTATTTCAATGACACGAAGTTTTGCTGATCTACTCAAGCGGTTTGTACTACGTTCATTTTCCGAAGGAATAATGGGCTTTTTGGTGATAACCGTTCCCCATCCACGCCGTTGCATATCCCGATAGGTGTGTTTTACCATACGATCTTCCAACGAATGGAAGGTGATAATAGCCACTCGACCACCGGGTCGAACTACACCACGCACTGAAGCAAGGAATAAAGAAAGGTTATCGAGTTCATGATTTACAAAAATGCGCAGTGCCTGAAATGTTTTTGTCGCGGGATTGATTTTGCCATGGCGTGCCTGAGAAGGCATTGCATGAAAAATAATTTGAGCAAGCACGCCGGTCGTCATAATTTTTTCCCGCATCCGCGCATCTACGATAGCGCGTGCGATACGACGTGAAAATCGCTCCTCTCCATACTTCCAAATCATGTCAGCCAACTCTTCTTCGCGATACGTATTAACTATCACCGACGCTGGTTCGCCGCTTTCTATGTCATAGCGCATATCAAGCGGACCATCATTTTGAAAACTCATGCCCCGATGAGCATCCTCCATTTGCAATGATGAAAATCCCAGATCCAATAGTACCCCATCGGCAAGCGGTAAATTTTTTTCCCGCAAAAGTGATCCAATGTGCTCATAGGAACTATGGGCAAATTGCAGTGATGCCTGTGGCACTAATGCATACGTCTGACGGAGCATCTGTTGCGTGCGCGCCACCATGCCACTGTCCCAGTCAACGCCCAGAAACAGTCCGTCGGGCATAATGCGTGCAATAATTTCGTGCGCATGGCCTCCCCCATCAAGCGTGCCGTCGATTATAAATTTCCCCGGTTGGCAACCTAATTGAGTTATAACTTCATGTAAAAGAACGGGAATGTGCATACGACTATAATTTCCAATAATCAATTTCCAATGAAACGCAATTATGAAATTTTAACATTGTCTCATTGATTGAAAACTGATAATTGATAATTGAAAACTTCTATTCCTAGATTCCTAGCTCCCCCAGTTTTTCGGCGATTTCATCTGATTCTTGTTCTGTTTTTGTTTTGTACTTTCTCCATTCACCATCATCCCAGAGTTCAATGCGATTATAGAGCCCCGTCACCGTCACGCGTTTTGTTAAATGCGCATACGTTCTTAAATGTTCAGGAACCAACACTCTTCCCTGTACATCAAATTCCACATCACTTGCCCCTGAAAGCATCAGACGGACAAATGCTCGAGACCCTGCTTGTGCAATTGGCAGACGCATAAGTTTTTCAACTAACGCATCCCACTCTCGTTGCGGCAAAAGAAACAAACAATGATCGAGACCGCGCGTTAAAATAGCACCACCTTCAAGTTTTGTTCGAAACTTTACCGGAATGGCAACTCTCCCCTTGTTGTCTATGTTGTGTTTGAATTCACCAAGAAACATATGAGAGTGGTGCATTAAAAAGGCGCACTATATAATGGATTTTCCTGCTTATCCACACAGTTATCCACTTTTCCCCACTTATCTATTCATTATATACACTATTACGTTCTATGCAACCACCTTACTGTGGATAACTAAAACACCATGTTTTTAAGACATGGTGTACCACTTCCGTTGCATACACTACATACGGATAAACTTGACGCTCGTCAAAAAAATATTCTTATGATATTCAAAATCAAGAAAAGAAATATTAGTAATAGTACCCTCCTTCAATGGGAAAATGTTTCTTTTCAAATGTCACAACCATATACCATCCCCATGATACCGTGCGTCCATCAGCACCCACAAAATCAAACCACACATCAGGAAACATTTCTTTATCCACCCATCGTTCCGGATCATCTACTGCTGGATCGGAAATAACAATATTTTTATCGGTCACTGAAATGACCACACTATAATGATCACCATCCCTATCAAACCATCCAATAATAACGGGAAGGTTTTCTTTTTCAATAAAATACGTCAACTCTTCTATAGTGCCTCCCTCTTTTGCAAACACAAATCCACCGATTTCTTTGGCGGCTTGAATCATCCCCTCGTGTTCGGTTCCCACATTCATCGTCGCTGATGCAAGTTGCATCATCTGCTCTTCGCTGTATGTTTTATCAAAATGAGACAACAAAATCTTGAGCGAAGAAGGTCCGCATAGTCCCGGTGATTGCACCGCATGTTTCACATATACTTTATTATCTTTTTTTTGATCCTCTGACATAAAATGATTGTATCATCTTTTTTAAGCTCACAAAGGGAAACGCATCTTCTCCGGGATACGATCCTCCGGCAGTACGGCGTGATTCCCGCTCCGCAACTGTGGCATACTCATGGGCGCTATCATACGTTTTTTTCTTGAGATGCATCAGATTTTGTTCTAAGGCTTCATGTACTATCACATGAGGGATATCACGAGCATCCATTTTTGCATCAATCCAAATCTCGTTTTGAGGAATGTACGCATACACGTATGCGTGCCCACCGCACACAAACCATGGATCAATATATTGCCGCACTATGCTTCCATCCACAAGTACAATATTATTTTTTCCTTGCCTACTTTTATGTATCTTAAAATCAGGAATCACTCCTTTTTGAGTAAATTTTTTTACCGCCTGCGCGCGACTGGAAATGGTAGATAATTCAACCTTTGCCAAAAATGCAACCTCATCTTTGAGTGCCGCGTCGCACCATGCCTCCCCCTTTGGAATATATCGTTTTGAATCAAAGTTAAGCGAGTCTCCTTGGTTAAAATGAAAAGAGTTAAAATCGGTATCAAAAAACTGCCTAATAGCATAACCGTCCACAAAACGAATAGTGACATTTTTAAATTTCATAAAGCTTTCGAGAAGTTATATCTGTGCGCCTGGTAGGGTCCGCCGACTGGCAAAAAACTTACGTTCCAGGGCATCCTGCTATCGCTTCGCGATAGCAGGATGCCCGTTTAAAAGCAGTCAACTGCTCTTAAACCCTTTGCAACCCGCCCCGTTAGATCAATCCTGTGCACCCTGTAGGGATCGAACCTACGACCTTCGCAATGTGAATGCGACGTTCTACCACTAAACTAAGGGTGCATTTGTATCTAATAGGGTAACAATGCGACGTTCTACCACTAAACTAAGTGTCCTTTAACGAGGTAATGATACAACGCTCTAACCAGCTACGCTAAACGCCCCAATAAAGATAGGCTACAGGGCTCGTTTTACGTACCAACGTAACCTGCAGTGTATCTAAAAACCCGCCATTTTGCAACGGCGGGTTTTAAGGCACAAAAGCACATTGATATACTATTGTAATTCAACAACAGCACCAACGTCTTCAAGTTTCTTTTTCATTTCTTCAGCCTCTTCTTTCTTAACATTCTCCTTTATAGGCTTTGGTGCACCATCAACCAAATCTTTTGCCTCTTTAAGACCGAGACCGGTGATTTCCTTTACCGCTTTGATGACATTAATTTTCTGTTCACCACCGCTCTTTAACACAACGTTAAATGAAGTTTTTTCTTCTGCGGCGGCAGCTCCCGCACCCGCGGCCCCTGCGCCAACCGGCATTGCCGCTGATACGCCAAACTTCTCCTCCAATGCTTTCACTAAATCCGCTATTTCAAGCGTCGTCATTGATTCTATTTTTTCAACGATGTCTTTAAATTTTTCGTTCATAGTAATGTGTTAGTTAATGATATACAAAGGAGTAGTAAGGAGTTAGTAGTGTGGAATAAGGAAATCCCAAATCTCAAGCACCAAGTATCAGATAATATCCAAATGCCAACAATAAAAACAAATTTATTTTTGATTCAGTCCGCCAGTTGGCGGATTATTTATTATGTAGAATTTGTAATTTGGGATTTTAATTCTTCCTTACTTCTTCATACTTATTCCTTAATACTTTCTACTTCTTCCCTTCTCCCACTTTTGAAAGCACATATGCCAACTGATTCATGGGAGCTTTTAAGAGGCCTGCAAACTGCGCAATGAGCACGTCACGAGACGGTAACTGTCCGATGCGTTTGATTTCTTCCTGCGCAAAGAACAAGTGTGCCTGCCCATCATATCCGCCCAACATCTGAAACTGCATATTTTTCTTGACTGCCTCCTTTGCAAAACTTGCCACTGGATTAGCAATGCTCGAAATATCCTTGCTGGAAAATATCGCCGCTACCTGTTTTTCAAACTGCAACACGTCAGCTGATATGTTGTGTTGAGCAAGTACGCGCGCCAACAATCTCTTTTTAATAACTTTATACGTCGCCCCAAGTGCTCGAAGACTATTTTTAAGAGCAGTGATTTCAGATACGGGTGTTTTGGTAAAATCAACAAAAAGAACTGATTGGGCTTTCTGCGCCAACGCACTCACGTTTTCTATTTCTTTATTTTTTTGTATTTTTGATTTCATACGGTGTTATATCTACCAGATAAAAAAACGACCTTTGCATATTAAAAGTCGCGACAAAAAAGAGTTATATCCTCGGTAGGTGCCATGTATCAATGACATTATCCGCCTCCGGCGGACCTACTGTCTGCAGACTTTGTATGGAGTATACAGGGTTATATTAATACTGTCAATCACTACAAAGCCGCCTATGATAGGCGGCTTTGTAGTGATTTTTTAACAAGCTAGAGTAACTGATTACTCATAACAATCATCTTATGCCTTGAGCACATCAACATCATCTTCAACAGGAGTGTTCCTTTTTTTAGAAAAGGCAAACCATAAAATGAGGAAGATAATAATCAACAAGAGCAATAATGAGAACCACCATGATCCGAAGAGCGAGCGGAAGGCATCAAAGATGCTTGCCGACAAGTTCTTACCTGAAAGAATTTGAGCGGTAAGATATGAACTGATTGACTGCGGGTGTAACTTTGCATCGCTATAATTGAGGACCGAACTGAAGATGAGAATGTCTCCCTGTATAGCAGCCGTATTGACCGTCCCTTGAATACTAATAGCTCCCTGTGCTCCGGGAACCAATGTTCCCAAATTATAGGTGATGCCATTTGAATCTTTCTGGAAGAGCGGATAATTAGTAGAGATATAGGTAACTTCGGTCGGAAGAATAATCTTTGCATACGCATTGGAAAGATTGTAGGTACATCCGTTGCGATAGGTGAAAGTGTAGGTGAACGGATCACCGGCATTTAACTTATCGTTTGAAATAGTCGGCACAATAAGCACACACGATTGTCCGCCACCAAAGCTCGTGGTATTCACGATAATGGTATTGGTGCCACCGTTGTTAGGAACAATAGTTGTTCCCGGGGTAGTAAAGCCCAAGATAAAGCCATACGTTGAACCATAGGTATTTTGAGCCACAATGCGGTAGTAGTATGTCGTTCCGGGCATAAGGCCAGTTGCCGCCGCTGATACCACTGCGTCCTGTGTACCGTATCCGACTGGCTGGCTTATGGTGCGCGATCCAAGAGAGGGCGACGTGCCATATTCAAACCATGCGTTCGTTGCGGCAGTGCCATTCGGATTAACCGTACCGTTTAAGAGTGCGGAATTTTGTGAAATATAGGTCGCCGCTTTAGTAGTTGCCACCGGTACCTGACCATTGGTCGTTTGTCCAAATGCGGTAAAACTTAACGTTGAACCATATGAAGTGCCTAGATAGTTACTTGCCGCCGCGCGGAAATAATATGTCGTGCCCGCCTGCAAATTTGAGATGGACATCTGCATATTCGTTGCGGTGGTATAGCTATAGATACTAATCGTGTTGGTCCGATTAACTAAATTATTAGGATCAGTGCCATACTCAAACCATCCCGTTGCCGTGGTTCCATTTGGATTTACCGAACCATACAATGTTGCCGTTGTCTGTGTGATACCTGATGCGTTATATGTTTGTACATACGGCGCAACAGTATTGTTATTACATCCTGATCCATAACAGCCACTTCCGGAACTGGTATAAAATGAAAGGATGCCTCCGTATGCCGTACCATACTGATTCTGCGCATCAACGCGGAAATAATAGGTGGTGTTCGGTGAAAGGTTATAAATCTGCGCGGAAACGCTATAGCTACCACTTCCCGAACCTGCTGACTGGGAGACAGTGGTATTACCCAATGATTGCGTAGTGCCATATTCAAACCAGTAACTGGTATAAGTGTTGTTTGAATTAATAGTACCGTTTAATTGAGATGAATTGTTAGTAATATTTGTTGCAGAGCTTGTGTTTGCTATTGGCTGACTTCCATAATTCCCCCCTTGGTATGTGGAAAAACTAAGAATGGATCCATACACGGTACCATACTGATTCTGCGCATCAACGCGGAAATAGTAGGTTGCATTCTGTTGTAATCCAGAAACATACGAGGATATATTAGCCGCGCCCGAGGTACTCTGTGATTGTGTTTGCATGCCCAACGACTGGTTCGTACCATATTCAAACCAATACGTTGTAGCAGATCCCTGCGGATCAACGTAGCCGTTCAGTTGCGCGGAATATCCCGATATGGAACTTGCCTGAAGCGTCGTAACGCTCGGCATATTACTGTATCCCGCCTGTGTATAAAAACTCAAAATTGATCCATTCGTCGTGCCATACTGATTTTGCGCATCAACGCGGAAGTAGTAGGTGGTGTTTTGTATCAAGCCAGAAATTGGCACGGTCACATTGAGATATGAACTGCCTGCTCCTGCTGACTGCATGGACGTCGTATTGCCAAATGATTGCGTGGTGCCATATTCAAACCAATAGTTGGTTGTAGCGCCATTGGGATTTACCTGTCCGTTAAGCGTAGCAGAACTTTGGGCAACGTTAGTCGATCCTGTTGTTGTAACAAGGGGCGCATTACCCGTTACGATATTTTGAGTGGTAAAACTTAATGTTGAACCATGGGTAGTACCATACTGATTCTGCGCATCAACGCGGAAGTAATACGTGGTGTTTGGTGCCAAGCCGGAAACTGGTACAGAAACATTGCTGTATGAACTCCCCGCTCCCGCTGACTGCATGGACGTCGTATTGCCAAATGATTGCGTCGTGCCATATTCAAACCAGTAATTGGTCGTGGCGCCATTAGGATTTACTTGTCCGTTAAGTGTAGCGCCATACTGAGATATGTTTGTCGCCACATTGGTAATAATCAATGGTGCATTACCAGTACTACCACCGCCCGATTGAGTGGTGAAGCTCAAGATTGATCCATTTGTAGTGCCGTACTGATTCTGCGCATCAACGCGGAAGTAATACGTGGTGCTCGGTGCCAAGCCAGAAATCGGGGCTGAGGCGCTTATAAATGAACTCCCCGCTCCCGCTGACTGCATGGACGTCGTATTGCCAAATGATTGCGTCGTGCCATATTCAAACCAGTAATTGGTTGTAGCGCCATTGGGATTTACCTGTCCGTTAAGCGTAGCAGAACTTTGGGCAACGTTAGTCGATCCTGTTGTTGTAACAAGGGGCGCATTACCCGTTACGATATTTTGAGTGGTAAAACTTAATGTTGAACCATGGGTAGTACCATACTGATTCTGCGCATCAACGCGGAAGTAATACGTGGTGTTAGGTAACA
>JAJXYJ010000003.1 GCA_021780615.1 bacterium | reverse complement strand
TTGCACACCACACTTGCATCAATTTTTTATGATCCCAAGGTTTTTGCAAAAAATTCAAAAAAGAAAGGAGCGCATGCCCCGGCATTGTGGGATGCGAAGCTTGCGGCAAAAAAACTTGCCGTTGGCCAATATGAGTTAAATGAGTTTCATAAGGAGGCGTTGGTGCGAATGTATAACACATTTGACGCTCAGGAAAAAATGACCGTTTCATTTGCCGAGTTTATTAGCATGATGGGAAAGGGGGCATTTGATGCCTATGAAAAAGAGGTCACGGAGTACTATAGTGCTATGACGTCGCGGACATTTCTTCCTAATACGCCGGCCCTGGCAAATTTTGGCAATGTGTTCGGTATGGGGAGCGCCTGTTTTGTATTGGGTATTGATGATTCCATTAGTAGTATTATGGAAACACTTTCCTCTGCGGCTACCATATTTCAATCTGGCGGAGGAGTGGGATACAATTTTTCACACTTGCGCCCGGAGGGCGATTTTGTGCGCACAACCGGCGGCGTTGCATCCGGTCCACTGAGCTTTATGCGGCTCTATGACACCATGACAGACGTCATTAAGCAGGGAGGCATTCGGCGTGGCGCCAATATGGGAATTTTAAATTCCAATCACCCCGACATTCTTAAGTTTATTAAAGTAAAGGAAGGCAATAAGGGATTGCACAATTTTAATATTTCGGTGTTATTAACTGAAGATTTTTGGGATTATTACAAATCAAAAAAACCATATCCATTGATTAATCCGCACACGGGGAAAGTGGTTGACTATATTGATCCGCGCGCGCTCTTTGATGCGCTCGTCTATCAAGCGTGGGAATCGGCTGAGCCGGGAGTTATTTTTGCCGATCGTTCAAATGAATTTAATCCGTTTTATAAACACTTAGGCCCCATTGAAACAACTAATCCATGCGGTGAAGTGCTGTTGTACCCCAATGAGTCCTGTAACCTGGGATCCATTAATGTGTGGTCATTTGTAAAACACCGCAACGGATCGGGGCCGGTATTTGACTGGGATGGCCTAGCACAGACCGTGGTTATGGCGACGCGTTTTTTGGACAACGTGACTGATGTGAGCAAATATCCGCTTCCCGAGATTGAAAAAATGACTCGCTACACGCGAAAAATCGGTTTGGGGGTCATGGGTGTCGGGGATGCGCTGTATGAAATGGAATTGCCCTACAATGGCAAGGCAGGGATTGATTTTATGGAACAGTTGATGGAGTTTGTAAACTATCACTCTAAAGTGACATCCATTGAGCTGGCAAAGAAACGCGGATCACTGCCGGCATACAAGGATTCATTTTATAAAGATGGTATTTTGCCGTTCGCTGGGTATGCGGATAAAAAAAGTTGGCACTTTGATTGGAAAAAAGTTTCTGATGATATTAAAAAATATGGTATTCGTAATGGCTATACAACGGTGATAGCTCCCACTGGATCCATTTCCATGATTGCCGGATGTTCATCGGGTATTGAACCAGTATATAGTCTTGTGTTTGAGAAGCGCGTTGCCGTGGGTAATTTCTATTATGTTGATCCGGTTTTTGAGGCGCGCATGCAGCGAGAGGGACTTATGGGTGATGATTTGTTAAAGGATGTGTCTCGTAGCCATGGAAGCGTTGCATCGCTTTCGTACATACCCCCTAAAGATAAAAAAACATTTGTGACGGCGCACGATATTATGCCCAAGGATCACATTCATGCGTTAGCGGCATTTCAAAAATGGGTTGACTCCTCCATTTCTAAAACAAATAATTTTCCCGCTGATGCAACGGTAGATGACGTGAAGAATGCATATTTGTTGGCGTATGAGTTAGGTTGCAAAGATGTAACGGTGTACCGTGATGGGTCTATTGCCGGACAGGTGTTGGTGTCGGGTTCTCAAGACGATACGGCAAAAAAACAAAAAACAAAGGAAAAGGAACCGCCACTTGTTTCATTAAAAGATGAAAAAACAAAAGGTATGGGAGTATATAAAGAAGCTTCGGCGAATATTCAAGATGGTTCGCTTGATATGTCTCCCACGCTCGTTTCCAGCCAAGCGGTTATAGAGGGAGGAGTAAAAGAAGACGATAGAACCGAAGATGGCGTTGATTTTAACGGTGCGGTCAAATGCAAGTTGTGTAATCTATGAGTCAGTATAAAGAAGTATGTAGTATGTATTAAGAAAGAAAACCGGTTCCCGAAATTCTTTTGGATTTTGAGAATTGTAGGTTTTGTTATTCCTTGCTACTTACTACTTACTACTTACTACTTACTACGTATCCCTTCCACCATGAAACGCTTTCTTCCCTACATACTTATTATATTGCTTGCATTTGCGGGATTGGTAAACGCGGTGCTTATACATGAAAAAACAGCCGGCTCCATTGTCGCACCCTGTTTTATCGTACAGGGGTGCGATACGGTGCTCCATTCTGTGTATGCGCGCGCATTCGGAGAACCGTTGTCGGTATGGGGGATGATATATTATGGTTTGATTATAATATTTTCAATCGGGTATATGGTTGATAAAAAAGAGTATCTCCGCCATATGTTAATGGCTATTATCGCCATAGGATTTGCATGTTCGTTGTATTTTCTGTATCTGCAGATTTTTATCTTAAAGACGTTTTGTTCGTATTGTCTGTTGTCGCTCATAGACACTGTGGCGCTGACGTTTCTTATGGGATGGGGAATGAGGGGGCGAAGTAAGGAGAGTAAGTAAGAAGTATGGAGTATGGAGTATGGAAGAAAATTCCAATAATCACGCACCACATATCAAATAATCCGCTAGCCCGCGGACGGCGGATTATGTGTGATTTGGGATTTTAACTTTCCCCTTATTTCTTAATACGTATTACGAACCCTTTACTACTTTTCTAGTTTCTTACTGCATCTCCCGTTTTGTGCTATACTAAAAAAATATGATGTCATTACGGGAAACACTTGCACAAGCCGCACAAAAAAAAGTTGCCATTGGACACTTTAATGTATCAGACGGCACTGCTTTGCAGGCGATTTTTGACGCCGCGCGCTCACGGCAGGTGCCGGTCATGATTGGCACTTCAGAAGGAGAGCGGGAACACATCGGCGTGCGCCAAATTGCGGCATTGGTCCGCAGCCTGCGGGAACAATATGATTATCCGATATTTTTGAATGCCGATCATACGCATTCATTCGAAAAAGCAAAAGAAGCTGTTGAGGCAGGATATGACGAAGTGCTTTTTGACGGCGGCAAGTTGCCGCTTGATGAAAATATAGCGGAAACAAAAAAAGTGGTTGCTTTCGTGAAGGAATATAATGCGGCGCACGGCACCGATGTGCTGGTGGAAGGGGAGCTTGGTTATATCGGCTCAAGCTCGGTGGTGTTTGATGAACTTCCCCAAGGTGCGGCAGTGCAAGAAAAAGATTTGACAACCGCGCATGATGCCGCGCGGTTTGTGCAGGAAACGGGTGTGGATATGCTTGCGCCGGCGGTGGGAAATATTCATGGCATGTTTCGGAATGCTCCCAATCCCGATCTGGCAATTGATCGCATTAAAGATATCGCCGCCGCAGTTCGAATACCGTTAGTGCTTCACGGAGGATCAGGAATTATTCCTGCGCAATTTCAGCTCGCCATTAAAGCGGGGATGAATGTGGTACATATCAACACCGAAATCAGGCAAGCGTGGCGGAAAGGATTTGATACGGCGTTATTGATGCATCCTGATGAAATCGTGCCTTATAAAATATTGCCCGAGGTCATAGAATCAATTGAACATGTGGTGGGGGAAAAACTTGATATCTTCAATTTTATATCGCCACCGGCGGCATAGTATGGCTGTAGAAAAAAAGAAGGAATCAGCGGCAACATCCCGCGCGTCGTATAAAAAAATAACCTCTCGAACGAGTTTATTTAGTCGTTATTTTAATGAAGCGAGTTTTACGCTTGTTGAAATACTCATTGTCATTGGAGTGATTGCAATTTTGACGGCCGTCACTCTTGTTATTCTTAATCCGGTGGAATATATCAAACGCGGACGTGACGATCAGCGTATGGGTGATATTAATAGTCTCCAGACACTTATTACCCAAAAAGAATATTCGGGAAATCGCATTTCTTTTGGGCAATCCAATGTCGTGTATATATCACTAGCAGATTCTTCCTCAACGTGTGGCAGTTATACGCTCCCTGGCCTTGCGGCAGGATGGAGTTATCATTGCGCGCCGACGGCGTCGTATCGCAATGTGGATGGCACGGGATGGCTTCCGGTTGATTTGAGTGCGTCAAAAACATTTGCGGTGCTTCCCCTGGATCCCACGAATGATCAAAACTACTACTATGCGTTTATTGCAAGTTCAGACAACTCGTTTGTATTAACAAGTATGTTTGAATCCCAGCAGGAGCTTAAAAATATCGCCGCCAAAGACAATGGGACCGATGATACACGTTATGAAACGGGCACAAATCTAGCGCTATGGACTCAGGCATCGGGGCTGGTAGGGTATTGGAAATTTGATGAGGGGAGTGGTACGACAACCGCCGATGCGAGTGGGAATGGGAATACGGGAACGCTTTACAATAGTCCTATTTGGCAGACCGGTAGTAATTGTAAAGAAGGAAGTTGCTTAAGTTTTAATGGAACAAATAGCTTTGTAAGAATTTTAAATAGTTCAACAATAAATCCGGGAACAAGTAATTTTTCTACAAATGTTTGGTATAACACAAACTCTTTGTCGGGCATTTTGTATAACAAAGAATCATTATATGAAACTGAAACAGCAAGTGAATGTGGACAGGCTGGTTGTTATGCATGGCAACCTGCATGGGCATGGCGAGGAAGCGGTTTTAATGCAGTAACGGGACAATGGATTATGATGACTATGGTGTATGATCATGCAAATCAATACTTATATAAGAATGGCGTTTTAGTTTATTCGACGCCTCTAACAGGGGATATGGGAACAAATGGTAATAATCTTACTTTTGCAGCAAGGAGCGATGGTACTTCTGCGTTCTTTAATGGGGCTCTTGATGAAATTCGATTCTACAACCGTGCCCTTTCCGCCGCCGAAGTTCAAAATCTGTATACAGCGGAGAAGTAGGGGGGCAATGATCAATGACCAATTTTCAATTTCCAATCAATTTTCCCTGCCCGCGCTCCGTCAGCTAGAGCCTTTGGCGACTGTGCCCGTCCATAGCTTTGGCGAAGGAGGACGTGCGACCGGCAGGCAGGAATTGGATAATTTTAAAATTGAATAATTTATTGATCATTGGAAATTGATAATTGAAAATTATCTTACTTAACCTTCCCTTGCTTTTCCTCAAAAATTAGGGTATTCTGACCCGTATCAGACGCCAGTAATACTGGCTTTGTGGTTGTAAACTCGCATGAGATCCTTCTCCGTCTAGGGCGGATCAGGATGACGCCAAAAGGCGTCACTTTATAACTTTCAACTTTTAACTTTATACACTGATTTTTTATGTTGCAGTTACAAGCTCAAAACCGAGACATATTCGGAAAAAAAGTGTCATCCTTGCTTGAGCAGGGGCTTATTCCTGCTGAGGCATACGGCCATGGCATGGAAAACAAACATATCTGCGTCGAACGAAAAAACTTTGCATCCATACTTAAGGAAGCAGGGGAAAGCACTATTATTGAATTGGTTATTGATGGTAAAAAACACCCCGCGCTCATTCACCAGGTTTCCACTGATATTTTAGGAGACGTCATGACACACGTTGATTTTTATCTGGTAAAAATGGATGAAAAAATCCGTACGTCGGTACAGCTGAACTTTGTGGGTGAAGCACCGGCAGTCAAAGAAAAATCGGGCGTCTTAATTAAGGCTATGGATGAAATCGAAGTGGAGGCGCTTCCTGCGGACCTGCCTCACCAAATAGATGTTGATTTGTCTGTTCTTGTTGATTTGAACCAAAGTATTCATGTAAAAGATTTGGTGGTTTCGGATAAAGTGCGTTTGTTTGCCGACGAAGATACCACCGTGGCAACAGTCACTGAACAGCGCGTTGAAGAAGAGCCGGTTGTTGTCGCGACACCGACAGAAGGAGAAGGAGTTGCACCCGCTGCTGAAGGAGGAGATAAAGAAAAAGAAGCTCCTAGTACTGAGGGTAAAAAATAATTTTCGTTAGTAACATAATGTTTTTGGAAATTTTTTTGTAATTCTTTATTTATTGCATTTATTATTTTCTTTATAAAAACCATCCATACGTGACAGTTATCACGTATGGATGGTTTTTTGTAGCACGCTTCAATATGTTTTAAAAGGTAAAATCCTGCTCCCCTTTCCGTCCCGATCGGGACGGAAAGGGGAGCAGGACAAGGGGTATACAATATGGCACATAAGAGGTGTGTGCTATATCCCACAGAATAAATATGCTATACTTAATTACATTATAAGCCTTTCTTATAGCGAGAGGCATCCTGTAACGTAACGTAAAGAAAACATATACGTTTTCATGTATAGCTATGCATCGACAGAATGTTTTTGCTGATATTCGCAAGCGAGGTAATCCCTATGAATCTATAACATCTCGCGTTAATTTAATGCGGCGACATCGACACGCTTTTCCACTGAAGCGGGCGTTTCGGTACGCTGTTATTTCGGTGGCACTCATCTCTTTCTTCTTTGGATCAGTCTATGCCCCTATTAGCGGAAGCTACTCGTTGGCGGCATCTAATACCGATACACAGCGGGCGCAATTACAGGCACAACTGCAACAGATTGAAGCCGAAATTAGCCAAAACGAAGATACGGTTGCGTTGTATGAAAAACAGGGGAGTTCTCTTTCAGGGGAAATAAAAATACTCAATGCAAAAATTGCCAGTCTCAATCTGCAAATTAAGGCGATAGTATTAAACTTAGATCAATTGAGTGGTGATATTAGTACGACAAAAACAAAGATCACCAGCACTCAAGGAGATATTGATTCTTATAAAGGATCATTGTCGGCACTGTTGGAGAATTTATATGAAACTGAACAGCAGAACACAATAGAAATTTTAATGAAAAATCCTCATTTATCAGATTTCTTTCTGAACATTAATAGTTTGCTGGCGTCACAGGATAGTTTGCGGGCAACGTTGCAAAAAATCGTTGATTTGAAAAATCAACTTATGAACCAGAAAGAAGCACTGGCATCACAGTATAATGACACACAACAATTACAGCAGTACCAATTAGCACAGCAGCAACAAATACAGCAAACTGAGGCGCAAAAAAATACTCTCTTAAAAATAACAAAAGGACAAGAGGCAAAATATCAACAAATTGTTAATCAAAAGAAACAAACTGCGGCACAAATTAGAGCCCAGATTTATCAATTAATTGGCGGAGGACAACTCTCATTTGGTGATGCGTACAATCTTGCTAAGGCGGCATCGGATGCAACAGGAGTGCGTGCGGCACTTATCTTAGCGGTGCTGGACAGAGAATCGGCATTAGGAAGGAATGTGGGACAGTGTAAGTATGATGTAAATCCATATTATCCTGATCAGGCAAGCAACAAGACGACCATGCATCCGACACGGGATATTCCGATATTCTTACAAATTACCAAATCACTTGGTATTGATCCGGAGAGTGTGAATGTGTCGTGTCCGATTCCGCGCGATGGGGCGTATGGTGGTGGTATGGGGCCAGCGCAGTTTATTCCCTCTACGTGGATACAATACTCGGACCAAATTGGTCAGCTTACGGGTCACAACCCTCCTTCGCCGTGGAATAATATGGATGCCTTTATGGCAACGGCGCTATATCTTAAAAATGCAGGAGCGGGGAGTACGTCGTATAGCGAACGTGTTGCCGCGGCAAAATATTATGCAGGAGGAAATTGGAGTCGATTTATCAATAGTTACGGCGCCGCGGTAGTTTCAAAAGCACAAGAATTCCAGAGTGATATTGATGTGCTTAACGGACAGGCAGGGTAAGATCAAAAACAATTGAAAAATATCTAATGTCTAGTATCTAATGATTTTTAATTTCCTTAGGTATTAGATATGAGGATTTAGACATTATGAAAAAATCCGCTTAAGCGGATTTTTTCATCTTATCAAATAGTATATCGAGTTCACCATTGAGTATTTTTTCAATATTGTGCACCTTTGCGTTAAACCGGTGATCGGTAATGCGATCCTCGGGGAAGTTATAGGTACGAATCTTTTCTGAGCGTTCCATAGATCCAATCTGTTCTTTGCGTAAGGCACCCAGGGATGAGGCTTGCTGTTGTTGCATGGCTTCAAAAAGTTTTGAACGAAGAACGCTTAAGGCGCTTTCTTTATTGGCACTTTGTGATCGTTCGGTTTGTGATGCTACGACGACACCAGTTGGTTTGTGCAGAATGCGCACAGCTGTTTCCACTTTATTCACGTTTTGTCCGCCGGGCCCCGATGATCTAAAAAAAGAAATATCCAAATCACTGGGATTGATATCAAACACCTGCGGTTCAACATAGGGGAGTATGGCAACTGACGCAGTTGAGGTATGCACGCGACCACTCTTTTCAGTCTTGGGAATGCGTTGGACACGATGAACGCCTGATTCATGCTTCAAAGTGTCGTAGACACTTTGCCCCGAGACGCTCCCGATGAATGTTTTATATCCGCCCAACGTTGTTTGATTGGAATCAAGTTCAATAAATTTCCACCCTTTTTTTTGGGAATATTTTTGGTACATGCCGACCAAATTGCCGGCAAAAATTGATGCCTCATCGCCACCGGCACCAGCTCTGACCTCTATGATAATTTTATTAACGTTGTCCATAATAAAAAAGGAACAAGGAAAATGTATTGTGTAGTAAGCAGTAAGATATGTTGCTGATGAAGCATTACATCTTCCTTAATACATATTCCTTGCCCCTTAATACTTTTTGCTATTTTTCTTTCTTTGTTGCCTTAACAGTCTTTTTCTCTTTTGTTGCGGCGCGTTTTTCTGATTTTTTGCGTACAACTACTTTTGCTGCTTTTGCGCGCTTTGCTTTAAATTTCTCCACGTGTCCCGCGGTATCGATGAGTTTTTCGTTGCCGGTGTAGAACGGGTGACAGGCGTAGCAGATTTCAACAGAGAGCTCCTTTTTAGTTGAGCCAACGTGAAATACATTGCCACAGGCGCAGGTAACCTTTGCTTGGGGAAAATATTCGGGGTGTATGTCTTTTTTCATAGTAATAAAATATAGGGCCATCCTAGCGCATAATAAAAGGGATTGCAAATATAGGCCGATGCTAAATTAGTAACCGTAACTGGTAATTAGAGAAAATGTCCGATGATTGATGAGTTTTCAGAAGATAAAAAACGGCGCACAAGCGCCGCTTTATTGTAAATTATGATAATAAGATTTTAAAGATTCTTTTTAAAAATAAACCCTTTGCCTCCGGGATATGTATCGAGAGAAAACCTGCTTTCCAGGAAAGTTAGTGGATCCGCTATTTCAACCGGATCCCAAGGGATAAGGGATAGTTCCTTTTCGGTTTTTGTGAAGTAATGATCTTCCGGAGGAAAGACGGTGATTTCTGCGGAAACATTTTTATTATCCTTCTCAAAGGATATGTATATCAAAATCTCCTGATTTATTTTTTTCTTAAAAAAATCGTTGATTATATGTAAAGAAGATTTTGTTTCTGTATCCCACAGGAACTCTTCCACTTCTTTCATTTTCCTTCCAATCTCTGATTCTAGCGCAACAATTGTTAAGTCCATTATTGACCAGAAGGAAGTGGAGAAGTCGAGTTTAGAAAATTCTTTAAAATTGACGATAAATCTCATATACTACCTCTCTTTAATGTAGTGTGGGGGTTGACTTCCTAATTCGTTTCAGTATACTTAGCCCTTGTGAACACAGTGATGGCTGACCTTGATAAATGAATAGATAGACAGCAGCATAAAACTGAGTAGTTAAGTTGAATTGAAGATTTTTTTAGTTGTCCCGTTGAGTACGGATATCGGCGATGTCGCTTTACGCGAACTACGCGGATGTGTGCGGAATTTT
>JAJXYJ010000008.1 GCA_021780615.1 bacterium | reverse complement strand
TCTCCATAAGCGTCTGCCCTGCCGCATCAATCGCCATCCCCTTCACAATACCCGCCGGCTCAAGCACCTGCCCCCGCGCACACGTTACCGTATGTGTTGTCTCATCTAACACCATATCCTTATACGTGGGAACTTTTTTAGGAAGTATGTAGTGATTTGGAAGACCGTATCCGGCCGCCGCCAAGTATGCTCCCACACTCGCATCAAAAACACCATTCGTTTCCAAAGAAAGCTCTCTGCACCGAACAAGCACCGAAAACATTTCCAGACTTACTGGTATAGACGATCCACTGTGTTCATTAATATAGTGCAATTCGCTATCCAACCGAAAACGACTGAAACGCTTGTCCCATGCATCAAAAACCGCATACAAAGTCTCACGCACGGCATGTTGTTGAGAAGAGGAATTATTCCCCGCAAGCGTCACGTGCACAGGAATCCCCATGGTATGAAAGAGGATGTGAGAAGGCATGGGTTTGAAAAGTATTGAATAACTACCATCTCATAACCAATGAGATATGGGCGTATGGGATAATTTGAAGTCAATTTTTAAATAAGATCTAATTTTTCCTGCCTGCCAATAGAGGAATATTTAAAACATTAAGATTTATTTATAAAATTACAAAATTGAAAATGAATGAATCATGTTCCCACTCTACATCCCCGCCTTAACCAAGGCGCTCTCCAAAGATTTTTGAAATGCAATACTGGTATACGTCGCTCCTGATACTCCTTGAATATTTGCCGATCCAGCAGACAATGCTTCTTGTATCAGGTAAGGTTGAGCATTCTGACTTGGAAATGATTCGGGGTATTGCGGTGTTTGCACATCACGTAACACACCACCATTCACTGTTACCGAAACTTGTACAATGCCCCAGGGAACCTGATAGGCATCCCCTGTTGCCGTACGCACGCTGGGCTGAGGCGTACGCGTGGGCGCTGGTGTTGGCGTTGCATGCGCACTGCGGGACGCCACGGGCGTTGTGGGCGGCGGCGTTGATGATGTTTGTTGAGGCAAAGGAACGGTGTTTCCTGTCTGGCTTGAACTCACGGGAACAATACTGCTCTGTATGGATGTGTTTCGCGCACGAATAAAACCATCAATAAAAATGATGACAAAAGCGACAACAAAAAAGAACGTAAGAAATGTTTGTAATGATTTTTTAGACATAGTAAAAGAGTGACGAAAATAAACTACCGAGTATATATTTTTGCCGATAACCGCTGCTCAGTGCACTATAAATAAATCATGCACGGAACGGCGGACAACAAACCACCACATTCCCATCACAAAAATCTCTCCTGCAAATAATACCGCCAGCGCATAGGCAAATCGGCGAGCCTCCGCATCCAACACTTCCTTGCGCTGTGCCACACTAAAAGAAACTCCTGTGCCGTGGTAGGCAACATAGGGAACGCCATTCATACGAACATCATAGAATCCCACTGGTACATTTATTGCGGGAATAATGGCGTATCCATCATCATATCGAATACCTCCTTGCGCCAAAAGCGCGTCATCCTGATCTTGCCCTGTTTGAGTTAATGATTGTTCAAAAAGCATCATTGCGTGACGGACCTCATTTGATTCTACGAAAGAAAAAATAAAGAAAGCCACGATATGCATTAATAATAATACCGCCAACAGAGAAACGAGCATTTCTTTAACGTGATGCAGTGTTCGTTCCATATGGACCTGCTCTCCTTTATGATGTGATACGGGAAAATTCATAGTGATACGGTATAATAATACATCAACCAAACTTTTGGATAAAGGTATGGGACGGATCCATGCCGATATGTTTAAGAAATTCCTCCGCTCCGGCAACCATCGGCGGCACGCCACAGATATACACATCACTCTGCAAAAGCATTTTTTCTCTCCCCTGCCAAATATCAGTCACGTATCCCCGTTCTCCTTCCCATGCCGCATCGGGAGCGGAAAGGACGGGCACAAATGCAAAGATTGATCCGTTTTTCTTTGCCACATCATAAAAATATGATGCATACGGAATATCTTCGCGATGCGGCACGCCTAACACCAACACGGTTGACCGATGTTCATTCATTGCTTCCGGTACCATGCGTACAAATGGAGCGACTCCCGTTCCCGTTGCCATAAAAATTTTTGGCCGACCGGTGCTATAGTGATAGGGAAAATCATCAAAGGGCCCATATATGCTGACTACATCTCCCACCCGTGCATCTCGAAAAAATCTCCCCCCAACACCCCCACCACTAAAACTTACGATAATCGTACACGAACGATTATCGGTTTCGGCAATGGAGTAAGCTCTCGGCACCACACCTCCAACCATCGGTTGAATATATGACCCGATGGAAAATTCTTTCATCTGCCCCTGAGGCAACGTAAGCGTCACTCGTTGTATATGTGACCCCACCCGTTGCGAGGCGGTAATCATCATATCCGTCGTGGGTGCTTCCAATTTTTTGATGAATGTACTAAAAACTGACATGAAAATTAAATTGAAAGACAGCAAGAAGCACATGGATTGAAAGGAATCCGACCGCCAACCATCCAAACCAATGGTGGAGCGGTGTGAGCGGGATTTGCCACCGCATAAATATATTCCAGTTATATTGCTTAACGATTGCGGTACCTAAGAGCAGAAATGAAAAAAGACCACCAGCCATCCCTGTCCACCACACTAAATCATTGCCAAAAAGTATAGTCATAATAGCGCACACATCACGGTGCATCTCCAATTTTATCGCATACGTTTTTTTTACGCAATGCGTTTATTAGTACAATATCGAACTCTTTTTATTTCATGCGGCTGATGACGCATCATGCCGCGGGTCCTTTTTTTCTTTTGATGGATTAAAATATTTTTTAGTGCGCAGTTTCGCAGGAAGGAAACTTTCTTTGCTGTAATGTTCGTATCCCTTGCCATACCCCAATTCTTTCATGAGTTTTGTCGGCGCATTGCGAACAGCCATCGGAATGGGCAGATTGCCAAACGCCTTGACATCAGCTAGCGCCTCTTGGTATGCGTTATACGCGCTGCGATCTTTCTTACACAACGCTAAATATACCACCCCGTGAGCCAAATTGATGCCGCATTCAGGAAGTCCAATCGTTTCCACTGCACGAAACACATCATTGGCAATGACCAGTGCGGTGGGCTGTGCCATACCAATATCCTCACTGGCAAATATCACCATGCGCCGTGCAATGAACTTCGGATCTTCACCGGCTTCAATCATCCGTGCTACATAGTATAGCGCCGCATCAGGTTGACTTGCGCGCATGCTTTTAATAAACGCACTGATAGTGTCATAGTGCTCTTCTCCTTTTTTGTCATACCGAATAAAGGTTGACTGCAGAGTTTGTGTCAGTGTTTCTACGGTTACTTTTTTATACAGTTGCTGGGTATGTTCAATGACTGCAATTGCTTGACGCGCATCACCGTGTGCCATCGCACAGATCCATGCCACCGCCGCCTCATCCATGGGCACGGCGGTACGGGCAATAATTTTTTTTATATCAGCATCGGACAATTCATGCAAAACAAAAACTCTACAACGAGAAAGGAGTGCGGGAATAATCTCAAAACTGGGATTTTCAGTCGTTGCCCCCACTAACACAAGCGTCCCCCGTTCAACGTAAGGCAATAAAAAATCTTGCTGAGCTTTATTAAAGCGGTGGATTTCGTCAAGAAAAAGCACTTTTTGCCTGCCAAATGCTCCATCCTCAATAATGTGTTTAATATCGTCTTTACCCGCCGATACTGCCGACAACTCATATAGTTCAGCATTAAGACTCTGGGCGTATATTCGCGCCAATGTTGTCTTGCCACACCCCGGAGGCCCCCACAATACAAATGAGAAAAGATGTTTTTTTGCTATCGCGGTGGCCAGTGGCTTTCCTTTGCCCACTAAATGTTCTTGACCAACAAAATCAGTCAATGATTGTGGACGTATTTTTGACGCAAGTGGTTCCATGGACATGAGTATAAAGGAGAATCTATAAAGTATACAGTGACCAGCGTCCATACTACAAATAAGCAGCCATATACACATTTAACTAAAAAGAAGCATCCTCCCCATAATAGGATGCTTCATAATTACTACCTCTCCGAACGCAGAAAAAGAGCGACGGTTTTATGCCACTGCGGCACCTGTTATACACCTTATGGTGTATGTATTATCCTTTCTATGTAATTGTGATGCTCCTGTACTACAGGCGCAATTCCTCCACTTATGAGTGCGGGCGACCAACACCGCACATTACTCTATTCACTACACCATCACATAAAAAAGATTTCACTAGAAATATACTTCATACTATTATTAAAAAAACGCCCCATCGCGTTTGGCGCTCTTTACTCAATAAAATTGAGAGATGAGAACGGACATTGGTAATATGAGAGGATTAAACGAGTCAAGAACATAGCTTGATCATCGTCACCTGCAACATATATTTCATCGTCCGCTCACTATCTCTCGCTACTGTCCGACACGGTCGACTGTACCGTATCTCCTGCTATGTACTACACACAAAAAGAGATAAAGTTTCATAAAAAATGGCTCAACTATATGCATAAAATATATGCATAAAAAAACCCTTTATATCATAAAAGGGTTTTTCTTAAACGGTTCATATAAGGAGAAAATTTCTCTTCCCCCAGGATAATTGCCGCCTTTAATGATTTTTCACTCAGTTCAATAAGATAGTTTGCAATAATCTTACGCTCCTGAATTCCTGTTTCTACTGCGGCAAATTCATACAATTTATTTTCCGCCTCTTTATCTTTTAGGGCCAACTGCCCTAACTCATCTAACAAAGATAATCGAGACGGATACGCATCTCCTTCTTCTAGAAGATGCATAATTTCATCAAAATCAAGAGACATAGGTCAGGTCCCTCCTTATTTTTATTAAGGTACAATGTATTTATTGAGTACATACATTGTACATCATTATCACTATTCGGTCAATATTTATAAAAATATACAGCGAGATTTTATGCATCTTTTTTCTCCCACCGATCCTTATCCCGTCCATAACATTTATCCATAACTTTCGCAAAGCCTCGATCCATATCCAAATCAAGAGAATTTGCTAAGCATGCAAGTGTAAATATAACATCCGCCATCTCCTCTTCTATTTCTTTTGTATCTTCAGTCGCCTTTTTCTTCTTGGGACCAAAACGATGGTTTATTTCCCGAGCAAGTTCTCCTGTTTCTTCGGCGAGGCGCGCAATAATTTCTAAAGGCTTAAAATAGCCAACCTTGTATTGTGTTACCCATTCATCAACTTGTTTTTGAACATCTTTCATAGGGAATAAAATTTTAAAATATGAATTCAATGTATCATCACTATCGTAAAAAAACAATTTGATTTTTTATTACTTCTTATAAATACGTTTGTATGTTTTGGAGATGTCCCTGATACGTCGCTGAACAATGAATATTGCCAGATGTGTCATGTAAATAATACATACAATTAGTTTTTGCGGGATTGAGGACCGCGTTAATCGCATCAAGTCCCGGATTATCAATCGGATGCGGCGGCAATCCGGTATAAAGGTATGTGTTATAGGGAGAATCTATTTTTTCATCTGCCACGGTTATGGGTGCCCACCACCCCTTGCCGGTATTTCCCCGTGCATATTGTATCGTCGAATCAACTTGCAATTTCATATTGTGCAACAATCTATTTCACAAAATGCCGGCTACAAGAGGCATATCGTTTTTGCCCGCCGCTTCCCGTTGCACAATGGAAGCGAGCTTTATAACTGTCGTCCACTTGATATTTTGTGTCAACGCTTCGGTGGCATAGGGTGCAAATTCTTCTTCAAATTTTGCAATAAATCGTTTAGCAATTTGTGTTGGCGATTCAGTGAGAGGAATTAAATATGTGTCAGGAAAATAGACGCCCTCAGTATAGTCCGGGTTTTGAGCAGTATCATAAGTAATCCATTCCTGTGTGGTGGTACTACTCCACAAAAACGTATGAGCAAGAATGACAGCTATTTCTTCTTTGCGAAGCCCCTCAGGAATTACTACCCATTTTTGCGTTGGTGGCAATGATAGAATGTGGGCAATTTCCCATACAGTATCCCCGGAAGAAAGCAGGTATCCTCCCGGCTCTATAGCCCCTCCGCGCATAGAAAAAACTATCCTGAAAGCTCCCGCATTTTTTATAAATCCATCATCATACAATGATCTGGCAACAACACTCACACGAGTCTCTCCCAACGGAATGGTAAATTGTCGCGCTATGGTATTTCCTCCGGGTGCCGTGCATAAAAGAAAATATGCAACTCCCCCCATGCTCACTATAAGTCCTATAACGATATATATCAGCCATTTTTTTTGATGCATCATGGTATATAAACATATAGTGAAACGAATACGGTTTTATTGCAAGGTATGCGCGTAGAAAAGTCATATAAACCATGCACCACTGCCTTTTAAAACCCCACTGGCATAAGTACACATTGTAAGAAATTGCACATCAAAGCGTCTATCCTATACACAAACAAAGCACATCCGCTTGTCACGGTACATGCTTTACATAAAAAATATAGATTGTGTATACCATACTATGAAAACAAAAATATTTTCTCTTATTGCCATTATTGGCATTGCGCTCATAAGCAGTAGTACAACACTTCCCGCGTTTGCAAAAGAACAAGAACATGGACGTTCCAACGCTTCAGTCGCGGCACACGCTGGCGTCGGCATATATACTCACGCCAACATCCATGCACAAGTTGCCACACAAAATCTTGCTAATAACAGTAATGACAATGATAATAAAAATAACGGTGCATCCGCATACAGTCCCGGGCATCTTAAAAAACTTTCCGATAATCAATGGCAGTGGCAGTATGAAAACAAGAACAACAATAACGACAATGACGCCTATGAAAATGGGCTCCATCGTATTGACTGGAATTGGAATTGGAACTGGCAACAATGTCTCAATGCCACCAGCACGCCTTGCTGGAACAACATACATAACAATGCTACCACCACCTCTATCATTTCGTCGGTGAGCGCCACGAATGTAGCAACCTCATCGGCAACGATCACTTGGATAACTAATAATTTTTCCAATAGCAATGTGTTCTACAGCACCAGCTCCCCTGCTACTTCCGCGAGTCCGACAATCAGCTCGTCAGTAATGACTAAATACCACAGTCTTACTCTGCAAAACCTTACCCCTCAGACCACCTATTACTTTACCGTTTCTTCAACAAATACCCTGGGAAGCACAGCGACATCTTCTCAGTACACCTTTACTACCACGGCATCCGCCCCTATAACACCAATTATTTCATCCATAGCAGTTACCAACAACAGTACCACATCAGTCACTCTTAATTGGGCAACTAACGTGCAAACGACGGGCACCGCATGGTACAGCACATCAAGTCCGGTAAGTGCAACATCTTCCACGCTCAACGCCTCATCAAACGTTCTTGGCACGAGCCACACAGTGACCCTTAATGGCCTTACTGCCTCAACGACATACTACAGCATCATCACCGCGACGGACGCAGGAGATAACACAACCACATCAAACGAATTTTCATTTACAACGCGAGGACCGGTAGTGATAACGAACTTCAACGCAACAACTACAAACGCCACAACCGCAAATATCAGCTGGCTCACAAATTATCCAGCGACGAGTAATATCTGGTATGGCACCTCAAGCCCCATTGTTACCACGAGCACCTCAACAGCCTACGCTTCCTTCCCGGCGTTAGTAACTAGTCACTTGTTATCTATCCCCGGCCTTTCTCCAGCAACCGTATACTACTTCATCGTCTCATCAGTTGATGCACTTGGCAATACCGCAACTTCAAGCCAATCATCACTCACCACGCAATAACCGTGTCAAAAATGTAAAAATAAAATCTTTACATGTTATTTTCTACACTGCGCCGATAAAAACCCCATAAAAACAGCGCGATCCATATAGGACGCGCTGTTTTTGTATTATTATTCACATTAATAAAAATATATTCCCCCCTACTCTACACGTATGCTATCAAAAATAAGTTGCTTGAGAGCGTTCATATGCACCCTCTCATTATTATGGGTTATTGCCGCTATCCCTGCCTGATCCGCTGTGTAAACTCCGGGATCCGTTGTATCAATTCGCATATCAATAAATCGACATGATCCATTAGTATGTATTTGTACATATCGATCATCCTGAATGTATTGACTCATACCCTCATCAGAACTTTGCACATCATAAAACGGTTGTCCTCCTACTATAACTAATGTACTCGAAGCCGCTCCCGTTCGAGCGCTCATGCTCGTTGTATCACATGATGTTGATGCTATCGCTGTTGATGCGTTATCAGTGCCTGCTGCGACATCCAACATAATAGACGTTGTTCCGGTAATACCGAGCGTTTGATAATATGCGGGACCGATGCGCACGTGCACATCCTGATTTCCTCCGTATGTTTGCACCACCTCCCCTTGAAGAGGAGCCTCAAAAGATATGTGCGCCGAAGGACTTGTAAAGACTTTCCACTGAGCATAAATAGACGGTGTTTCTTGTGATGTTGATGTTGATGTTGTTGTTGACGCAGAAGACGCAAGAGGAGTCATTGAAGTCATTGGTGATACCACCCCATTCCCCTGTGTTGATGTTTTTTGAAAAATAATCACGTACCACATTCCCGTGATAATAAGAATAATACCCAACCCAATAAAAAATGTTTTTAATGCCATATTAATAATTTTTTTCAGTATATCCCGGAAACCAATCTTGTTTAATTGATATACCGTAATTACGCAATGCCGTACCGACACTTTCAACCATCGCCTCCGGACCAGATATATACACGGTTCGTTGCTGTGCCTGCGGTTCGGACGCAAGAATTGTTTCTGCGCTGATGTGCTGACCAATAATAATGTGTAGATGTAGTTCTGGATGTATAGCAGCAAGCGCTTCTAACTCTACTCTAAAGGGCACCGCATCCGTACGATTAAAATACAACACGGTGGCATTAAGTGGTTTTCCTTGTGATGCTCGTTCCACTAGCATACTTCTAAAGGGTGTAATACCAATACCCCCAGCAACCAGCACCACCGATACATCACTTACCTCTTCCCAAGTAAAATCACCTCCCAGATCATAGGATTGGATACTATCTCCCGGTTTAAGAGTGTTTAATGTTTGCTTAAATGTACTTGATGAAACACGGGTTGCAATGTGGATAACTTTCTCACTCGGCGCAGAAGCAATAGTAAACCATCGCTGATTCTCCGCTTCGCTGTCTCCCGCTTGTGGCAATATATATCCTTGGCTTTGACCTGCTAGCCACACAAGACCATTCGCATCAAATACGAATGTACGTACATCGCCGACCTCATCATGCGATGAAAGCAGTTTTAATACAGTTATCTTTTTTTCTTCATTCATAAAACATCAGCACACATACTTTAATACTTTAATATATTTTTTGCGAATAAAAAATCGTTTTCAAAATCAACCCCCATGTCCCATGAGCGGTATCCTACTTCCCCTATTTGGTATCATCTTTCTTTTTTAATCCCCATTGCCAACGGGGTTCTTCTCCTTTCTTCCAACAAATGGCGATAAATACCGCAATAAGTGCCACAATCTCCAGTAAGAAACTAATGATCGCATCATTCGTCGGATTAGTCAGTGTCTCAAAACTCACCGTGTCATATACTATAGCACCAATAAAGACAAGCGTAATAAGCCACCCCTGCCATGTTGCCGGTGTCCAGCCCCACCCATAGAGTTTTCGCTTGAACCAATACCCCTGCGGATTATCTTTAATGTAGGCGATATATTCTTTAATCATATATGTATTATACATGGCTTCCCGCCACAAACCCAGTCGTCCAACATAATTGCAAACTATACCCTCCCGAAGGACGACTAATATTAAGCACGTCGCCGATAAGATATAACCCCGGGACCACGCGTGATTGCATTGTTTTAAAATCGACTTCTTTGAGTGCGACACCGCCATCAGACACAATTGCCTTATGCGCGCCCAAGAGCCCCTTCACATGCATTGGCATTGCCTTCATACACGTCACTAGTTTTAGACGATCCTCGTGCCGTACGCTGTGATTAGCCGTTTCACCATCAACTCCCGCCAAGGCAAGCAACTCCGGCACCAATGCTGCCGTCATAAATGCAGGTAAAGTATTTTTAAGTTTTTTATTGTGTTCATCCGTAAGCAGTGCCTGCAATCGCCCTCGAAGCGTTCCTGCATCATAGTGCGGAAACAAATCAAGTTCGATAACCACGTCTCCATGTGACAACAGCTCTCCCACATCCTTGCTCATATTGAGTACCGTTGGTCCGCTGATGCCCACGTGCGTGAAAAGAAGTTTCCCCTTCTGAACAAATTGCCGCATGCCATTTTGCAATACGGTGAGTTTTATGTCACGTAAGGTGATTCCCGCCATGCGCTTCACCCAACCATTTTTTATGGCAATGGGCACCAGTGCCATATTGTTTTCTGTAATGGTGTGTCCCAATGCCTTAAGCCATGCAAATCCTTCACCAGTAGATCCAGTATCGGGACGCGACGTACCGCCGGTAGCCACAATGCATGTGTGCGCGCGGAGCGCTTTTCCTTTTTTAGGTTGTATCACAAACACTTCCTCCTCCTGATTGCGCAAAAAACCCACTACCTCCACGTGCGTGTGCACGGTAACTTCTCCGGCGCGCATATAGTTTAACAGCACATCCAGTACCGACTGCGCCGTGTTTGAAGCTGGAAATATTCTTCCCTCCGCTTCTTCTTTTGTCTTCATGCCGTGGCGATGAAAGAATGCCAATGTTTTAGACACATCAAACTGCGCAAATGCCGACATCAAAAATTGATCACTACCTTTGTACTGCGTTGCCATCATGCGTACATTCTGTTTGTTGTTGGTCACATTGCACCGCCCGCCGCCCGTGATGAGCAGTTTTTTCCCCAGTGATTGATTTTTTTCAAGCAAAAGCACCGACTTACCTTCTTGTGCCGCACGGCCCGCCGCCATCATTCCTGCCGGCCCGCCGCCAATAACAATAACATCCCATACCCCGTTGTTCTTTGTTTTCATACAATATATATCGTTATACCATACACCAAAATAACCTTTGCACCAAACATATTTTAAAATACCTTTTATGTTCAACACTCACTTTATTACCGTCTTATCTCCCTGCTCCCCTTTCCGTCCCGATCGGGACGGAAAGGGGAGCAGGGAGATAAAGCTCAAATGTTGTTACTATAATATATAAGCATCATTATGTATGTATGTATAAAATATACATTTTGGCAGCTATCTATCTTTGGTTGATTGTAAATAAAATAATGGTATATAAAAAAACTGTGGATACTGTCACAGTTTTAAAAACTTTATACTATGTTATGTAATGTATTTTAATTTCTGCGTTGATATTTCTTCCCCTTTATCTGCCCGTCTTTTTCTAAATTCCCTTGGGTCAACTTTGAGCCATTCATCAGGAATATTTTTGATGAACCATAATCCTGCGCATGGATCATCAATTTCAGCGACGACGAGAAGCAATAGAATTAAAAGAAAAGAAACTCCATACACAATAATGCCTCCACTGATAGCATCGGGATATTTGAGAAAAACAAATCCTCCCAACACTGCGATCGATACCACAGAAACGAGCACATACATCAAAGGCGACAATTCTTCATCTTTCAAATCCACAAATGTATCAAGATCACCTCTTTTAACTGCCGTTCTAATGGATTTGTATTCCGACCATACCGTATTTAATGCCATGGTCGCCAGTAAGCTGTATAGTATCCCAAAGACTCCCACCCATGCCGTAGCAATAATATCATTTACTCCATCATTAAAGTGAATGTCGTGTTTAAAAAGGAAAAAATACCACCCACATGCAACTAAGGCAGCAAAAAATGTCGGCCAAACAAGAAGGAGCGTACTCTTGAATATAGTTTCAAGTTTATTATTCAATCGCTCCTTGAATGATTTATGGTGTCTCTTTTTTCTAAAAATACCACTCGCACCCATGCACACCTCCTATAAATAAGATTATAAAAAAATCAATTAACTGAATATATAATACAACATTTATTCGGTGTTTGTCAATAATAAAGCCAGGTTATCCAGATCTGGCTTTATCTTATTTTATATTTTCTTTCACACATTAATGCCCCAAAAGAGTTTGCTCAACGCTTTTCAAAAACCCTCCAAAAATTCCCAACACATTCCCCTGCTGTTGGTCGGTGCTTGAAGAAGGCCCCGGCATCGGCGATTGCCCCTGCGGAGGCATTTGTCCACCCTGCTGCAGGTCGGTATTGCACGTCTGACCCGGAGGGCATGACGGAGGTACACAGGGCGAGCCAGCCTGACACGGAGCGCCGGATTGCACGCATACAGTACCATTGAAATACTGATCGGATCCGCATCGCTGTCCTTCCGGTAAGCCATATCCCTTATCATTTCCTTGTACGTAGTTTGATTGATGGGAAAACTGTGCGCATTCTTGTGCATGCGCAGGATCTGCACAATATGCTTTGCACGTGGCGTCCGACGTGCATCCGCCGGGGCTTTGCACATTTTCTTTGTAATTCGATTGATGCGCAAACTGTGCACATTCTTGTGCGTGTGTCGGATCTGCACAATATGCTTTGCACGTGGCGTCCGACGTGCATCCGCCGGGGCCCGGTTGTGTCACCCTCTGATTGCCCTGTACACCTCCCATTGCCGCACCAAAATCGCCGCACGCACTTCCGTGACTCGGATCACTGCAATACGTTTCGCATGCCTGCAAGGTGGTGCATCCCCCCGGCGTTTTGCCGCTCTGTAATAATGCCGAAAACTTCTGCTGCATTTCCGGAGACGTCTGTTGACCGTGGTCTGAACCGCCCATACCCCCCTGCATGCCCACTGCTTGCGCAAATTGCATACACTCCTGCTGATGACTTTGGTCTTGGCAATATGCTTCGCAGGTATCTTTGGATGTGCAGTTGCCCGGCGTATGTCCACCCGATTGCAGGTATGTTGCCACCCGCTCTCCTTGCGCCAAATTTTGGTCGGTAAAGTTGTGTGCCTTGGCAAACGCCACACAGGTATTTAAATGACTGATGGTCGTGCAGTATGCATCGCATGCATCGGGACTGTTGCATCCACCCGGCCCGGCGCCCTGCGCCAACAGCTGGGCAAATTGTTCCGCCTTGTGGGCATCACCCGCGCTCTCAAGCCCGTGATTTTGCGCAAACGTCGTGCATGCCTGCATGTGCGCCGCCACATTACAATACGCATGGCATGCATTTTGATCCGCACAATTTCCCAATTCAGAAATGGGAAATGTCATATTTTGAGAAGACGATCCTTCTGTTTGGGCAACGGCATACGTTGCCGCCATTGCGATACCCACAACCGCGATACCCGCGATTGCCGCCGCTTTTGTTATGATGGTATGTAATCGCATAGTATTAAAATGGGTTTTTATATACGCCCTGAATCGGATTCATGTTACTGATGGGATTGGGCGTCGGCGTTGCCGATGTCGACGGTGATGGTGTTATCTGTGTGCCTGCGGTTGGCGTTGGTGATACAAAAACGGCCGCGGATGCGGTCGATGTTGAAGACGGTATGGTGGCGGACACCGGCGATGTCTGCGCCACAGGGGCGCTCGACGGCCGCGAAAGTACATACCAGCCAATGGCAAGCAACACAATAACCACAAGAATAAGCACAATAATATTCTTTTGCATATGTTGTCATTAATATATTGCTTTGGTCTTGTAAGTATATCATTTCACCAAAAAGGGTTCTGTGGATAACCGAACAGAACCCTTCGCATATAGTGTATTCACGAATATGCACGTATGTAGTTTTTAAAATGTCGCCCTCTTCTTTGCGATCATTTTTTATTGCTCATCTCCCGAGGGTCCGTACACTGCCGGGTGCGGGACACCGTTCATTTTCAAATACACCCCCAACTGTGCCCGATGATGCACCCAGTGGTTGATGGTCTGACGCAAGGTAACTCCTTTGGAAAGCTCCATCATCACCTGCCCTTTCATTTTCAAAGCCCACAACTTCCCCAGATCCGCATCCGGCATATCAGTCAGCGCCTTTTGCACGGTGCTCACATGCTCATCAAATTCTTTCATCAATTCCCGCACATCATGGGGAGCTGGCGGCATCGGATACTCCGACATCTCAAGAAAATCTTTAGTGATAATATCCAAAAGCCAGTTTGGCATGCGGGCAATCATAAATGCCAGTTGCCCCAACGGCATCGATGTGGGACTCGGCTTGAAATCAAGCTTATCAAAAGGAATACGTTCCAGCATTTTGCGTGTGCCGGAAACTTCTTCGTTAAATTCTTCCAAAAGATCATGTGCAGTAAGCATACTATGGTAGGTTAATAATACATATAGTTACATACACCTATGCATTTCAAATATTCCACCATGGCATATAATCCGTTTGCCTCCATATAAAAATCCCGGCATTACACCGGGATTGATTCCTTTTTCTTTCTCACTCTGACCAAAAAAAGTTTTCGATACCTAAAGACTTGCAAAGTTCCCAAGATAAGCGCCAGCGCGCCAAGTATGCTTAGCGACGGCAGGAGGCTGAACTGTTTGGTCATAAATCCAAACCACGCCAAAGCGCCTATGGAAACTACATTGGTCGTGGACGACTGCACGGAAAGCACCGTCGTACGCACGCGCTCGGAAGCAATGTGCCTGTTGAGCAAGTCTCCTAGAAACGGTCTCATAAATCCCCGCACGACGTTTTGGAAAAGCACCAGATATGCCAGCGGCCACAGCGGTATGAGTCCCATTAAAAGAATCGGCACGCCAATGCATAAACTCATCAACACAATCGACGTTTTTTCATGCACTTTTTTTGCAATAGTATGCGCATAGAAACTTACGGACCATGCCACTATATTCAAAAGAAAAAATATGAACCCGTACCATGCAATGGATATGCCCACCGTTTCAAAATATGGATTATAGGTAAAAAACCATATTTTTGATGTGCCGGCGATGAATGCATAAAACAATACCACCCATCTCACCTGCGGACTATGTATCGCGTATTGCATGCCGTCCTTTAATGTTTGTACTTGTTTTGACACACCATATGTTTCCGTCTTAACCGGTTCGCTAAATTTGAACGAAATAACAAGTGGCACAATCGCAAATGGTACGCACAACATAACCGGCAGACGGAGCTGTATACCGGCAAGTCCGCTGACTGCCAAAGCGCCTAATGCCATAAGCATAAAACGCCCTCCCGTTGCACGCCCTTCAATCTTTCTAAAAAGCTTTTGGTATCCCCCGCTTTTTAAATTGCCATAGATAAGCGACACATCGGTTCCTGATTGAAACGCAAAACCGATCGCCCAAAACATATTTGCCACCCATGCCCACACTGGCGATGACATGAGCGCAAAACCGCATATGCTGGCAAACAAGAACACGCGCCCTACAATCAGTATAGCTTTCTTGCCAACCACATCCGCTAATGCTCCCGCGGGAATGTCCAACACCACCGAAACCGCCACTGCCGCCGATTCCAAAAAATAGATATCAGGCAGAGACATATGTCCCAGCTTCTGCAGTGATACGATAAGCACCGGTCCCCAGAAAAGGGGTTCACTGAATAACACAAACATACGATACAGGAATATGTTCCTGCGGACTTCTTGTTGATGCATGACGCACCTCCTTATGATATTGATGTATGAAATTGTAATGAGCTGATACTGAATGGAAAGCAAAAAAATCCCGACTTTCATTCAGTCGGGATAATACGATCGTGAGGAATTAAAGGAAGGAATTCTATATCACATGATAGGTATCGCGACTGAATATAAGCCTGCCCGTTGTAGGGGCAATAACAAACCAGCCCCCCAGGGTCTGATTATGTGCCGTATTCATATGGCGATAACCTTTTTGCATCATAGTATTCGTATGCATATGACAACGAACTATCAAGAAATCCGTTTCATTCATATTCCCAAAATCCAGGAAATTAGTAATTCAACAACCAGATAGCAAAATTTAGATACGCTGCAAAGCTGACCCATGCAATGTACGGCACCAACAGCCACGCTGCCGTTTTGGATACGCGATAAAAATTAACCATCACATAGAGTATAGAAAACCACAGCGCCATGATCTCAAAAAATGCGACACCGGGCGCATGTAGTCCAAAGAAAAGAATCGACCATAACACATTGAGTCCCAGCTGTATCCAAAACAGTGCAACAATGTTTGCCTTCTGTAAATCCCCTGTCCACAGGCGCTGCGACAACTTATTCCACGCCTTGTGCTTTTCTGCAAACAAATGATGCACCACCTTCCAGTCGTTCTTCCATACCAAAAACAATGCAATACCGATAAGCGCATAGAGTGTCGTCCACACCGGCCCAAACACCCACGCCGGCGGATTGAGTGTGGGTTTAACAAGCCCTACATACCACCCGGTGATAGATGACGTAGTAAAAATGGCCCCAACCACCCCAGCACATTCGGAAACGACGATGGAAATAATAAGTTTAAAAATATTTTTCATATGCATAGTCCATAATAAAGATTAAATATCAAAAGAAGTAAAATATTATTTTGAATGGTGATCTGTTATAAAATTTTTTAACCACTCAGCATCTTCAGACAAAAGTAGGAGTGATCCATCGGGTGTGTGAGATGTCCCGGCATTTTGCTGATTACTGCTTGGTATATTAATTTGTCCGGGAGAAGCAGTCCAGATTGAGACACGGGACAGATTAAACCATCTCATTACTACACCAGAAAGAACATCAACATTCTGAATCATATCAAAAGAAATTGCCTTTGATCGTTTAGTGAAGACGCCAGAATTAATTGCTATTTTATAATCATCTATTTGATATGAGATATTTTTGTATATCAAATACATTGCTAGATATATCCAAATTCCAACAATCAACCATAGCGAAATAAATGTATTAAGCCATGCAGATAATCCCTGAAATAATACTACACAAGATATAATCCCCAAAATGATACATAACCTGATAAATACGTATGTTTTTGCTTTTGAAGAAATTTTATAATTTTGATTAAGATTGATCATAAATTTTGTTTATTTTGAGCCATAGTTTATTTTAGGAGCTTCCAGTTATTAAGATATTTTGAAAGGGAAATAGTATGAAACTTCGGATTATTAAAATCACGAATCTTTTTTCCATCAGAACTAAGCCAAATTGTAAAAAAGTAATACCCTCCTTTCCTCAAAATCTTCTTTTTGCAGACACCTTTTAGATCATCAATAGGTATAACTAAATGATCAACTTCTATTCTTTTTTTAAGTTCCCCATCTTTAAAATGATGCAAAACAAATACAAAATAATCTACTTTATTTTGAGGAGTAAATATGGACTTTTTAGCAATACGAAATAAAGCAGAGCTCCCATCCCCTAATTCTCTTATCTCCGATTTTCTTAGGGTGTATGTCCGACTTCCTTTGACTTGTATTGAAGTTGCCTTATTCTTTTTTAATTCAAATAGAACAAGGTCGACATCCTTCATTTGAGCATTAAGTGGAAAAAGAATCTCGTAATGATCTTTTGCAAAGTACTGCTTTAATTCGTCAGCTACCAGCAATTCATCTACATTAAGAGACCATAAATTTTTAATAGCCATATTTTATTTTGTTAATTTTTCATCGATTTTGTACACCTCATCATGAGTTTGCTTTGCTATGGAATTTTTTTGATTCAGTTTGCATAATTATACCGATCTTAAAACTCTCCAAATTTCAACCATCGCCAAAGTATCAAGGTGACAGTAATCCTTTAATGCTTGTATTTTCATATTTTTATCATCCTCAGAATATTCTCCGGACACAATACGATTCCATGTATCTGATGCGGTACCTCCTTCTTGGATATGCATATTTTTATATGATAGATGTGGTACAAGAGCCGGTAAAACATACTTGATTGACGCACTGCCCTTAAATTTAGGATGATCATACATTGTTGTTTTACCAAAAAATGGAATCATTAGGTCAACAACTCGATTGTTAACATTTTGCATAAAATCTTTATATTCAGGCAGACGTTCGCCAAGCTGTTTATTAATGCCTTGCTCAAACTTTTGGCTCCAAACGATAACACTTCCTGTTTTTGGAAGATATTTTTTTAGTGCTTCCGAAAAATATTCATCTGGACAGTCTTGATTTGTATAAATAAAGTCATAATGGACGGATTCGCTTTCTAGAGATTCAATCACATGGAGTGAAAACTGAAATGGAATCTGCTGGTACGGTCGATATCCATTATATTTTGGTATCGCAGAAGGATACGTTTCGTAATCAAGAAAAGCTAAGGGGTATTTCATTGTCTTTAAAAATTCTGAAATGCCTTTTTTATCAATATACTCTTTTCCAGATTGTGCGGTATTTACTTGTCTTCGTTGGTTATCAGATAATTCAAAATCATCCGGAACATCATAGATACTAAAAATATTATTATCTACCAACTCCGTCAGTTTTTTCTTGTGAATTCGTGCAATCGCGTGCACGGGATATTCTGGGAGATCTGAATTTGAATACCACGAAGTTGTACAGTGGGAATTCCGTCCCTTTAACATACAATCACAATGTCCATGAGGCTCGGCTTCCTTAGACAACAGTTCGTGAGCACCTTCCATTTTTTGTCTAATATCCTCAAGGTTTTTATTTACTTGTTCGGTTAAATTTTCAATTAAAAATAATTCTTTCAAATTAATGTCTCCGGTGCGAACATACTCTTTATTAAGTCTAATTAAATTAAGTGTACCAACCTGAATACCTAAATAATTCAAAACATTCTTTTGGAAAGCCATGTCTATCAAATAGTCTTCAGTCTTTCTTCCACCATCTTCTTCGGAAGCTGTTGATGATTTTACTTCATACAGATCATAGATATTTGTATCTGAATTCCAAACAAAAATATCAGAAGCTGTAATATATTTATCAGTAGAAAAAACCGGCTGATAAATAACCGGTGTCTTATCGGCTATAAGTTTCTTTGTAAGTTCTGTATCGTCGCGAGATTCTACAAGCGTTCCGTTGGGAAAAAGGCCATGAGCAAGTTCGTCAATTTGATTGCCAGTATCAATGATATTTAATTCAAAAGAAGACAGTTGTTTTTTCTTATATATCTCTGGTTTGTGAATTTTAAGCCAAGCATTCTTAGCACAATCGAGACATATTAGAAAATTAGTTTTTGATAATTTCATACACTGGCTAAGTTAAGATTGGGCAACATCCTCCTCTTGTGCCTCTAAAATTAATTTTTCGGCTTCTGCAACGGGCAGATTTTGCACCTTGTTTAATTTTCTCTCAATAGTCCTAGTTTTAGTAACGGCATCCTCAATAGTGTTACTTGCTTCTTGCATTTTCTTGTGGGTTTTTTCTAACAAATCACCAAATTTACTAAATTCGGTTTTTACTGCCCCAAGTAGTGTCCAAACTTCACTAGATCGCTTTTGAATAGTAAGCGTTCTAAAACCCATCTGGAGACTATTCAAGATAACTTGTGTCGTTGTCGGTCCAGCAATAATTACCCGATATTCTCGACGTATTTGTTCAAATAATCCGGGTCGTCTTAAAACTTCAGCATACAAACTTTCTATAGGCACAAATAGAATTCCAAAGTCAGTTGTGTATGGAGGGTTAAGATACTTGTCTCGTATATCTTTGGCTTCAGATTTAATTCTGGTTTCCAACGACTTACTTAATTTTTCAATCAAAAGTAGATCCCCTTGTTCCTGAGCCTCAATTAAACGTTGGTAGTCCTCCAATGGAAATTTTGCATCAATAGGTAGCCAAACTTGCTTTATATCCTCATCATTTCCGGGTAGCTTAATGGCATATTCAACAACATCTTTGCTGGATTTTTTAGTTTTAACATTCTTTTCGTATTGTTCAGGAGTAAGAATTTCCTCTATCAAATTACTTAGCTGTGCTTCACCCCAAGTGCCCCTAGATTTTACATTGCTAAGCACTTTTTTAAGATCACCGACTCCTAATGCAAGCGCCTGCATTTCACCAAGTCCCTTATGGACTGCCTCAAGTCTATCACTAACAACCTTGAATGATTCGCCGAATCTTTTTTCTAGCGTGGCATGCAATTTTTCGTCAACGGTCACTCGCATAGCGTCAAGTTTTTCGCCATTATCTTTTTGAATTCCTTCAAGCTTTTTCTCTACCACTTCTTTAACTTTATCTATTTTAGCCTCATTTTTATCAATCAGCTCAGTGAGCTTACTAGAAAATCCCTCAAAATTTTTATTTTGCGTAGTTGAGAGATCAGCCATGCGTCTTTCTACGGGATCACCAAAACTCTTAAAAAGAGTAGCAATTTCTTGTCTTAATCTTTTTTCAGATTCGGCGACTTCCTGCCTATTTCGAGTCATTTCATCCTTTAAAGCACTACCATTCTTTTCAGAGAAGTTATCGAATAGCGTTGAAATTTTAGCCACATAATCAACACCTTTGTTCTTAATCAAAAGAAAAATTATTACGCTGATTCCTATCGTATTTAGGATTAATAAAATTTGTGTCATACCATTAATTTATTTTTGTTCAAGTAATCTTCCCAGCCATCCGCCGATTATGCTTTGCGCAAAGGCAACAACCTGCACAATAATAAAAATCAAAAATGGGTTTATATCTACAAACCAACTTACAATCCACGAAAGGAATAAAGTCAGAAGCAAAGATATGATAAATCCTTTCGTTTTTGATATTTTTGGTTCTAATTCTTTTTTAGCAGAAACAGGTTTTTTATTTAGAAATGTCTCGATATTTTCCAGAATATCTTTAGTTGATCTAAACTCGCTCTCTGAAATGCCAACATATTCTTTCGATTTTTGATCAAATAGTTTCTCTTGGATTTTATGTGCATGCTCAATGGCTTTTTTAGTTTCCTCCTCTGACATGCTGTCCTGTTTTTCTTTTGGATACCAAATCGCTCGCCCCGAATCAGTATATTTATCGGTAACTTTTAATCCCGTTGAATCTGATGCGAGAATTTTCTCAATTTTATGTGTTGCGATTTTTATTTTTTCGGAGAACTGTCGCAAATGACGACGATAATCATCCGGAGAAATTATTTCAGAATGTTTAGAAAGTATATACATAGACACAGGATTGCCCGCCCAGTCCTCATGCCATTCAACTTCTTTTTTAAGACCATCAATAAACTCTTTGGTCATTGAACTCATTGAGGCCATTTCTTTTCTATCCGCTAAAATATCGGACTCTAAAACAATACCGTCTTTTACGCAATATCGTTCTGGTGGCTCATCTACTCGTTCGGTTAGTCGAGTTTCTACTTTTAGGGGATTAGCTTGAATACGATACTCAAATTTTTCGGTACGGTAGTAAACATCATCCTTTAAACTCATCCTGGATTGATATGTTTTTGAGTCTGGAAATACATCGATCGTAAAATCTGCGTATTTATCGCCAAATGAAAGTGTATTATCTCCGTCTTCTTCAAAAATTTCTATCTTCATATTTTTTAAATATTTATTGATATTAATGCTTGTTTGACCTTTTCAATTTGACTATTAGAATCACGTTCCCAATCTCTATGAGAAATGCGAATAAATCTCCAGCCAGCCCTTTCAAGAATGTTCTGTCTCCACACATCGTAAAAATTTTGGCCTTCCTTCATATCAAAGTGCGTGGGTCCATCACATTCAACTGCAATCCAACTCTTTCCGTCTCCGACAACTAAATCAATATAAAATCCTGCCGCTTGATATTGTGGCCAAACCTTTAGACCTGTCCTCTCTAAAGCTTGGGAGACTTGTTCTTCAAACTTTGAATCAAATATTCCTCGGGGTATTTCAGAAGCTGGGACTTGAGATGCATGAATAAGAAATTCCTTTAATAATCCGTTTGGTAAGTCATCGGTTTTTACAGACGACACGACAATAAGTCGCTTTTTTGCACGCGTAATAGAAACATTGAAAACATTTGGTTTCTCCAAAAAATTAAGTGTACCGTGATGAAATTTTGGATCAAGCGATAGAGAAAGAATTACAATATCTTTTTCGTCACCTTGCAAACTATGTGCAGTACCTACCACAATCTTGTGTCGTTCTACTTCAGTAAGCGAAAGATATCCTGGAAGTGCTTTTGTTATCGCATTTACTTGATCTCTGAATGGAGAAAGGATTCCTATAGTGGTTGGCTTATCACTTGGAGATTGATCAATAATTTGTCTGACATGCTTAAATATAGCCTCAATTTCTGTCGGATTTGCGGCTCCTTCACTTCTTTTACCTTTTACATAATCGAGTTGAATAGGTGCCTCTTGGTCGATCAGTCCCATTTTCGGCTTATGTGTCATTATGCGAATTTGATCTTCATAAAACATCTTGTTTGAAAATCCAATGATATGAGGATCGGAACGGAAATGTTCATCCAGCATAAAGTAGTTTGCTTGGGGCACAAGATTTTCAGCTACATCAAAAAGACTGTTTGTTGAATATCGATAATTCGCCTGTATATCAGGTGACACATTATTTTTTGCGAACGAGGAATACTCTGCTTGTTTACCGAGAAAAACTACATGGTTGAGTTGTTTCGGGTCCCCAACAATTAACGCTCTATTGGCACGATAAAGTGCTGGTATTGCAGAAGCTAGATCACATTGACTTGCCTCATCAAAAATAACAAGGTCGAACATACCGGGCTGGATAGGTAAAATCTGCGATAGGTGGTAAGTAGTACTTGCCCAACATGGAAAAGAGACAAGAAGTGTTTCAGTTTTGACTTGCTTAAGTAGAGCAAGCTTCTCTCGGATATTGGCGGTTCTCAAGGATTTAACAAACTTTTTTAGTTCCACTCTCTTTTCGTAGTTATGGACAATGAGATGAAGATTGCCGAGAAGGCGCGCCTTGAGATTATTGAGCGCAAGTGTTCGCAGTTGAATCTTGAGGGCTTGAATCTCTGTCCAAATCTTATCGACGGCGTCAAATTTAGCGATTTCGTTTTCTAATTCTTCTTTAACTCTTTCGTTCTCAATTCGCTCTGCCATTAAAATTAAATCTTGAGCCGTTGTGTTTTCGGGAGCACCAAGTCGAGAACGTATGCTCTTTATAGTTCGGTTACCCCACCAAGTCTGTATAAAAAATCCTTTATTTCTCAACAAAGCGTCGGCACCTTTGATTTTCTCCTTAAGCTTTGATGCCTTTGCTTTTTTTATCGAAAGACCATCTGACTCAAAATCAATACTAAGTCGAGAATTTATATCCTCAATTTTTTCTTGTACTCCAGCCCAACTGCGTTCATTGGTAATCGCATCAGTAAATTCTTCTTCGAGCTCCGCTAGTTTTTTCTGTGCCTTCTCGTGTTCTTTAATCGCATCTTCTATTTGTTTCTTGTTATAAGGACTTACAGGACTATTGGGTCCAGTAATAGCATCGAGTTTATCGGAAAGAGCTCTTTGTGCTTTACGTGCTCCCGAACGAGCTACTGAGTAGGGCCCAACAAATTCTTCAAGCCAGGACGAAACTACATCGACAGCTTTATCCATCCTTGATACAAAGAGCACTCTCTTGCCACCGAGAAGATGGTCTAAAATTATTGCCGCGATTGTGTATGATTTCCCAGTACCCGGAGGCCCCGAAACAACAGTGAGATTATTTTTTCTGGCATTCAATACAATTTTCTTCTGGGTGTCGCTTAAATCGAAAGGGAAAAGATTATGCCAGTTGGCATCCTCGGATGAAGCTGGTTCAGAAAATCCGCTAGCAGTTTTATTATCCACCGATGAAACCGGGTTACCAGCAGTCAATGGATTTTCAAGCAATAGAAAATCTAATGCTGTTTTATCTTTTGTGTCTGAAAGTATGCCACCCAACTCCTCCACTACCGTACCTTCTCCCTCCTGTCGTGGTGCAAGAATGATGCAATGCGAAGGGCAAAGTTTATATCCTTCTTTGTCCGCGTCGTTTTCGTTAAATTCTATAAAATTAGAAAAATCACCCTCCTTGAAAACCTCGGGGAAATAATTGGTTAAACTACTGAAAAATTTGCGAATTGAATCAAGAGTAAGTGGCCATTCGGGAATAGCAGAATAAAGGTCTTGAAAACGCACTTCGAGTTCCTCATCATTTTTAGCACTTGTTATTCCTGCAATAAGAGATTGATTGAGGTGAACAGTATCGTCATCTTTAAGGGTAAAAATCACATCATCGTCATCGGTCTTTTCAGCATCGATTTTTAAATATAGAAGAGGTGCGTTAATCTTACTTATTCGATTACCATTGCCTTTATATCCTTTCACAAAGAGAGTCCCTAAAATAATCTCGAACTCTGAAGCTTGGGCTCTAACCTTGTAAAGCATATCAAGAGCCTCTTTGCCTTTTATCTTGATTTGTCCATCAGCTAATTGTTGGAGTGCATCCGGCTCAAGAGGTATAAATTCAATTTCACCTGTTGTTATATTGGTAAGCGCAACTGACCTCATGATCGCTTGAGCGCAATCTTTCAAATAACCCACAAGAGAAACGACTCGTTCAGGGGCTTGTGTCCGTTCTTGTTCCTGAGCTGTGAATTGAGCAATTAAATTTTCGTCAGTTATCTTACCTATATTTATCTCGGTCGTTCCTTCTTTAAAATCACCTTTCTTTTCGCATTCTCCACAAATCTGACCATTCTTAACTTTATGTTCTTTACAAATGATACAGTAAGACTTGTTAGCCCAATATTTCCTCGCATCAAATTTTCTAGTTCTATAGGACATAAATTTTACAAATACCAAAGCATCTCATTTTTTATAATAAGTGTGGCAAATCTTATTTGTTTGGCTATTTCCTCTTGCATACCTCACCCTTTTTTAGTGATTTTAAACGATTCCTTAATCTTCATACAGATGCATGAAGTATACCCCTCGCCAGGAGGGGCGTAAAGGAATCACTGCGGTGTGGCGCTCAAAAGAATGCGGGCGAGGCGGAGGTCGTCGTAGGAATACTCCCCTTTCAGCTTTTCAAACACAGGGGAAAGTTTTGCCATGCCGAGTTCTTTGAATGCGGCTTCTATTTGGGGTAGCGCCTGCACCAAACGCGGCGATGCCAGCCGCCGCAATTCGCCGATGTCCATGCTGCCATTCATGTATGACTCTTCCAGGTGCGCCACAATCGTGCCTTCTGCAAGTCCGCGCAGGCGCGCGATTTCTTTGGCGTCCTTGCCTTCCCGCCACAACGCCACCGTTTTGTCACGGGTGTTTTCTTTGTCTCCCGTGCGGCGGGCGGAAAGGTCTTTGTGCTTTTTTACTTTTTTCCCTTTCTCTCCTTTTTGTGTCGCACCGCCACAGCGGACTATGAATGCTTTTTGGCTTTGCAGTTTGTCGGCATCAGACATTGCCAAAAATTCTTGTTGCGCTGCGAGCGACTGCTGCCTGAATGCCACGTCCGCTTCCAGCACGTCGGGGTGCACTTCCAACGCCCGCGCGTTGTACCCAATTAAATGCAGGCCGTCCAAGGCCCGTACGCGGGACAAGGCCACATATCCTTGCCCGTACTCAAACGCATCAGACAAGTCCATGATTGCCGAATCGAGCGTCATGCCCTGGCTCTTGTGCACCGTAATCGCCCATGCCAAACGCAGCGGCAATTGGAAAATTTTTGCCAGCGTCCGTTCGCCGTCCACGATAGACCATTCTTCTTGGGCTACCTCAACGGCATAGCCGCGCTCCGTGCGCACAATGGGCGAACCGTCTTCTTTGGAAAATCCTTCCACAGTGCCGATGGTGCCGTTCACGAATTGGTGTTCAGTATCATTTTTGGTAAACATCACCTTTGCTCCGACCTTCAACCGCAACAGTTCGGGAGAAAGGCATCCTTTTTTGAGCTGCTTGACCAAGTCTTCGGGACCGCGCGATCCCATGGCGAACGTCCTTTCTTTGCCATCCAATGCTCGCAGCCGATCATCATTGACCCGGTCGACATTCATGTTATGTGAGTATATTCTTGTGTGCTCTCCGCTGCCTTTGGGCGCACGCACTTTTTGGGAAAGAACATGGTGGATTTCTTCCACAATATCTCCCGTGCGAATTGACGAAAGGATTGAAAGAAATGTGGCATCATCCTGCCGGTGTTGTTCGCTCAGATAACAGACAACCGGACGGGCATCCTGCCAGGCGTTTGATTGGTATGCAAATTGCCGCGGCGGATCGCCGGCACGGGACACAGGCGGCAGTTGGAAAAAATCGCCCACAAACACCACTTGCATGCCGCCCCACGGCAAGCCGCTCTGCTTGACTGCCCGGCACACCGTTTCAACGGCATCCAGCGTCTGCGCATCCAGCATTGAGATTTCGTCAATGATCAGAATGCGGTTTTTGGCGATGCGCGACGCAATTTTTTTGCGCCCCGCGATTGCCGCCACATCATCTTCCGAAAACACTTTTTGTATCCCTATGCCGCTCCATGAATGGATGGTCATGCCGTTAATGTGCGTTGCCGCAATGCCTGTGGAAGCCGTGATTGCCGGACTGATGCCATGGTCATGCAGGTAACCAATGTATTCGTTGATTGTGTGCGTTTTACCCGAGCCGGGCTCGCCGGTCAGGAACACGTTTGCTCCGCTTTTTAAAATGTCCAAGGCTTCCTGTTGGGTCATAGATGTGCACAGCATAAATCCGAAACTAAATAGAAACAAGCTATATTCATCGATATTTATACATTTGACATAATCAGTTCGGAATGCTATGGTATTTTTAGTTTTCTACAAGAAAGAATTTTTGCAGGCAAAGGATGGTTTCACAATAGAACAGCGCGTTCGGAAACGAACAAGAAAAACAACATCTAGTCACAAAAGAATGGAGGTTCGTATGAAACACATCGAAGCCTATGAAACCATCTGCAAAAAGTCTTTCCCGGGAAGCCGATAAACTACTTCGGTCAAACGGTTTTGGACGCGACGGCAGCCACCGCAGTGAAAAGGTTTCGTACCAACAGTTCGTTTTCGAACGGAAAATGGTACGGGTCCCCACCGGCGGCAAGCCAAAGCGTTCGTAAATCGCTTTCCCTAGTCGGAGCCTGCTGTGTCCGACGATAAACAAACAGGCGTTTAATTAACGTTGGCCTATATAGACCAGGTAAAGTAGGTCGACACACTCGGGGAACTACCGGGTGTTTTTTTATATAAAAAAGCCGGCTGGATTGCTCCAGCACAAGTATATCTTCAAATGAATGACACAAACGTAAACGCGTACGTTGTTTTGCACTGTTTGTTTTATTGATATTGGAGTACACTATATGGTACGTACTTTTTGTATCACCACTTATAGAGGAGGCTCTATGGAACAGAAGGGTAAGGAAATGTGTCCCAACTGTTTGGGGTCAATGGATCATGTCCATCTGGAAAAGATGAATGAAAACGGCGAGGTATTCTGCGTGTGCACTGCATGCGGTCATCGATGGCTGTTTAATATTCTTCCCCAAAGGAATAAAAATATCCATTATCATTCCCAAAACACATTTCCACTGAAAGCGCCGTCTTGAATCTTCAAGCTCCGGCGTTTTTTATAAAGCACAACACAGTGAATAGCATGATAACTTCACGAAACGATCTGCGCACAATGGGCGCAACGAGTAGCGTCTACAGGAATGTCGCTCAAACACTCTTTGCATTTTTTGGTAGTCGGATCCATCGGTGCTCCCTTGCGAGCACGCGCAATGAGCATGTTCATGGGCTTAATGACAAAAAAGAAAATGGCAGCCGCCACAAGCACAAAAGAAATAAGTACATTGATAAAATGGCCTACCATAAATTTACTGCCATTGATGGTGAATACAATGCCAGAAAAATCCGGCACCTTGGCGATTGCCGCAATGAACGGCGTAAGAATATCGGCTACGAGCGCGGTAACTACCGCTCCAAATGCGGCGCCGATGACGACCCCGACCGCCAAGTCAACGACATTTCCTCGAAGTAAAAATTGTTTAAATTCTTTTATCATAGATGTATATGGTATTACTCCATAAAGTATAGCGCATATTTACTCAAAAAAATATTGCTCGCGTATATAAAAATCACCTTACTTACATAAGGTGATTTCTTGAGGAATGAAATATCTTTTCACACCCGGCAACACACTTTGCCGAACAGGTGCGGACAAGGTATCCAAACCATCGTCCCATCACTGTCCGCATGGGATATTGCACGACGGTTATCCTTCCTCTATTAAAAGTAGGTTCTATTCTTTCCACAAAAACCTCCTTTAATTTAATTAAAAATGTTACTTTTTTAAATATATCACTATGACGCAGTTATTTCCAATGATTTTCTATTCCTACATACGATCAATCTATTAGTGTAGTTTTTAAAAACTCATTTCATATTTTTGGGTATATAATTTAAACACACAAAAACTTCCCACTATAAGAAAGATAAAAAGGATGAACATAAGCCCATTCCCTACATATTATGAGACATATACGTCAGGTAGTGTTCGTACATCGAATCATCTCCCTGCATACTATACATATATACTTCACGAATACGTGCGGTAATCGGGCCAACGGTACCTGTGCCAATAACCCGCGCATCAACTACGCTAATAGGCGCAATGAGCGCTGATGTACCTGATGCAAAAACTTCATCGGCAATATATAACTCCGTCAAATCTATGCCTCGTTCTATAACCTTTATACCCATAACGGAGGCAAGCTCCAACACCGTGCGGCGGGTAATACCCTCAAGTAAGTCACTGGTAGTGTCGGGGGTAATGAGTACGCCATCACGCACCATAAAAATATTTGCCGCACTTAATTCACACACGTGCCCCGCGGCATCCAAAAATATACAGTCATCGTAGCCACTATCCAATGCATCCTGTTTTGCAAGAACCGAATTAACGTAGGCACCATTTACCTTGGCACGAGACGGAATAGCATAATCAGGGACTCGCCGCCACACACTCGTTTTAAGCCGTACACCCTCCCCGGAAAGAATGGGGGTGGCATCATATATGAATATACTCACCGTAGTCGCTACCCCGCGAGAACGCGTACCGGGTACCATATCAGATGCGTGCACCGTTGCCCGTACAAACACATCACCAAGAATTGTATTGGCATTTAACACTGCATGAACCGCATCTTCAAATTTTTGATAACTCCATGCCGGCTCGAATGTATCAAGACCAATAATGCGAGCTGAGTTAACTAGTCGCCGATAATGATCGCCCAAACGAAACGCCGCAAGACCTTTGGGGGTATGAGAAACCCTAAACACAGTGTATACACTCAAACCATACAATACCGCCGAACTTGCAACGCTTACCTGCGCGTCTGTGATGGGCACAACTTTGTCTTTAAAATATGCATTCTCGTATACGTGTGCCATAATAATTCATTAATATGTAATAGTACATGACCAGATAATAATGGATTTTATTTTATATCTTACACCATCTTATCCGTATGTCATTTAATCACTCTACATAATGATAAGCATACACTGACCATACAAATAATAACACATTCATTCCTTACTCGCACACATACTGTCAACAGTAACCTTATAGTAAAAATTATCTCAATTTTTACGATCGTAAAAATTGAGATAATTTTATTCTTTTGCTATTAAGATTTATAAAAACCCTATACAACAATAATAAAAATGTAGCCGACCATGTTTTCTTTAAAAACACCTCTGTGTATATTATTAAAAAAATATAAGGAGAAAGAATTACTATGGGATGTATATAGAGAATATGATATGCTGTCGTTCATAAATTTTGTTACACCCCGTGTATCTCATATGAATAAAAGCGTTGTATTAATGATATACTAAAACAATGTCTCGCGCTCATTATATTATCTTTGGATTTCTTGGACTCATACTCACGGCAATAGTGGTACAGAGTATTTTTATTCCAGACCCACAAAACGCCGCCCCCTTTACCCTCACCAGCCCTCCTGCCCCCGTTGGTTCGGCCGAATTTCTTACAACACTCTCTCATCTTACCGGCAACGCCCTCAACCACGACGATGCGGCAACCATGATTTCTGATACCGCATTCTTACCAACATTGCTTGCAACCATTAATCACGCCTCCACATCAATCAATATTGCCGACTATCCGTGGCAAAATGGTTCTTTTAGTGATCAGATTTTTACCGCACTCACTGTCGCCGCACAACGTGGCGTTACGGTGCGAGTTATTCTTGATTCGTTTGGCGGTTCTTCCGTGTCCGGGCAACACATCGCCACACTCAAAAAAGCCGGGGGCATCGTTGCCTGGTACCATCCCTTTTTAATACTCAACCCTATGCAATTTGATGAACGTAACCACGTGCGTACGTTTATTATCGATGGCACCACTGCTTTTGTCGGATCCGTGGGTATTGAAGATCGTTGGATTATGAATACCAATCAATACAATCAGTACAACGATTTTATGGTTGAAGTCAACAATACCGCCGCCCAATCTGTCCAAGAGATATTTGCCGAACTATGGAGGGAAGTTACCGGAGAATTTCTCACTGGCCACGTCTTTTATCCTCCCCTGCCATCAACGAAAAAAAATACATTATCATCCTCCACCGCTACCACCACAAAAATAAACACTCTCATCTCAATTCCCAGTTTTCCGCCTCAAAACACCAACCCTATCCGCGATACCTTTATGCTTACCGCCCTGTCGGCACAAAAGAAATTATACATTCTCAATACCGTCATTATTCCCGATAAAAATTTTCTTGCCATACTCGAGGCAAAGGCACGCGATGGAGTCGATGTTCGCATTCTTTCTCCCGGCACCGTTATCTCTCCTTTTATTCTTTCCGCATGGCATGCGGATTATACACAACTGCTTGAGGCAGGAGTTAAATTGTACGAATACCAACCCAGTATGATTCACGCAAAGATGATGCTTGCCGACGATGTATGGTCTGTTGTTGGATCCGCTGATATTGATAACCGATCGTATGAATTAAATACCGAAAACCTTATGGGTATTGCTGACCCCCTCTTTAACGCGCAACTCAATGTCGTTTTTGCAAACGACCTATCTCAATCAAAACAAATCACCCTCGCCGATTGGCAAAAAGAATATGGCTTTTTCTCAAAACTTTTTTCCTACATATCACTTGCGCTCTTTAAGCAGTATTGATTTTCATTAACGATTGTGGCGCTTGGGTCTATTAAAAAACATATATGCGATACACCCAAGAATAAGAAGACTGGTTATGTGACTCTGATTGTGGGGATTACCTACACATACACAATATGAAAGAAACCTCCTCCCACAGCTTATAGGTAAGGAAGAGATATTGTGTAGTCGGCAATATTATCTCCACACTTTAAAATAATATAACAAAAAATATATGATGGTAAGAAATCTTTCCACATCGATAACAGCCATTGCATTTGTGGCCCTTTTTCTAGGAACCACCGTATCAGCACAACAGGCGTATCAATATGTAAATACCTCAGGAAACGTGCAGACTATTATTGCTGAGAGTCCTACACAAGCCATACTGCTTGCTGAAAATAGGACTTCTGCTAGCGGTGTCATACTTCTTGGCGGCGTTGGCGGTGGGGATCCCATTAACCCCTTAGGCGAAAATGGCGCTTATTTCTACCAGTTTGTAAACACATCTGGAAATATTGGAAGCATGAATGCCTCAAGCCCGACCGAAGCTTTGAATACAGCTTTGAATCTGGCTCAATACAGTGGCGTCATTTATGTCAACTCAGCAACATCCTTATAGAGCAAAAGAAAAACCGGTGTCTTCATCGGTTTTTCTTTTGTGGCAACATCAAGGAGACAATAATCACACATCCCTACTTGTCTTTGTTGGGCACCCCCCACTGCCAGCGCGGTTTTTCTCCTTTCCAAAAGCCAAAAAATAATATGAGCGTAATCATTATCACAAAACCCAATACCGCCACACCCGGCGCATCATCAGTTTCTGCCACGTACATACCCGCCACAAAAAATGCTACGCCAATAAGTATCACCAACCACCCCTCCCATTTCACGGGCGTCCACCCCCAACCGTACAGTTTGCGCTTAAACCAGTAGCCCTGCGGGTTATCTTTTAGATATTGTATGTATTCTTTGATCATAGGTATTTATTCTACCACACAAACGGAATCAATGCCTTTGTGTGCCTTTTGTATGCCGGATACGTGTTCGGAAACTGATTCATCATCATGCGCTCTTCGATTGAAACTCTTCGCACAAAAACAATCACCCCAAAAATTAATGGAATGAGCCACACGTATCCAATAGCCAACATGGTGCCTAGCTCGGCAAACAAAATGCCGGTATAAATTGGATGACGAACGAAACGGTAGGGTCCGGACGTAATCAATTCATGATTTTCTTTTAAAGCCGGATGACTGCTCCAGTTTTTACCCAAATGAAAACGTGCCCAAATAGCAAGAGCAATTCCCAAAGCACATAACATGGCGCCAATTTCTGCCACAACATTCCCCATTGCGCCTGGTCTATATGCAAAGAAATGATTGATGCTGGAAAAGCGAGCAATGACCAACAAAATAACAATCACCGCGGCAATCAGCCTGATTCTGATAATATACACTTGGTTGCCCCACCATATGCCCTTGGTAACGTCTTTCTTTATGCCAATGGCGGCGATTGCCCAATACCCCAGAAAGGCAAGCCATGACATAATAATAATCCAATAGAATATAATCATAGTGATGATGGGCTCCACGATATACTGAATCTCAGAATCGTGTGTCATCATTGTATCCCCTTCTCCATCCATAATAAATGCCGGGACTATGAAGGGAGTCTGTTTATTTATTTTTTATTGATGAGGAACAACCGCTTTACCAAGAATATCCGACTCTCCAACTAAACCGAAGCGCTCGCTGTCCAGTGATCCGTTTGGATCGTCCCCTAATATGAGATACGCCTGCGCCGGTATACTGTGGTGATAACCATTGGCATACAATGAAAGCATATTGTACCCGCTGTCATTAATGCGATAAGGAAGATTGTCTGAATTCACAACCACTTTGCCGTTTATCTTTAAAGCGTACGAATTTCCAATTTGTTCAAGTGAGAACAAATCCCCGGGAACACCGCGCACGAATTTGATAAGCGGATACGCATCACCTGCGTAATGAATAAGGACAACATCCCCTCGCTGGATTGCATGGCAATTATAATAACCTAAAAGTCCTTGGATAATTTCTCCTGATTTTATAAAGGGCGCCATCGATCCACCATTCACGGTGAACTGTTTTGATTGTACGGGACAGTTTCCTTCCTGAAAAGTCTTTTCAATTTTTTTTGCTGCTATATTTACTGGCGCACCTACATATTGGTACGAAATAAAAAGAACAACAACTACAACAACACAGAGCAAAAAAATGGCACCACAGATGATGATAATTACATTTTTTTTCCTGTTATTGTAAAAGTTCATTATTTAACAATACAATTTCCAACACTACCACACGCCAAGGAAGGAGATGCGCCAAGATACATACCACTAACATTACTACCATAAACAGTGCAGGACCCTCCATTTTGTCTATATGAAGCTAAAAACACCGTAATGGGTGACGAACTAAAAAAGAATGTATTCACTCCATCACTTAACCATGTATTGCCACCACCTCCAATATATGCGGATCCTGTACAATTAGAACCACCATAGTAAATTATACCAAGCGGAATAGTAGATGGTTTACAATCGCTATTAGTTAGAAAATAAAAGGTACCAGCTGGTGTAACATACCCCCATCCATTACATGCGCTAATTGTTGCATTTGTAAATGGTAAAAGCGGCCCCAAAAGAGTCGTCCCGTCACTTTTATATACTTTCAACCCTCCTCCGCTCGCCGCGTCCACGTAGGCTTTTGTTGCCACATCAGTTGATGCGATGGGGGTACCTACATTAGTAATGGCGTTTCCTGAGAACGTAGACATTCCTGTTACCTGCAGAGCATAGCCATCGCCGGTATTCGAAAAATATGCCGCGGGATTTGCTGATGCATTCGTTACTTTAATACCGCCATTTGCCACAGTAAAAGAATAGTTGGTGTCTAGCGAAGCAGTATTAACCCCCACCTGTCCGCTGGAGTTCATTATAAATGGATTTCCCGATCCGTTTTTAATAGTCAGATTTCCAGAAGCATCGATGCCGATATCATATCGCGATGCCGATGCTGATGCTTCTAATCCGATAATATTTTGTCCGATTGATTTTTGCTTGATGTGCAAAAGATCCTGCGGAGAAAGAACATTAATCCCCAAACCGCTTCCACTGTCATAGATCATGGACGATCCGGCGGTTGAAGCGCCCGTCCAGGCGACAAGATATCCGGCACTGCCGGTTCCGGTGATTCCCGCCGTCGATGCCCATGAATTTCTGCAATCACTGCCAAAACAGATGTTGTTTGCCCGAACACTGCCGGAGAATGCCGCGTCTTTCCAACGAAGTGTTGGCCATGTGCCTATGCTGTAGCTGTTATCCGCATTGGGATTTAAATTATCATCAAACGTTGCTGCATGTGTCCGCAAAATAGAAGAAGAAAGCGTGCGAGTAATGTTTTGCCCGGATGATGGCTGCATCTGCGACAGAGCAATGTCGATTTGCACCAAATCCTTGGCGCCAGGCTGGGATATTCTATTAAACCGCAACGAATCCGCCGATACGTGATTGTTCGTAATGGCTTGCGGCGCGCTGGAGCCTCGCTGTAAAAATATTTGATTATCTTTTATATAAATGAGCGTGGGATCTTGAGATACAGCAGGCATTTCCAGCGAAAGAGTGGAACTAGGCACGCCCAGATCGTTATCAATGAGGCTGGAATTTTCCACCAGCTGTTGTATGGTCTGCATTGAAAAATTAAGCTGTCCCGATAGTTCGTTTTGGGAAAATTCATTGACCTGGGTTTTGGTGATGCTCAATAATATTCCCGTAAATAATCCACCAACGACTCCTAAAATCCCAATGTAGATAGTAACCTCCATAAGGGAAAACCCCCACACCGACTTTTTAAGAGACTTCGCTAAAAAAGATTTTTTATGCATAGTATATTAAAGAAAATATAAGTATTCATTCTATTTGAATATATGAATACAATTCTCTTTCAAGATTAGCACGTATCAGTCATCTTGTCATACCGCCCTCTGTGCATAACTCGCACTTGCGAAGAAATATTGAGGTTATTGAACAATATTAAAAACTTTTTGGGAAAATAAAAGGTTCACATAACATATCATGTGAACCTTAAAGAATTATCGCGCGAAGGGCCTACACACCTTCGCTTTTGTTGCCCAGAAGCTCAGCTTAAACTGAGTACGGATATTAACCTTTTTTAATATTTCGTTAACATCCACTTTGTTTGGCACCTGATGTATGGACGCATTTGCTTTTAAAAAGTTTATTTTATCTATCGTTCTGCGCTCTCGCAGCGACAAAACTTTTTTAGAAGCTTTTACAACTTGAACATCCCCCACAGGAGCAGGCCTGCGTTTCCTATATTCCTTTACCCCTTTAGAGACCTTCCTTACTAGCATGAGAATAATAACGGATGAAATTACTAATGCCATCCATTCGAGGATTACAAAGGGATTAATCATCCCAAAGTGTATAAATCCAATTACTCCTTTGTAGAAAGATATCCCCATCAGAATCTCAGAGGGAATAAATATGGGGACACAATATATAGGCATGTACTTCCTTGTTGATCCATTTCCCGATAGTCCCCACCATCTCCAATTGGTCTTAAGACTATACCACTCATATTCTGTTATGCTCCATTTAAATTCATCAAGATTGATCCATGCTCCGTAGAGAAATTTATGAGGAAGAATGGGTCGAAAGCCAGTAAGAAGAAGAATGATACTAAGGACTATTCCATAGACCGTTCCAAAGATGCCAGTAATAAGCCTACCAATAATCAAAAGAATTGGCTGTGCGGTAAACGCAAAAAATTTTCGTTTACGATAGGCACATTGATCGGCGGGTTCTTTGCTATACCATCGATTAGTCCACCTCCATACAAAATTTCCAAAAGGTGTTTCCGATCTTTTGGCAAATAATTCCTTGGGAATTTCAAATTCTACTATTTTAAAATAAATAGAATACCCATAGAAATCGGAACTTATCCTGCCTACTTCTATGTCTTTAGGATACAGATATATACTCCCAAGACATTTCCTAATGACCGCCGACGCTATTTTGGGATCTGGCCCACAAGATACAATGAAGATGAGATTATGAACCCCAGGCTTTTGTATCTGTATATAACTGACTAATTCCGTTGGTTTTATCAACAAATAATTTTTAGTCGGTATATGTATATAATCGTCTTCCATCATTTCTTCCTGAGATTCAGAAATATCAATAACGACAATCTTTTGAGGATTGTGATTATTAATGTCGTCCGAAAAATGCCACTCTACTGGAACAGTGGCACTATCAAGAATGTTCTTTCCCCCATTTAAAACCAGCTTTACTTCTGGCGAACCGAGCTCTTTCATAGCAACCTCCTATTTAGTTATCAAATTTCGTTTATATTGAAATTATATTATATAATAATAGTAAATATAAGTCAAGTATTTCGATACTTTTAACTAGACCACTGCGTATCCCAATTCTAAATACCATTGAACAGTAAGCGTAGTGGCTTCAGCTGAGTAATTTTTATATAATGTAATATATGAAAAGGGAACTCATCCTTAAAAAGACAGAAAACTTTGTTAAGAAAGCTCTTACGGGTGAAGGTACCGGGCACGATTGGTGGCACATTGAGCGGGTCATTAATAATGCTCGATTAATAAACAAAACCGAAAAAGCTGACACTTTTGTCATTGAACTTGCACTACTCCTTCACGACATCGGAGATCGTAAAGTTATAAAACAGGAAGAAGATGATTACACCATCGCAGAAAACTTTCTCAAAAAGCAAAAAATTTCCAATGAAGTCATTAAGCATGTGATGTTTATCATTAAAAATATGTCTTTTAGTAAATCCCTCAATAACAAGAGAGATAATGCATCCAAAGAATTTTATGTGGTTCAAGACGCAGATAGATTGGACGCCATTGGTGCCATTGGTATTGCTCGTGCGTTTGCGTATGGCGGAAGCAAAGAAAGACCTCTGTATAATCCAACAAAAAAAGCACAGAAAATAAACTCTACAAAAAACTATCAAAAGCTCAACAGTTCCACCTTTCATCATTTTGAAGAAAAGCTTTTACTTTTAAAAGATCTAATGCATACTAAGACGGCAAAAAAAATTGCAGAAAAAAGAAATGCATATATGAAAAAATATCTTGAACAATTCCTTGCTGAGTGGAATGGTCAGAGGTAAAAAGCTCAAGCTTTATGTACTAGTACAAGATTTTAAATTTTTGACCTCATGTGTATCAACATGTTTTCTACATTTTATATTGCTCTCGTTGTTCAATAATATTAAAAACTTTTTGGGAAAATAAAAATCCCGGAAATAATCCGGGATTAACTACGTCAGTCATGCTGGGGCATCAGTGAATCCCCTCTATCTGCTCCTGCACATACCCAACCAAAAAGAAACTCCAGAGACCCGCAAAGTCCCGCAAATTTAAATTACGGGACCTATGGTGAGTAAATGAACTACTTCTTTCTCAAAGAAAGAAGTTCTTTTTCATAATTAAGAACCTTGATAACGGCTTCATCCCCACCACAGGATCGTATCCAATTAAGTTCTTTTTGTGTGAATGTACCATCCGGATTGTGTCTATCCCACGCCACTTTGGTTCCCTTGAGCATATTCAGAGCCGACTGTTGTTGGTAATACGTACCAACATCGTCGCGAGCACAGAACCTTAAAACATCCCTCAAATCTTCGATATATTTGTCTTGCTCGGCAAGCTTTTTTAATAAATCAATGACATCCTTGTTTTTTAAGATTCCATTTTCCAGAAAAATCTGAAGAGTGTGTTTCGTAATACTCCCTTCATCTATCTTACGAAAAAAATCTTTCAACTGGGAAGCCGAAACATTGTTCGACCCTCCCTCGACTACTGCTTTAGCCATGACTTACCTCCGTTATTAATTTGTAAAGAGTTCTTATGTGAACTCACCTGAAGTGAAAATACAACTATTTGAAACACTAGTCAATGATTGTTATTTTATTAGATGGTACTGAGAATTTTTTGAAAAAAATAAAAGAGCAGTGGTATTCACTGCTCTTTTTTAAATAAAGAACAAATACCCCGCGTTGGTGTCCCCGCTATACGGATTTGAGTACAAGGCAGTGGTAATACAATGACCATAGGAAGGATCCCATTCGATGATCAGGTTGTCATCTTCCTCATTCAGTTTTTCCAATGGCTCACTCATAATGAAAACTCTATCCATATTATGAATATTGAGGAATGTTTTGGTGACAAAATGAGATATGATATATGCCACTTGGAATGTGACGTCTGGTGGCACCAAATAAAGGTCTTCTGGAAAACCATCTCTTATCAGAACAGAGGGGTGTCGGCAATATGTCGTTCTTCCTTTTATGATTGCCACTTGGTCATAAATTCCATGGTGTGAATCGCTTAAACCTTCTTTAAAAAAACCTGATTGAATAAGCCTTTCTATCTTACCATCCACCCAGATCCCTTTAGATTTAAGTTCGCCGATCATATCAGCGTTGGAGATTGATTCAGATAATCCTACCTTGGTAAAATTGAGATAATCGCCCAGGGTGTGAATATTTTTGATTATGTCAATAATAACAATGTCATCCGGCTTTATGGAAAACCACCCCGCATTTATGGTTGTTTGCTCGGAGATAATTCTTTTCATTTCTCTTTCCTTTATATATTTTTATTTATTAGTTAGTTTTTACCTCCATAAAGAAACAAAAACTAACTAATAAACCTTTCTTAAGAAAAGAAATTTGTATTATCAAAAGACTGCACATATTGTACAGCTTTTTGGCAGTACGTCAACCCTTCCGGAAGGTTCGAGTCCGTACCAAGCAAAATAAAAATACCCCTTTGGGGGATATTTTCATTTTGCTCCGCAGGTAGGAATCTCACAACTTCGTCCTTCGACAGACTCAGGACTGCGTTTTCAAAACCCTCGGTTTTGAATAATTTCCGACACGGGGTATTTACAAATACCCCGACCCCCAAAGATTCGACCCCTCTACTGCAAAGCTCACCAACATAAAATACCCCGTCTGGGGGTATTTTATGTTGTGTGCTCGCCCTACTCAGCAAGTTTCGAACGTTTGACTGGGCGGATGAATACAAGTATCCGACCGTCGTTCTCTCACAAATGAACCAACTGCTGGCCGAATGCAAAGAAGGATAACCCCAATTTGCCACTTGTTTACCCCTGTGGCGAGCGGTTGAGACGAAGTGAGAGATTTGCACCGATCAGAAACCCTGAACCGAACGTAAACCATTTTCGAGACCGTAATGCGATTTGCTTAACTTTTCAAAAGTTAAGCAAATATGACTCCTCGCTGGACTTGTTCCGAGGGCAAGCGTATGTTCTTGCTTGCCTATGAACGAGGACATCGAAGCCGTCCTCCGGGACGCAAAAAATGTACGATTACCACACCAACGCGGATCAATGAATCCGCTATCCTCGCTTCCGGAACCTAAAGCCAAGATCAAACAAGCAATCAAGGATCGGATTAGACTTCTTGCCGGTGCTTATATCTCACTGGCCGGATTTGTAGACGATGATGATGTTAAATTTGCCGAGGCGAACCCGAAATCAGCAAAGACCAAAACGATCTATCAGAAAGTACTTGATGATATGGAAACAGCAATAGAGGAAATACGCCAATTTAAGCTAATTGAATGACGCAAAAGCAAGAGAAAACCGATCCATACGTCAAACTGGGCATAAATTATTTCTTAAATATTCCGATTTGTGATAAAATATTGTATAGGATACTTCCTTATATTTTTATGGAGACACAAACTCAAAAAATTATTTTAACAAACGATCTGATCATACGATCAGCCTTAAAGGAAGACTTGGAAAAACAGCATTCGAAAGATAAAAAACTTCGCATCATCGAGGAGCTGGGCGTCAGTCATGGTACTGCAAGAATTGATATCGCTGTAGTAAACGGCATCATGCATGGCTACGAAATTAAAAGCGATCAAGATACACTCCAAAGATTGCCAGAACAAATGAATATATTTAATGCAGTATTTGATAAAGTCACCTTGGTGGTAGGCAAAACTCATCTGTACGATGCAATAAAAATAATACCCGATTGGTGGGGTATTATTGTTGCCAAAGCTGATCAGGATGGATCGGTTATTTTTAATGTAATCAGAGAGGGAGAAAAAAATAGCGAGCAAGATTGCGTATCGATAGCAAGACTTCTTTGGAGAGAAGAGGCACTGAAAATTTTAGAGGAGGCCGGCGAAGCGCGAGGATTTTATTCAAAACCCAGAAATTGCATTTATCAAAAACTATCGACCGTCTTAGATCAAGAAACTCTAGGTGCCAAGGTCAGAGAAACTATATTCTTTAGGCCAGAGTGGCGACTTGATGCGCCACTAATGACAGATGGTGGTTTATACCAGCTTCAATCCACGTCTTAGCATTACCGGTACCTTTTTCTTTTTCAGGATTTTTGATGTATTTATCATAATGACGTGCACGATCAGCGATATATTTATCGCCGTTGCTGAAGTTTTCTCCTGAGAAACGGCTGTCTTGCGATAGCAGTTTTGCATTGGCAAGATAAAGATTATATTTTTGCTTTTTTCCTTTCATGATCAGCCAATCATTTTCCAAGCTGTATTTAATACTTGTGGTTGGGTGAAAGAATTGAGACGACTCCTCATAGATCGGGTGTTGAATAGTGTAGTCAGAAAAAGCTGGTTTTCTAGCCAATCTATTTTTTAATTCCTTAAGCCAATTTTGCCAATCTAAGCGCGGAAGCAAGTTCTCTTCGTCGAGCTTGCAGTTTGTCAGATCTTTTGGAAAAGCGCCGGCGGCAAAGATAAAACCCCTCCATTCTGAAAGATTGACAATGCTTTGGCTTATAGATAGATATTGATTATATTTTGTTCCATTTTCCTCGATTTCTTTTATGTCCACTAGCAGGTCCACCTCATCGGGTGATAACTTGTAGCTGGTCAAAAAATCATCAACCCTTTTGTTTAACTCGCTGACATCTTTGAAATCAGAGCAAATAAGACGCAGACAAATGCCAGAGTTATTCTTTTTAGCAACGGAGCTCGCCGCACGATGTATTTGTGCATCGTCACCGAGATGTACCGTAGGAATTAATCGGATGCCGTACTGTGGGCTCTTTGATAAGAGACTCTCGATGCTTTTTGCTTTAAGTTCGGTGGTGTATAGCAGGCTAAAATCAACGAAGGCAGGTGAAGCACCCCAAACATCGAGAATTTTTTCCGGCATCTTTTCAATCTGTTCTTCAAAACGGCGAACAACATCTTCAAGTTGTTCGTTTGGTTTCTGTCGTGGCATTACAAATTGAATAAGCGGGGTTATGCTCTTTTTTCTTTCTTCATCAAGTTCTTTAAGCGCGCCCTGTTCCGCCCCTTTCCACTTAAGTATTGGTATGTAGTGTTTATAGGTAAGCATATTATTTTTTCCACTTTTCATTTGGGAAATATTTCCGGACTTTAGCTTCGCTAACAATTTTATTGAGGTAAACATACTTGCCACCCTTGTACCGGATCTGGCCGGCAATAAGCGCGGCATGGACTCCGAGTTCTTTGGCCAGACTATTAGCGGCCATAGCTGAGGGTATCAGCCGGGCCGGACTTACTTCCCATTTTGCTTTAGGGAGAATAGCTTCTTCCGCCATTGCATCGGCTTCACGCTCTTTTTCGTCAAGGTTTACTGCCTTGATGCCTTCTATCTCGTCGAAGAACAAGCTGATACCCTCGTTATAATGCAGAGATATGTGTGCAAGTTCGTGTATCAAGGTAAACCAAAAGTTATCGAGACGGTCATGCCTCAGAGTCAATCCGATAATAGGATTGTTTTTATTGAGCAAGAGCACTGCGCCATCCAAGTATGTTTTTTGAAAGTGAGGTTCTACTACAAGGATAATGCCGTGTTTCTTTAAAAATTCCTGTGCGCGGATTGGGCCATCATCTTCCACGCTTAACCTTGCGAGATCTTGCATAAAAGCAAGATTGACCGTGCCATGTTGATATTTTTTGGATGGTTTGATTTTTTTAGCTTTTTGCAATATTCGAGTTGACCATGCTGTAAGCGCGCGTCTATCGGTAAGAGGAGAAGATCGATAGCTGGTCTTTCGCAACATCCCAACTAATTGGGTTTGGTTTCCGATTATTGAGAAAAAGTCATCGAGGAGCGTCGATGCGCTATTTTTCTTAAAAGAGGTACTACCGAAATAACCCCGTGAGTCCATCTCTTTCAATAGTGCAGGGTCCCAGTTTTCATACTGAGAATTTTCCAAGTCTGGCTTTCGTACAAGAACTTTTGCAGGTATTCCAAGTCCATCAGACAATGCTCTGACCATATCAAGAGTAAGTTGGCGTTTTCCAGATAAAATTTCTGATACTCGGCTTCTGCTTCCGATGTAAGGGATAAGGTCGGCCGGTTTTAGATCGGCTTGTTCCATTCGAAATTTAATCGCCTCTATCGGATCGGGAAGAGTTTCCGGAAATAGTTTGGCTTCGTAATCTTGGATGAGAGCGGTAAGAAGCGTGAGTTGTTCTCCTTCGGCAGAATCCGGATCGGGATCACGACTCATTAAGCCTTCAACTAATTTGAGAGCTTCTTCGTAATCTT